>NZ_JAHBCZ010000042.1:0-47759 GCF_019956035.1 Pseudomonas sp. A-RE-22
AGTGGAGAGGTGAGTGGCAGCATGGGCTCCCACACGTGCTTTAAGCACTTCGGGCGTTCAGCTTGCCGCCCACCGCTCTCACCTTCAGTCTAATCGCAGCGCAAGACACAAGCGGGCTTGCTCGCGAAAGCGGTCTGCCTGAGACAGTGATGTTGGCTGTGCCGACCCCTTCGCGAACAAGCCCACTCTCACAGTTCATCCAGAAACACAGGATTTTTGTCCCATGACCGATACCTCATTACCTAAACCACAAGGCCAGCCCGCCTGGGGCGCGGTACTTGCCATGGCCCTCGCCGCATTCGTGCTCGTTGCCTCGGAGTTCATGCCAGTCAGCTTACTGACGCCGGTAGCGGCGGATCTTCACGTCAGCGAAGGGCAGGCCGGTCAAGGCATTGCCGTCTCTGGCGCCTTTGCCCTGATCACCAGCCTGTTCATCGCATCGATCGCCGCCCGGGTCGACCGCAAATGGCTCCTTTTGGGGCTGACATTGCTGATGATCGTTTCAGGCACCGTGGCGGCGTTTGCACCAAACTATGCGGTATTCATGCTCGGTCGCGCGTTGATCGGCGTGGCGATTGGCGGCTTCTGGTCGCTGTCGGCGGCCACGGCCATGCGGCTTGTGCCGGACGATCAGGTTCCGCAGGCACTGGCCATCGTCAATGGCGGCAATGCCTTGGCGACGGTGATCGCTGCGCCGCTGGGCAGTTTCCTGGGGGCGATCATCGGTTGGCGTGGCGCGTTTTTCTGCATCGTGCCCGTCGCCGCCATCGCCCTGGTCTGGCTGCTGTTACGCCTGCCCTCCATGCCTTCGCAGGCGAAGCAAGGCAGTACCAATGTCTTCAAGTTGATGACCCGGGCGCCGGTCGCACTCGGCATGCTGGCGGTCAGCACATTTTTCATGGGCCAGTTCATGTTGTTCACCTACCTGCGACCGTTCCTTGAAACGGTGACGCAGGTGAGCGTTTCCATGCTGTCCTTCATGCTGTTGGTGATCGGTGTGGCGGGATTGCTGGGCACCTTTCTGATCGGGGCCTGCCTGAAAAACAACCTCTATCGGACGCTCATCGTCATCCCGCTGTTGATGGCCGCGATTGCCATTGCCCTGGTGGGGTTCGGTGGCTCGATCACGATCACGACCGTCCTGCTCGGCCTTTGGGGCCTGGTGGCCACGGCGGCGCCCGTAGGTTGGTGGACCTGGCTTTCGCGGACGCTGCCGGAAGATGCCGAAGCCGGCGGCGGCCTGATGGTGGCGATCGTCCAGCTCGCCATCGCCGCGGGCGCGACAGTGGGCGGCCTTCTGTTCGACCTGAGTGGCTATCGCGCGACCTTCGAAACCAGTGCGGCGGTGTTGGGCGTTGCTGCTGTTCTTGCGGTGCTGGCCGCTCGGTCAGCGCTTCGGGAATCTTCATCGGCTACGGATGCAGCACTCTATGGCTCGGCGGGTTGAGGCGAGCCGTGTAAGCCAAAGAAGATTGGAAGGACGACCGTTGGGCGCCTTGGGTTGGTGGCACATTGATGGCTTGTTATGCTCTGGGTTTGTTATCCATGACGTTGGTTGATTGTGACTACCGAGCGAATTTCCCAGTTAGAGCAAGCCCTTATGGCCGTGATCGCCGCTGCCGGGAAGATAGGGATCAACAGCGATGAACTGTGTGCACACGCCGTGGGCGGGCTGATGTTCGATCCGTACTGGAGCTGGGCGGATACCCGATACGCGCAAGGCGCGGCTGACGAAATCGACAATGCCTTGCATAAACTCGTGGGAAGACCGGTGGAGGAACTGACGCTACCGGTGCCAGGGAGCGATCCAACCGTCGAATCAGCGTCGCAGTTCTAGTGGGTTCTCCAAAGAAATGGGCGACCTCAAGGGTCGCCCATTTGCGTTAAAGCCCCAGGCCTTGCTCGACCAGCGCGAGCAAGGTGTCCTCGTCCAGCATGGCGGGTTCAGGATGCGGTTGTGCGGACAGGCGCAGTGCCTGGATATGCCAGAGCGATTCACCATGTTCGCCGAGTGTGCGCACGATGCAGTGTTCCTGCTCCTTCATATGGACTTCAATGCAGCCTTCGCCCTTGGACGAGAAACGCGCAATCGGGTCGAATGAAATGCGCTGATGATTGCCTTCGATCACCAGTTGATCGATGGCGTAGCTGTACGTCGAACCGCTGGAATGACTTTCAAATACATGGGTGGGGTTGCGTCGAATGTCCAGGCCAGCCTCACACACGGGCGCCAACCAGATTTCGATCTGGCGATACAGTTCGTAGACCTGGGCGGGCCAGTGCTCGATCGCCAGGTCGGCGCAGTTGTCGGTATCCGCGCGGGTTTGCTGGGTTTTCCTCAGTTTGGCCGCTAGCTCGTCTGCCTTGCTCATGTCGATTCCCTGTCGTGATGATAGGTTGAGCTTAGCTGATGGGCTGGGGTGTTCATTTGCGCTGGGTCATGGAGTGGGGAAGCAAGCGCCTTCACAACATGGAAGCGGTGCCTGAGAGGTTCTGTTCATTTCGGTAACGCTTAAACTGCCAAAGCGCTGATCACGTGTTTCGGATCATTATGAATCGCCCGCAACAGCGCTTTAGCGGGGCCGGTTGGCTCGCGTCGTCCTTGCTCCCAATTGCGAAGCGTGCCCAATTGGACGTCGATCAGTGCTGCAAATTTGGCTTGGGTCAGGCCGGTAGCCTTGCGTATTTCTTTCACCTGCAGCGCATCGACGATGAACTCCCGGGACGGCTGGCGCTCGCCTCGAACGATTTCATCCATCTGTTGTACGCTTTCCATCAGCTCATCGAAAAATTTGCTCATGGTTATCTCCAGTGCTCGACAATCATTTTTAATGCTTTGCGTTGATCGACAGTCAAATCTTGCTGTTCATTTTTCGGGTATATCATCAACAGCGCGATCCGCGAAGCATGGACAAAGTGGTAGTAGATCACCCTGGCCCCACCCCGTTTGCCATGGCCTTTGGCTGCGATGCGGATCTTTCGGATCCCCCCGGTGGCTTCCATAACATCACCAGCGGAGGGGTTGCAGACCAATAGTTTCTGTAGGACAGCGAAATCATCGTCATCCATCAGTTCTTTGACTCGCCGGGTAAAAATTGGAGTTTCAATAAAAATCATTGCTAATGTACGCCAGTGGCTTACTTTTGAGCAATCCTATTGAACTTCACCTTCCGATTCACCCCGTGAGTTGTAACCAAATTCGGGAATGCCCCGATGATCAGGGCAGGACACAGGACCGAGCACCAACCATGCGCATGACAACACTGAGCAATAACGATCTGGGACCGTTGCGCGATGCGCTCACCCTGGCCGGCCTTCCCGTGGACGACCTGACGTCTCCCGGTCGACAGTTCTTCAGCTTCAGCCACCAAGGCGTTGACGTGGCATTTGGTGGCCTTGAGGGGGAGGGGCGCGACCGGTTGCTACGTTCGCTGGTTGTCCTTGAGGGGCAGCGGGGGAAGGGCACTGGCGCGGCGGTGTTGGCCGCTATCGAGGCGTTTGCGAAACGTGAGGGTGTAGAGCAGCTCCATCTGCTGACTGACAGCGCCGCGGCGTTTTTTACCGGCCAGGGCTATCAGGCGCGGGACCGCTCGCTGGCGCCTGCTTCGATCAGTGCGACGGCTCAATTCAAAACCTTGTGCCCGGCTTCGGCGACGTACCTGAGCAAACGCCTCGTCTAGCGCAGCAAGTGCACCGCCAGCCCAGCCAGCCCGCACGCCAGCAACACCTGGATCACCCCCAGCTTGTAGCGAAACAGCGCAATGGCCGCTGCGATTGCGATGATTGCCGACGGCCAGTCCAGGGCACCTGCAAAACCGTTGGGCCAGAGTACGTGGTAACCGAAGAAGCACGCCAGGTTGAGGATCACCCCGACCACCGCCGCGGTGATCGCAGTCAGCGGCGCGGTGAATTTCAGCGCGTTGTGCGTCGATTCCACCAACGGGCCGCCGGCCAGGATGAACAGAAACGAGGGCAGGAACGTGAACCAGGTCACCAGCGTGGCCGCGACGGCCCCGGCGAGAAACGCCTGTTCGGGACCAAACACCTGCATCACGTAGCCTCCGACGAAACCAACGAAGGCCACGACCATGATCAGCGGCCCGGGCGTGGTTTCGCCCAGGGCCAGGCCATCGATCATTTGTGTCGGCGTCAGCCAGCCGAAGTGTCCGACGGCGCCCTGGTACACGTAGGGCAAAACCGCATAGGCGCCGCCAAACGTCAGCAATGCAGCCTTGGTGAAGAACCAGGCCATTTGCGTCAGCGTGCCTTCCCAGCCGAACACCGCGGTCAGCAGGCCCATTGGCAACGCCCACAACAGGGCACCGATGATCACCAGCCGGGCGAGCCTGAAGGCGCTGAACCGGACGTGGTCCGGGGGCGGGGTGTCATCGTCGATCAATGCCGGACCGAAGGATTGGTGCTTGTCATCGTGGCCGCCCAGGCTGAATTTTTCCGGTACCCAGCGACCGCCCAGGTAACCGATGACGGCGGCACCCAGCACGATCAGCGGGAAGGGCACGTTGAAGGCGAATATCGCGGCGAACGACGCCGCGGCGATCGCCCACAGCCAATTGTTCTTGAGTGCGCGGGAGCCGATCCGGTGGGCGGCATGCACCACGATTGCCGTTACCGCTGGCTTGATGCCGTAGAAAATGCCCGCCACTATCGGCACTTCGCCAAAGGCGACGTACAGCCAGGACAACGCGATGAGAATGAACAACGAAGGCAGCACGAACAGTGCCCCGGCGATGATCCCGCCCCAACCGCGGTGCATCAGCCAGCCCAGGTACGTGGCCAGTTGCTGGGCCTCTGGCCCCGGCAGCAACATGCAGTAATTAAGGGCATGCAGGAATCGTCGTTCGGAAATCCAGCGTCGGCGCTCCACCAACTCCTGGTGCATGATCGAGATCTGCCCCGCAGGGCCGCCGAAGCTGATGAAGCCCAGTTTGAGCCAGAACCAGAAGGCCACGCGCAGGCTGACGGCGTCGGGTCTGGTCAGGGGGCGTTCGTCATCGGTTCGGGTCGGTTTGCTCATGGGCGACGGGGCACGTAAAAGTCAAAGGCGATCTACGTTATGAGGCGTTACGCAATTTAGATAGCCCCCCGGCAAGCTTTGCTTGTAAAAAAGGTCTGCTTGTGAAAAACAGCCCTTCAAACAGTTGAAACACAAGGTTGAAACAATCATCGCCCGATCATCCCGCTTTCGCACAATCGCCCCAAGGAGTGGGTCAATGAAACAACGTCTTGCCATTGTCGTGCTGATCGTACTGACACTGGGTTCCATGGGCGCGGCCAATGCCCGCGAATCCGGCAACGCACGGGCGCAATCCGTGGCCGGGGTGTTTGATTACTACTTGCTGGCGCTGTCCTGGTCACCGACGTTCTGCCTGACTCACCAGAAGGATGCGCAGTGTTCCGGCAAGGGCTACGGCTTTGTGCTCCATGGCCTCTGGCCGCAATACACCCGGGGCGGCTGGCCGCAAGCCTGTGCGCCCCAGGTGCCGCTGACGGCGGCGGAGCAGAACAAGGGCCTGACCTTGTTTCCCACCCGCAAGTTGATGGCGCATGAATGGTCCAAGCACGGCACGTGCAGTGGCCTGGGTGCCATGGGCTACCTGGAAGTTGCCGACAAAGCCTTGGGCGCGGTGAAAATCCCACCGCAGCTGCAACCATTCAATTCCTCGTATTATTTCGAGGCTGATGAAATCATCCGGCTGTTCCGCCAAAGCAATCCAGGCATCGCTCCCGACGGCATAGCGGTGATTTGCAGCGGGCCGCAACTGTCGGAAGTGCGGGTGTGCATGGACAAGGACTTGGCGTTCGCCGCGTGTGGCAGGGGCGTCAGGACACAATGCCGCGCCGGGGAGATCCGGGTGCCGCCGGTACGATGAGAGCGACGGCCCTAGCCACAAGTGTTCATCGTTCTGAAGAGGGCATTTTTATCGGCTGGCAGGCGGGGTTTTGGATCCACTGCAGCCACCCATTGGCTCTGCTGCACGGGCAAATTGCCGCCCCACAAGCGGTAGGCTAAGCTCACGAATATTGGGGGCTTTGAGCGAATTCGCTCATGTTTTGCCCCCTTCAGGAATTCGCTTGCCTATCTCTATTTTCGATCCTTTCCATGTCCCTGGCGGTGCCTTGAAGCGCCTGCCGTTGCTCAAGGCAGCGGTTACGTTTATCGCGGCGGTGTGCCTGTGCCTGTGCGGTCTGCTTTACCTGCAACTGGAGCAATCGCGCAGCCACGACCTGGAGTCGGCCCGCGTCGCTTCGGCGACCCTTACCCGGGCCATGGCCCAGCAGGCCCAGGACACCTTCCTCCAGACTGATCTGGTGTTGGCCAGTCTGACGGATTGGATCCAGGTCGATGGCTACGGCCCCGCCGTACAGCCACGCTTGCAGCAGACCTTTGCCCGCCGTGTGCAATCGCTTGAGCAATTGCATGGCCTGTTCCTGTTCGACAAGCACGGTCACTGGGTGGTGACCTCTTTTGACAACCTGCACAGGGGCGCAGGGGTGGCGGACCGGGATTATTTTGCTTTCCACCAACAGAATGCCTCCTTGATCGCTCATATCGGCCCGGCGATTCGCAGCCGGCAAAACGGCGAATGGATCATTCCCGTTTCCCGCCGTTTGAACGATCAGGATGGCAACTTCCAAGGCGTGTTGATGGCCGGCATCAAAATGTCGTACTTCGACCGATTCTTCAAAAGCTTCAGCCTGGATGAGCAAGGCGAGATGGCCCTGGCTTTGTCTGACGGGACACTCTTGGCCCGGCGCCCCTTCGATGAGGGACGGATCGGTCACCCGCTGGCCGAGGAACACATCTACAACCATGTCCTGACCGGCGGGATGTCTGGCGATGCACTCATCCGTTCGACCATCGACGGTGTCGTCAGGCTGTATGGACACCAGCATCTACAGGCTTATCCGCTGGTGGTCACTGCTGCGATGTCTGAGGACGCGATCCTGTCGGGGTGGCATGACCGGGCTTTCCAATCCAGCCTGATTGTCGGCCTGGTGGTGCTGGGCATTTGCTTGTTCGGCTGGGTATTCGTGCGCCAGGTACGTAACAGCGAACGGATCGAAGCGGACTTGCGCAAGGCTCAGCAAGCGTTGGAGCTGATTGCCACCCATGACAGCCTCACCGGGCTGGCGAACCGGCGTCTGTTCGAACGTGCCCTGGACATCGAGTTCGGCCGGGGCGCCCGTCAGCGCAGCCCCTTGAGCCTGATCATGCTCGATATCGATTTTTTCAAGCGCTACAACGACGCCTATGGGCACGTGGCCGGGGACCATTGCCTGGCGGAAGTGGCCAAGGTGCTCAAGGACTGTTGCCATCGCAAGGCCGATCTGGCGGTGCGTTATGGCGGCGAAGAGTTTGCGGTTTTGTTGCCCGACACCAATCTTTCGGGGGCCATGGCGTTGGCCGAGCAGATCCGCCGCAGCGTCATCGACAAGCACATCACCCACTCCGGCTCCCCGACCGGCCACCTCACGGTGAGCCTGGGCTGTTATGCCTTTGTGCCCAGCGGCCTGGACAGCATCGAAGTCTTCATCCAGCGGGCCGATGCGGCGCTTTACCAGGCCAAGCACGGCGGCCGCAACCGTGTGGCGGTGTTATCGACGGAAAGTGGGCTCGATACGCTGGCGCGCTCGGATCGTTGAGATCGGTTGGAATCATCGGCAACGTGCCACGGTCCATTGTTCAGACACTGTGCTGGTGCCATATACGAGGTGTGTAGGTTCTTTCGCAAAAAACCGTGGGCTCGCCAAGTGATCAGGCAGCGGGTGCTAAGGTTGGGAGCATGACTGGCCGCGGACCCTCACCGTTCTCGATCGGAGCCAGCGTTGACAGGACAGGAGCAGATCAATGGATTCCGCTGCCGATACCCCTTCAAACACTGCGCGTCACACACCGATTACCCGTCGCCTGGTCGTGGCGGTCGGGGCACTATTTGTCCTGGGCATCCTGATGGCGGTTGCCGCGTTGTTCGATATTGCGCAAAAGCTGGACGCGGAGGATGTGCGCAAGACGCATTTCTATATCGAGCGCGCCCTCGAGAATCGCACCGCCGCCGCGAAAAACTACATCGCCAGTTACGCCTACTGGACCACGGCCTACGAGCGCCTCAACGGCGAGGTCGACGTGCAATGGGCCTACGCCGAACAGAACATGGGCAAGACCCTGTTCACCAATGATGAATACGAGGGTGTGTTTGTCATTGATCGGCAACGCACCAAATACGCCGTGGTGCGCGGGCGCAATGTCCAAGGTGATGCCGCGGTTTATATGAATGCGTCGCTGACCAACCTGGTGGACCAGCTCCAGGCGCAGCCCGACCTGACGATGTCCACGACCCGCTACACCTTGTTCGAGGGCTGGCCGGCCATCGTCACGGCTTCGGTGATTCTGCCCAATGACGAACGGCCCCAGGTCGAGTCCAAAGGCACCTCGGTCTTGCTGTTTGTCGACCAACTGACACCGGTCAAGCTACGCAAGCTGGGCAAGAGTTATGGCCTCGCCGACTTGAACCTCAAGAAAGACATCGAGCTTGAGCCCGGCCAGCCGGCCGTGCCGCTGGACAGTACCGGTTTCAGCCTGGTGTCCCGCCTGGAGCGGCCGGGCCAGCAATTACTCTGGTCCCTGGTGCCGCCGCTGGGTGGCGCATTGTTTATTCTCGCACTGCTGACTGCCTACTTTTCTCGCTATGCGTTGCGCACGGCACGGCATGTGGACGCCAGTTACGACAGCCTGGAACATTCGGCGCATGCCCTCGAGGCCAGCGAAGAGCGCTTTCGGGCCGTGGCCGAGGCGGCTTCCGACTGGATTTGGGAAATCGACGGGCAGCAACGCATCACTTATCTGTCGGGGCGTTTCAATACGGTCACCGGGTTTTCCGACCAGCAATGGCTGGGGCAGGACATCGAGCAACTGCTGTATTGCGATACCACACCGATTGCCCTCTGGCTGGGCAAGTTGACGGAGGAACAGAGCGCCAGCAACTTGCGCTGTTCCTATCGCGATCATTCCGGGCAATTGCGTTTCTGCCGTGTATCGGCACGCCCGATCTATAACAAGGCTGAGGTGGTGGGCTATCGCGGCACCGCCAGCGACATCACCGATGAAGTGGCGGCCCATGCCCAGGTCCAGCATCTGTCGATGCACGATGCGCTGACCGGCCTGCCGAACCGTAACAAGCTGGCGCGGCACCTCGATGATGCGCTGGTGGCCAAGGAGCATTCCGCACCGTTGACCTTGCTGATGGTCGACCTGGACAATTTCAAGCCGATCAACGACTCCCTCGGCCACCCGGCCGGCGACGCGGTGTTGCTGGAAGTGGCCCAGCGATTGCGCGACTGCACCCGCGAGCAAGACCTGGTGGCGCGCCTGGGAGGGGACGAGTTCGTGGTGGTGCTCAACGGGATGGAGCACACCACTGAGATCGACCGATTCTGTGAGCGGCTGATCGACAGCCTGCAGCAGCCGATCCTCTACGAAACCCATTCGTTGCACATCGGTGCGAGCATTGGTATCGCTGTCAGCCGCCGCCAGGGTTATGTACCCGGAGAACTGATCCGCTGCGCCGACATTGCCTTGTACCAGGCCAAGTCCGAGGGCAAGAAAACCTGGTGTTATTTCGCCTCGCAGATGAACGATCAGATCCAGCATCGTCGCCAACTGGAAAGCGACCTGCGCCAGGCTGTGAAGAAAAACGAATTCGTCCTGCATTTCCAGCCGCGCTACACCGTCGATGGTCGGGAGATCGTGGCGGTCGAGGCGTTGGTTCGCTGGCAGCATCCGACCCAAGGCTTGTTGAGTCCCGACGCCTTCATTCCGTTGGCCGAGCAAACCGACCTGATTGTCCCGCTTTCGCGATGGGTATTGCGCGAGGCCTGCGAAACCGCGCTGACCTGGCCGGGAGAATTGATGGTCTCGGTCAACCTGTCGCCGGCGCAGTTCGAGCGCAGCGATGTGGTGGAGGATGTGCGACAGGTGTTGATCGAAACCCGTTTCCCGGCGAGCCGCCTGGAACTGGAGATCACTGAAAACGTGATGCTCAACGACGTTGATGGCGCCCTGCAGGTCATGAATGCCCTAAAGGAACTGGGCGTGCGCTTGAACATGGACGATTTCGGTACCGGTTATTCGTCCCTCGGTTATCTGCGCACCTATCCATTCGATGGCATCAAGATCGACAAGCGCTTCATTGCTTCGATGAGCAATAGCAGCAATGACCGCGCCGTGGTGCAGGCGATCATCAACCTGGGCAAGGCCATGGGGCTGACGGTGACTGCCGAGGGCGTGGAAACCCAGGCCCAGCTCGGCTCACTGGGCTCGGACCAATGTCACGAAGTGCAGGGTTATTTCCTCAGCCGGCCGATCGACAAGCAAGCCTTTGCACACTTATTGGCGAGTGGCCTGCCGTTGCCGAAAACGGGTTCCTGAAAACCTGTTGCAACCACCCAGTCCGGTTGTCGGTCACAACTGTGACTTGGCATTTCGAGTTCTGGCGCTATGAAAAACCTTCGGATCGCGACCTTCAACATCAATGGCATCCGGGCCCGGCTGCCCAACCTGCTGGAATGGCTGGAGCGGGAAAAACCCGACATTGCCTGTTTGCAGGAGCTCAAGGCGGTGGACAAGGATTTCCCGGCGGCGGAGCTGGAGTCGGTAGGGTACGGGGCGATCTGGCATGGGCAGGCGTCCTGGAACGGCGTTGCGATCCTGGCCCGTGACTCGCAGCCGCTGGAGAGCCGCCGAGGCTTGCCCGGTGGGGATGACGACAATCACAGTCGCTATCTGGAGGCGGCGGTGCATGGCGTGCTGGTGGGCTGCCTGTACCTGCCCAACGGCAATCCGCAACCGGGTCCGAAGTTCGATTACAAGCTGGCGTGGTTCGAACGGCTGATCGACTACGCCCAAGGGTTGCAGGCCAGCGATCACCCCGTGGTGCTGGCCGGTGATTACAACGTGGTGCCCACCGACATGGACATCTACAACCCGCGCTCCTGGCTCAAGGATGCGCTGTTGCAGCCAGAAAGCCGCGCGTGCTACCAGCGGCTGCTGGACCAGGGCTGGACCGATTCGTTGCGCCACCTGTATCCGGACGAGCGGATCTACACTTTCTGGGATTATTTCCGCCAGCACTGGCAGAAAAACTCCGGGCTGCGCATCGATCACCTGCTGCTCAACCCGGCGGCCAGCGCCTACCTGAGCGAGGCCGGCGTGGACGCCTGGGTCCGGAACCAACCCCATCCCAGTGACCATGCGCCCACCTGGATCCGGCTGGCGTCACGCAAGCGGCGGTGACCAGGGAGGCATCCGGTCGATTGTTGTCTCTGTGAGGGGAATGCCTTATACCTGGCGCCCAATAGCAGTGCGCTTGTCGTGAGCGCAGCGCCGACCCTGGAAAAGGACACCCCTCATGAGTCACCCCCAACTGAGCGACACGGCCCGCTATCTGCGGCGCCTGGGTTTCGACGCCCCCCCAGCGCCGACCCTCGACACGTTGCGCCAACTGCAACAGCGCCATACCGCCGAATTCCCTTTTGAAACCCTGTCGACCTTGCTGCGTCAGCCCGTGACCGTCGACCTTGAATCGGTCGAACGAAAAGTGTTCGAACAGGGGCGCGGTGGCTATTGCTATGAACTCAACCAACTGTTTTTGGCGCTGTTGCTGGAGTTGGGTTTCGAGGCCCGCGGCATCACCGGGCGCGTGGTGATGAACGCGCCTGAAGGCTCTTGGGCTGCCCGGACCCACCGGCTGAGCCTGGTGACGTTCGACGGCGTGCGCTACATCACCGACGTCGGCTTTGGTGGCATGGTGCCCACTGCGCCGTTGTTGCTGGACAGCCGTGAAGCCCAAGCAACGCCCCATGAGCCGTACCGCATCGAAACCCATGCGGACGGTTACATGTTGCGCGCCAACGTCGCCGACGAATGGCGGCCGATGTACCTGTTCGATCTGCAACGCCAGGAAGACATCGACTACACCCTCGGTAATTGGTACGTCAGCAGTCACCCGGAATCGCCGTTCATGGGCCGGTTGATGGTCGCGCGTACCGGTGACGGGTTGCGCAAGACCCTGAACGGCAACAGCTATGCGGTGCACCGGATAGGGCAGGAGAGCGAGCGCCGGGTGATCGTCGATGCCGATGAGTTGATCGACTTGCTCGAACAAGAGTTTGGCCTGCGCGTACCGCCGCGCGAGCTGTTGCGGCCGGCGATAGTGGGGTTGCTCCAGCCATAAAAAGGCTGTTGGCCGGGGAGCCTGTTCCTGCGTATGGCAACAAGTTGTATACAACTCTATGGACATTTGTCCTGAGTTTTGAATACAGTGTGCCCATAACAAAAAACAGGGAATCCCCGAACCATGAAAACGCCCCATGTTTCACTCCCACGGCCCGAGGACGAAAACCTTGGCGTCGGCGCGAATATGGCTTACGGCCTGCAACATGTGTTGACCATGTACGGTGGCATCGTCGCCGTGCCATTGATCATCGGCCAGGCGGCCGGGCTCTCGCCCGCGGACATCGGTCTGTTGATTGCCGCGTCATTGTTCGCGGGGGGCTTGGCAACGTTGCTGCAAACCCTCGGCCTGCCGTTTTTCGGCTGCCAACTGCCCTTGGTGCAAGGCGTATCGTTCTCGGGCGTGGCGACGATGGTGGCGATTGTCGGCAGCGGCGGGGAAGGCGGCTTTCAAGCCATCCTTGGCGCGGTGATCGCCGCGTCCCTGATTGGTTTGCTGATTACCCCGGTGTTTTCACGCATCACCCGGTTCTTTCCGCCACTGGTCACCGGCATCGTGATCACCACCATCGGCCTGACCCTGATGCCGGTGGCGGCGCGCTGGGCCATGGGGGGCAACAGCCATGCCGCTGATTTCGGCAGCATGGCCAACATCGGCCTGGCCGCAGTGACCCTTGTGCTGGTGCTCCTGCTGAGCAAAATGGGTAACGCAACCATTTCGCGGTTGTCGATTCTGTTGGCGATGGTGATTGGTACCGTCATCGCTGTGTTCCTCGGCATGGCGGACTTTTCATCGGTCGGCCAGGGCCCGATGTTCGGCTTCCCGACACCGTTCCATTTCGGCATGCCGACTTTCCACATCGCCGCCATCCTGTCGATGTGCATCGTGATCATGGTGACCTTGGTGGAAACCTCCGCCGACATCCTGGCGGTGGGCGAGATCATCGACACCAAAGTCGACTCCAGGCGCCTGGGCAACGGCTTGCGGGCCGACATGCTGTCGAGCATGATCGCGCCGATCTTCGGTTCCTTCACCCAGAGTGCCTTTGCCCAGAACGTCGGGCTGGTGGCGGTGACCGGGATCAAGAGCCGTTTCGTGGTGGCGACCGGCGGGGTCTTCCTGGTGGTGCTCGGCCTGCTGCCGTTCATGGGCCGGGTGATCGCAGCGGTGCCGACCTCGGTACTGGGCGGTGCTGGTATCGTGCTGTTCGGCACGGTGGCTGCCAGTGGCATCCGCACGCTGTCCAAAGTCGACTACCGCAACAACGTCAACCTGATCATCGTCGCCACTTCCATTGGTTTTGGCATGATTCCCATCGCTGCACCGAACTTCTATGACCATTTCCCGAGCTGGTTCGCGACCATCTTTCATTCGGGCATCAGTTCTTCGGCAATCATGGCGATCGCGCTGAACCTGGCGTTCAACCACTTCACCGCCGGTAACTCCGACCAGCAGTCGGTTTTCGCCGCCGGCACCGAGCGAGTGTTGTGCTACCAGGACCTGGCGGCGCTTCGTGAAGGTGATTACTTCAGCGATGGCAAGCTGCACGACTGCGATGGCAACGAGATTCCCGTGGTGACTGAGCCTGTTCACGGGGCGGCGGAGCATGCGCCGGTCCGTTTGAAAAGCAGCGAGCACGTCTGACAATTACACTGTGGCGAATATGAAAAAGCCTGTGATCATTGATCACAGGCTTTTTTTTGCCACCCGGGAAGCTGATTACCAGCGACCGTAATGACCACGAGGCGGGCCATAGTAGTAGCCCCGTGGTGGCCCGTAATACACCGGCGCTGGGCGATAGTAGATCGGTTGCTCTACATACACCGGCTGTGGCTGGTAGTAGACCGGCGGTGGTTGCTGCACATAGACCGGCTGCGGTTGGTAGTAGACCGGTTGTTGCTGCACATACACCGGCCGATCACGGTTGATGAGGGCCGAGCCAACGATGGCCGAACCGACGATTGCGCCAAACACTGCGGGCCCCTCCCAACCACCACGACCGTGGGCGGATGCCTGGCCGGTGACCGCGAGTGCCCCCATGAGCAGGGCGATGATGGGAAGTCTACGATTCATGGCTGTTCCTCGTTTCGGCCCCGGCGCCTGTGGTCTGTAACAGACCCGATGAGGGTCGCGGGGATACTTGCTCTGACAACGATTTTCTCAGGATTTGCGACGCCGTTGGGTAAATATTGTGTAAGGTCTGTAGCGCTTTTCCTTACCGCGCCGCGTCATCCAGGGGCCTGAGACCGGGCTGGGGCTGGCGGTATCATCATCGAATAAAACCTTTCGCAGCGGTGATTCCGTCTGTCCGAAAGTGAATTGCAAGGAGACACGCATGCAGATCAATCCCAACAAAGACACCCAACTGTGCATGTCGCTATCGGGGCGTCCCGGAAACTTCGGCCTGCGCTTTCATAATCACCTGTATGAACAATTGGGCCTGAATTTCTATTACAAGGCGTTCAGCAGCCAGGACCTGCCTGGAGCCGTGGGCGGTATCCGTGCCCTGGGAATTCGTGGATGCGGCGTGTCGATGCCGTTCAAGGAAGCCTGCATTGCCCTGGTGGATGAGCTGGATCCTTCCGCCACGGCGATCCAGTCCATCAACACCATCGTCAATACCAACGGCCATCTGAAGGCCTACAACACCGACTACATCGCCATCACCCAGTTGTTGCAAAGCCACGCGGTGCCCAAGGACTCGACCTTTGCCTTGCGCGGCAGCGGCGGCATGGCCAAGGCTGTGGCCAGTGCCTTGCGCGATGGGGGTTACAAGAACGGGCTGATCGTTGCCCGCAATGAAGCCGCCGGGCGAGCCCTGGCCGAGTCCCTGGGGTATGAATGGCAAGCTGACCTGGGTACCCGGCGGCCACAGATGCTGATCAACGTCACGCCGATCGGCATGACCGGGGGGCCGGAAGCCGACCAGTTGGCGTTTGAGCCCGAGACCATCGTCGCGGCCGAAACTGTGTTCGATGTCGTGGCGATCCCGTCGGAAACGCCGCTGATCGTGCGCGCCAGGGCCGAAGGCAAGCGGGTCATCACCGGGCTGGAAGTCATTGCGATCCAGGCACTGGAGCAGTTCGTGCTGTACACCGGCGTACGGCCCAACCTGGAGCAATTCGAAAAAGCCGTGGCCTTCGCCCGGTTGGCGTAGGCGCTGCTATTCCAGCCGCGACAGGCGTTCTTCCAGGGCCGCGATCCGCGCTTCGAGTTCTTCGATGCGCTCCAGCGAGACAGCGCCGCCGGCTCCACGCTCCACCGGGTGCTGGCGGGCGGCGAGAATCGCCTCGATGTCCGCCGGGTCGCCCATGGCGTGCACATAGCGGTCTTCGCGCTGGCCGGCCTGGCGTGGCACCAGCAGCGCCAGCCCCCGGGCGATCAGGCGTTCAAGCTGGTGCACCACTTGTTCGGCGTCTTCGAAGTCGTGCATCCGACCGCTGCGGGTCAGTAGCTCATTGACGGTTTGCGGGCCACGCAGGAACAGCAGGCCCATCAGGATCACTTGGGCCGGTACCAGCTCCAGGGCTTTGTCGACCCGATGTTCCCAGCGGTCGGCGCGGCTGCCCATCACCAGTTTGGTAAAGCCGCGACCTTCCAGTGCCCGCAGGCTCTGGCCGACCTGGCCCGGATTGAGGTTCATCACCGGTTCGCGGCTGGTTTTCTGGTTGCAGGCCAGGACCAGGGCGTTGAGCGTCAGCGGGTAGGTCTCGGGGTTGGTGGCCTGCTTCTCGACCAGCGCGCCGAGGATGCGGATTTCCGTGCTATTGAGCCGTGGTTCTTCAGCCTGGCTTTGTTCTTCGATGCTCATCGCGCGTTCCCTATGCTGTGGAAGCCGCCTAGCCTAATCCTTGCGCAATAAAAGACAAGCTGTGCAACAAGCCGTGGCTATAATCGCAGCCGTTTGATTCATTCTTTCCTGCCACCTGCATGAGATCGCCATGACTATTTCCCTGTACGCCGCTTCCGTCCCGGTTTTCAAGCAGATGCTCAACGCGTTGAGCGACGTTCTGAACAAGGCCGAAGCCCACGCCACCGCGAAGAACACCGACCCGAACGCCTTCCTGCAAGCTCGCCTGTACCCGGACATGTTCCCACTGGTGCGCCAGGTGCAGATCGCGGTGGACTTCGCCAAAGGTGTGTCTGCACGCCTGGCCGAGATCGAAGTGCCGAAGTATGAGGACAGCGAGACCACGTTCGCCGAGCTGCAAGCCTTGATCGCCAAGGTCTTGGCCTTCATCGATGGCATCCGCCCTGAGCAGATCGATGGCAAGGAAGGCATCGAAATCGTCACCCGTCCGGGCACGCCGAAGGAAAAACGCTTCAGCGGCCAGAACTACCTGCTGACCTACGGCCTGCCGCAGTTCTTCTTCCACGTCACCACCACCTACGCCTTGCTGCGCCACAATGGCGTGGAAGTGGGCAAGCGCGACTACATGGGCGCGTTCTAACCCCGCAGGCATGAAAAAGCCCGGGACGGTGTGGGCCGTTCCCGGGCTTTTTTGTGGCTGACTGGCACATCCTCGGCGGATGTACCGCCGCTATCGCGAGCAAGCTCGCTCCCACAGGGGGCAGTGGCGCTCACACAATAGCTGCTACACGACACATCCCCTGTGGGAGCGAGCTTGCTCGCGATAGGGACCGAACAGCCACCGCAACTGTTACGCCGTACGCGCGAGCTTCTCTTCCTCACCCAGGCATGTGGCCGCTGTGAACAGCACATCCGTAGACGAGTTCAACGCCGTCTCCGCCGAGTCCTGCAGGACACCGATGATGAAACCCACCGCGACCACTTGCATGGCGATTTCGCTGGGAATGCCAAACAGGCTGCATGCCAGGGGAATCAGCAACAGCGAACCGCCGGCCACCCCGGATGCGCCGCACGCGCAAATCGCCGCGACAACGCTCAGCAGCACGGCCGTTGGCATATCCACTGCGATACCCAGGGTATGCACGGCCGCCAGGGTCAGCACGGTGATGGTAATGGCGGCGCCCGCCATGTTGATGGTCGCGCCCAGCGGGATCGACACCGAATAGGTGTCTTCGTGCAGGCCCAGGCGTTTGCTCAGTTCCAGGTTCACCGGAATGTTCGCCGCCGAGCTGCGGGTGAAAAACGCCGTGATACCGCTCTCGCGCAGGCAGGTGAACACCAGCGGGTAGGGATTGCGACGCAGTTTCCAGAACACGATGAGCGGGTTGACCACCAATGCCACGAACAGCATGCAGCCAATCAGTACGGTGAGCAGGTGCAGGTAGCCGAGCAGGGCGCCGAAACCGGAGGTTGCCAGGGTCGAGGCGACCAGGCCGAAGATCCCCAGTGGGGCGAAGCGGATCACTAGGCGCACGATCACGGTCACGCCGTTGGACAGGTCTTCGAGCACGGTACGGGTGGTCTGGCCAGCATGACGAATGGCGATGCCCATGCCGATAGCCCAGGCCAGGATGCCTATGAAGTTACCGTCCATCAGCGCCCGGACCGGGTTATCCACCACGCTCAGCAGGAGGCTTTGCAGCACCTCGCTGATGCCACCGGGCGCCGTGACTGCGACGTCTTGGGTCGACAGCACGAGGCTGGACGGAAACAGCGTGCTGGCAACCACCGCGACCACTGCGGCGGCGAAAGTGCCCAGCAGGTAGAGGAACAGAATCGGCCGGATATGGGTTTCCTGGCCATGCTTATGGTTGGCGATCGAAGCCATGACCAGCACGAACACCAGGATCGGCGCCACGGCCTTGAGCGCGGACACGAAGACCTTGCCGATGAATGCGGTGGACTTGGCCACGTCGGGCGCCAGCCAAGCCAGGACGATACCGGCGATCAGGCCGATGACGATTTGCGTCACCAGGCTGGTGCGTTTGAGGCGTTGCATAGGGGTAACGGACGAAGCTGTCATAGCGGCATCTCTGATTTTATTGTGTGCGACGGTCGACGAGTCAGGGCAACAAGCGGGCAGGCCACATGAGCGGACCGTGAGAAAAGTACGGCGTTTTGCAGGCCGCGGACTTTATCACAGCCCGATGAAAAATCTGACGGACCTGTGACGATCCGTCACTCGGGTGTTCAGCGCGTTTTGTCTGGTGGACGCATTCTGTTAGGCTTTGCCCTCATCACCTTTCTATATCCGCCAGCGAGCCCACGGGCTGACGCTGGTGTCGTCGTTTCGCTGGAGTTCTGCATGTTGTTACCCATTTTCCTGTTGTCGGCCGCCGGTTTTACGGTGCTGACCACGGAATTCGTCATCGTTGGCCTGTTGCCCTCTATCGCCCGCGACTTGCAGGTCAGCATCCCCCAGGCCGGGCTGCTGGTGACGTTGTTCGCGTTTACGGTGGCGGCGTTCGGGCCATTCCTGACAGCCTGGTTCGCCCGTTTTGAACGGCGCAAGTTGTTTATCAGCGTGCTGGTGATGTTCGGCCTGGCCAACATGCTCGCCGCAGTCGCCCCCAACATCTGGGTGATGGCCGTTGCCCGGTTGATTCCGGCCCTGGGCCTGCCGGTGTTCTGGGCGCTGGCCAGTGAAACGGCGGTGGACATTGTCGGGCCACAGTTGGCCGGGCGGGCCATCGCCCGGATCGGCTTTGGTATCGTCTGTGCCACGGTGTTCGGCATTCCCGTGGGCACGTTGATTTCCGATGCGTTTGGCTGGCGCAGTGCGTTCGCGATCCTGGCGGTCATCGCCTTCGCCAAGGCGTTGCTGCTGTTTATCTACCTGCCGAAAACCAATCTGCACCAGCATCAGGTGAGCTTTCGTTCGCAATTCAAGATCCTGCGCAGCCCGTTGATGCAAGGGCATGTGCTGTTGTCGATCCTGGTGTTCAGCGGCATGTTCACCGCCTACACCTATCTGGCGGATATCCTCGAACGCCTCGCCGGGTTCGATGGCACCCTGGTGGGCTGGTGCCTGATGGGCTTCGGCGCCGTCGGGCTGCTGGGCAACTCCCTGGGCGGCCGGGCGGTGGACCGGCATCCGTTGATCGCATCGATGGTCTTCTGCCTGTTCCTGATCGGCGGCATGGTGGCGTTGGTGCCGAGCATTCATTCACCCCTCGCGCTGGCGGCGGCGATGGGTATCTGGGGCGTGACCCAGGCGGCCTTGTTCCTGGTCAGCCATGTGCGGCTGATGAAGGCGGCCCCGCAGGCCCCGGCCTTTGCCGCATCGTTGAACATCGCCGGGGCCAACCTGGGGATTGGCCTGGGGGCGATGGTTGGTGGCCGGGTCATCGATACCCTGGGCCTGGGCAGTGTCGGGTTTGCGGCGGCCGGGTTCATCTTCGTATCGATCCTGCTGGCGTTGCTGCTGATGACCTTCAAACCTCGTGTCGCCTGCTAAGCGCTGAACAACTCGCGACGCGCGCCCTCGGCAATCGCGACGATTCCGGGGTGGCTGACCTTGCGCTCCACGGAAATGGCGTAGAAGGATTCGCTCACCGCATCGGTCTGGCCGATCACTTCTACGCCGTACTGGCGCTTGACCTCTTCGGCGATCACGCTCGGGCCGATGAAAATCCCGCTGCCTGATTGGCCGAAGGCCTGCATCAATGCGCTGTCGTCGAACTCGCCGACGATGCGCGGCTGGATCTGTTGCTCGGCGAACCAGCGTTGCAAGCGGCTGCGCACCACGGTTTCCGGCCCGGGAATCAGCAGCGGAGCGTCATGCAGGCCGTGGGGGAAATCCCGCCCGTAGCGTTCGGCCAGCGCGATGGTGGCGAAAAAGCTGATCCCGCATTCCCCCAGTTTCTGGCTGTAGCCCTTGATGTCCAGGTGAGTCGGCATCGGGCTGTCGGAAATCACCAGGTCCAGACGCTGGATCGCCAGGTCCGCCAGTAGCCGTTCGAGCTTGTCTTCGCGACAGGTGATGCGCAGAGGTTCACTCAGCTCCATGGTCGGCGCCAGCAGCCGGTAGACGATGGATTTGGGCACCACATCCGCCACCCCGACCCGAAACAGGGTTTGCTGCTCGTTGGGCTGGGCGCGCAGCATCAATTCCAGCTCACCGCCCAACTGGAACATGTGTTCGGCGTAGGGCAAGGTCTGGCGGCCGGCCTCGGTCAGTTCCAGCTGCCGTCCGACGCGGCGAAACAGCTTGATGTTATAGGTCTGCTCGAACAGGGAAATCTGCCCGCTGATGGTCTGTGGGGTCAGGTTCAACTGCTCGCAGGCGCGCACGATGCTGCCGGTTTTCGCCACCACCCAGAAGTAATGCAATTGTCGGTAATTGAGCATGGGTTTTCACGGATTCGTAAAAAGCGAAGTATAACCGCTGAAAATACGAATTTTCCTGAAGTATTCGCGTCTCTAGAATGCCTGGCCATTGGCGGGCCATTTTCGTGCACCTTCTATTCTCTCAAGAGGCATTTATTTCATGACATACAAATCCCTGGGACTTGCAGCCTTGTTGACGATGTCTGCAATGACATTGGCGGGCTGTGAACAGGCTGAAAAAAGTGCCCAGCAACTGATGGGACAGGCAGCGCAAACCGCCAAGCAGGCCATCGACGACACCCACAAAGCCGCCGAACAGGCGATCAGCGAAGCCACCGGCGGGTTGATCAGCCCGAAGAAAAAGCCGGCGGACGAAGCTGACGAAACACAAACCTCGACCAAAACCATCTAACACGTCACATCAGTCAGGACTGACCCATGGATTATCTTCTGCAGCTCGCCGCCAGCCCCACCGCGTGGATCGCCCTGGCAACTCTGGTGGTCATGGAAATCGTGCTCGGCATCGATAACCTGATCTTCATTTCGATTCTGACCAACAAGCTGCCCGCCCAGCACCGTGCCAAGGCACGGCGGATCGGTATCGGCATGGCGCTGATCCTGCGCCTGGGCTTGTTGAGCACCATTGCCTTCATTGTGCAGTTGACCGAACCGGTCATCGAAATCCTGGGTCAGGCGTTCTCCTGGAAAGACATGATCCTGATTGCCGGTGGTCTGTTCCTGCTGTGGAAGGCGACTACTGAAATCCACCACAGCATGGACCCGGCACCGGATGATCCCAAGTCGGCCACGTCCGGCGTGACCCTGGGCTTTGCTGCAGCGATTGGTCAGATCCTGATGTTGGACCTGGTGTTCTCCATCGACAGCATCATCACGGCCGTGGGCATGACCGAGCATTTGCCGATCATGATCATCGCGGTCGTTGTGTCGGTACTCGTGATGCTGCTGGCAGCCGAACCGCTGGCCAAGTTCATCAATGACAACCCGACGGTGGTGATGCTGGCCCTGGGCTTCCTGATCATGATCGGCATGACGCTGATCGCCGAAGGCTTCGGTGCCCATGTGCCCAAGGGTTATATCTACGCGGCCATGGCGTTCTCGGCGGCGATCGAGGTGTTGAACATGTTGTCCCGTCGGGCCAGGGAAAGGGCGTTGGCCGACAACGCCTGATGCCAGGCAAACAGAAGCCACCCGGGTCGAGGCCCGGGTGGTTTTTTTTGAGGGTTTGAAAAGCGAATGCTCAGTGTGCGGTGGCGTGGCGTCGCGCGGATTTTGTGGTTTTTTCCGATTGCGCAGGTGGCGCGTGATGATGGCGGCGGGTGATCCGAAGCACGCCCCACAGCATGGCCGTGGCTACGCTCAGCCAGCCGAATATCAGCATCAGAATTGTCGTGGTCAGGCTCATCTGTGCCTCCTTTTATCCCCAGTCCGGGATCACGCACCTAATACATGGACAGTCTAGTCGCTCAAGTGTTGCAGGTAATCGATCCGTGGCGGTCGGGCACGGATCGGTTCGTTCTATCGCGCTCGTAAAACTGCCGTTATGGCTATACCCAGGGCTGTGCGCGCCTTATGATCGTCGACCCAAGCCTGGCCCGGATGCCGGGTGCCTGAACAAGAGAGTCATCATGTCGCCGGTCATTTCATCTTTTCGATCACTGGTCCTGACGCTGTCCTGCCTCGTTGCCCTGGCGGGGTGTGCGGGCAGTGTGTCGCCGCAGATCCAGCGCCTGCCCGAACGGGTGGAGCTCAACAGCGTGCCGTTCTACCGTGGTGAAATGCACCAGGGAGCTCCGCAGTCCCTGGCCGCCTTGCTGACGTTGCAAGGCACTGTCATCACTCCGGGGCTGCTGGAAAAACCGTTGCACCTGCCCGGTGGCGAAGCTGGTTTGCAGCAGAATATGCCCACCCTGGCGCGGGAGTACGGGTTGCTGGTGTATCCCCTCGGCCCCAGGCTGCCGGCATTGTTGGAGCAGGTCGCGGCGGGTTATCCGGTGCTGGTGCGCTATATCGAGGGTTCGGTGTTCTGGCCCGCGCCTCGGTATGGAATTCTCGTCGGCTACGACCGTCGGAAGCAGACGGTGTTGCTGCGTGCAGGCATGAACCCGCGGCAGTTGATGAGCTTCAGTGCCTTCGAATCGGACTTCCAGAGCGCGGGCGGCTGGGCGGTGCTGGTCCAGCGACCTACGCAGCTTCCGGCCAATGTCGACTCGCAGCGGTGGCTCAAAGCGGCGGCCGAATTGGGCGGGGCAGGGCAGGAGCAAGCGGCGGCGCGGGCCACCAAGACCTTGGAAGCGGCGCATTGACCGTTCACCCCGTTCGTCACTTGCCGGGCACAACCTGGCAGGCCTGAGGCTCTTATCGTCAGGGTTGGCATTTTCCGACCGTGATTGGAGGAGGCACGCATGGCACAGTCGAAAACACCTACGGGGCCACATTCGTCAGAGCATTCCAGCGGTGATGACCTGGGGTTTGATCCGGATTCGCCGGATCTTGAGGACCCCCAGGTTGATCCGGTAGGGCCGGCCAAGGCGCCTCTGGACAAGAAGGATGAGCGCAAGCCCAAGCCCTATGATCCGTTGGGTGACCTGAAGGCCTAGGCATTATCTGTTCCGAGAGGCGTGGGTTGGGGTGTATATCCGTTATTTAGGTAACGGATATAAACACCAAAGCAATAAAACAAAAAAACGGCGCTCCCCATTTCTGAAAGAAGCGCCGCTTTTTCTAAGTGAACAGCATTACGACGAGTCGGGGCTTTTCTGTGTGCCGCGGATTATTGGGAGGCTTCCACCACACCACTCTGGCGGCTCTTGAGATTCTTGGCAGCCTTGTATTGCAGGGCCACTGACGGCACGTCGGTGCTTTTTCCGGTCTCGACCCAGCTACGAATCCGGCTGGCATCGGCGAAGTGCGTGAACTTGCCGAATGCATCGAGGATCACCAGTGCCATCGGGCGATTGCCCATCTTCGTCACCAGCACCAGGCAGTGACCGGCCTCGTTGGTGAAACCGGTCTTGGTCAACTGGATATCCCAGTTGGCCTTGTGGATCAAGTGGTCAGTGTTGCGAAAGCCCAGGCTATACACAGGCTTGCGGAAGGTAACGGTCTTTTCCTTGGTGGTGCTCAGTTCGCTCAGCAATGGATACTTGCGAGCGGCGATCAGCAGCTTGGTCAGGTCCCTGGCGGTCGAGACGTTGTGAATCGACAGGCCCGTCGGTTCGACGTAATGGGTGCTGGTCATGCCCAGCGCCTTCGCCTTGGCGTTCATGGCGGCAATGAACGCCGCATAGCCACCTGGATAGTGGTGGGCGAGGCTGGCGGCGGCGCGGTTTTCCGAAGACATCAGGGCGATCAGCAGCACGTCCCGGCGCGACAGCTCGCTGTTGAGTTTGACTCGGGAAAACACGCCCTTCATCTCTGGGGTGTTGGCAATGGTGATGGAGATGTACTCATCGAGGTTCTGTTTGGCATCCAGCACGATCAGGCCGGTCATCAACTTGGTCACCGACGCGATGGGTACCACCACGTCCGGGTTGCTCGAATAAACGACTTTATCCGTCTGCAGGTCCAGCAACATCGCGCTGCCCGAGGCGACTTGCAGCTTGGTCGTGTCCCGAGGGGCCGCGATGGTTTCCTGTGCAACGACATTTTGCGTGATAAAGCTGCCTGTGAAAGCGATGAATAGGCTGATGATGGAAAGACGGATTTTCACGCGAGTAGACTCGATAGAGTTGAAGGTGCCGTTGAGCAACGACTTTTAAAAAAACGTCGCATTTTAGGAGTATGGGCGACAGCAGCGCTATATGCCTGTATCGCCAGGGCTTGTGAATAAATAAAGTTTCATGGAGGGGGATTTTGGCGAAACGAATCTGAAAAATTTGTAATTTGGCGGCTAAAGTCCGGTCGCCAGAAACACCTGTGGGAGCGAGCTTGCTCGCGATAGCGATGTGTCAGTCAACTGGATGTTGGCCGGTCCATCGCTATCGCGAGCAAGCTCGCTCCCACAGGTTTTTGTCGGGCGTATCAGCTGTGCAGCGTTTCAGCCGCGTACAGCGTGTTTTCCAGCAGGCAGGCGCGGGTCATCGGGCCTACGCCACCCGGTACCGGCGTGATCCAGCCGGCGCGGGGCAGGGCGGTCTCGTAGACCACGTCGCCCACCAGCTTGCCATCTTCCTGGCGATTGATGCCCACGTCGATGACGATGGCGCCTTCCTTGATCCACTCGCCTTTTACCAGGCCGGGTTTGCCGGCGGCCACCACCACCAGGTCCGCGCGGCCGACATGGCCAGCCAGATCCTTGGTGAAACGATGGGTCACGGTCACGGTGCAGCCGGCCAGCAGCAGCTCCATGGCCATTGGACGACCAACGATGTTGGACGCACCCACCACCACGGCGTCAAGGCCGTACAGGTCCACGCCAGTGCTTTCCAGCAACGTCATGATGCCTTTAGGGGTGCAGGGACGAAGCAACGGGATACGCTGGGCCAGGCGACCGACGTTATAAGGATGGAAGCCATCGACGTCTTTGTCCGGGCGGATACGCTCCAACAGCTTGGAGGCGTCGAGGTGTTCAGGCAGCGGCAGCTGGAGCAGAACGCCGTCGATGTTCGGGTCATCGTTCAGGCGATCGATCAGATCGGCCAGCGCTTGCTGGGTGGTTTCGGAAGGCAGGTCGTAGGCCTGGGAAAGGAAGCCGACCTCTTCACAGTCTTTACGCTTGTGCGAGACATAAACCTGAGAGGCAGGATCGCTGCCGACCAGGATCACCGCAAGGCCGGGCGTACGCAGGCCTTGCTGGCGGCGCTCGGTAACTCGTTGGGCGATCTGCTGGCGCAGGCTGGCGGCGATCGATTTGCCGTCGATAAGTTGTGCAGTCATTGCGCGTGGTTAACCATCGAGAGGGGAAAAAAAGAGAACGCATTCTCGCATGCCGGGGCGTGGGGGCAAAGGCGCTTGGTCTGCAAATTCCCCTAACCCCTTTAATTAAATGAATTTTTTTTAAAAAAGTGTTGACGACCTATCAGGCCGTCTATAACATTCGTCGCACTTGTCGGGCACAGCCTAGCACTGGTTAAGAAGGTGGAGCGGAGTTGGTTGTTTCAACTCGGTAAAACTGAAAGCACTTAGTTTGTAATCGTCCAAGAATACAGATTAAAAAGGCGCCCGTAGCTCAGCTGGATAGAGCATCCGCCTTCTAAGCGGATGGTCGCAGGTTCGAGTCCTGCCGGGTGCGCCAATTAGGCAGCTTTGGCACAAGTAAGGCAACAAGGCAATATGGTGGGCGTAGCTCAGTTGGTAGAGCACGGGATTGTGACTCCCGTTGTCGTGGGTTCGATCCCCATCGTCCACCCCATATTCTAGAAAGGCGCCAGATCTAACAATCTGGCGCCTTTGCTTTAAAAGCTTGATACGCGGATGTGGTGGAATTGGTAGACACACTGGATTTAGGTTCCAGCGCCGCAAGGTGTGAGAGTTCGAGTCTCTCCGTCCGCACCATACAAGTCGCTATTTAAATAGCAGAAAACGGCGCAGTACCTGAAAAGGGCTGCGCCGTTTTTGTTTTCAGTGGTTTTGTGTTTGGCGTCGGTACGGTTTCTTGGAGCTGCGCGCAGCGGTCGGTTCGTCGCGAATGTGTTTCGTGATGATGCGTGACATGTCCGTCGGTCCCTTTGTGGGGGCGGGCGTCGCGTGATCGGGCAAGCCGCTTCTATATATAGAAGCGTTGGCGCAGAGCCCTGGGCTGAGTCGACTGTATTTGCAATCCGGGTGGGGCATGACCGTTTGTCCCGTCCTAAATCCGGCGCCTGTTTCCAGCGCGTTTTCAGTAGGGTGACTTCTTGAGTTTGACCTACTAGAATGCATGCCCTTGATTCTGGGGTCGGAAACGCCCGGCCAACGTCTGTGCAACGAGGAATATCCATGCAAGTTTCTGTTGAAAATACTTCTGCTCTTGAGCGCCGCATGAGCATCACCGTGCCGGCTGAGCGCATCGAGACTCAGGTCAACAAGCGTCTGCAGCAGACTGCCCAAAAGGCCAAAATCCCAGGTTTCCGCCCAGGCAAAGTGCCAATGAGCGTGATTCGTCAGCGTTACGAAGCTGATGCGCGTCAGGAAGCCGTGGGCGACGTGATCCAGTCTTCGTTCTACGAAGCGGTCGTCGAGCAGAAGCTGAACCCGGCCGGCGCTCCGTCCGTCGAGCCTAAAGTGCTGGAAAAAGGCAAGGACCTGGAATTCGTCGCCACGTTCGAAGTGTTTCCTGAGTTCACGGTTGCCGGTTTCGAATCCATCGCTGTCGAGCGCCTGAGCGCTGACGTGTCGGATGCCGACCTGGACAAGATGCTGGACATCCTGCGCAAGCAGAACACCCGTTTCGAAGTGACTGAGCGTGCTGCCCAGAACGAAGATCAACTGAACATCGATTTCGTCGGCAAGGTCGACGGTGAAGTGTTCGCGGGCGGTTCCGCCAAGGCTACCCAGCTGGTGCTGGGTTCCGGTCGCATGATTCCTGGCTTCGAAGACGGCCTGGTTGGCGCCAAGGCCGGTGAAGAGCGCGTTCTGAACGTGACCTTCCCTGAGGACTACCAGAACCTGGACCTGGCTGGCAAAGCCGCCGAGTTCACCGTGACCGTCAACACTGTTTCCGAGCCGAAACTGCCTGAGCTGAACGAAGAGTTCTTCGCCCAGTTCGGCATCAAGGAAACCGGTCTGGAAGGTTTCCGCACCGAAGTTCGCAAGAACATGGAGCGTGAGCTGCGCCAGGCCATCAAGTCCAAGGTCAAGAACCAGGTCATGGACGGTCTGCTGGCCTCCAACCCGATCGAAGTGCCAAAGGCCCTGCTGGACAACGAAGTGAACCGTCTGCGCGTGCAGGCTGTTCAGCAGTTCGGTGGCAACATCAAGCCGGACCAGCTGCCTGCCGAACTGTTCGAAGAGCAAGCCAAGCGCCGCGTCGTGCTGGGCCTGATCGTCGCCGAAGTGGTCAAGCAGTTTGAACTCAAGCCTGACGAAGCCCGCGTTCGCGAGCTGATCCAGGAAATGGCCTCGGCCTATCAAGAGCCTGAGCAAGTCGTGTCCTGGTACTACAAGAACGACCAGCAACTGAACGAAGTCCGTTCGGTTGTGCTGGAAGAACAAGTTGTGGATACTGTTCTGCAGAAAGCTAGCGTGACCGATAAAGCGGTCTCTTACGAAGAAGCGGTCAAGCCGGTGGAAGCTCCACAAGCCGATTGATGGTTCTGCGGTAAGAAATAAACACCCATAAGCCAGCCTTCGCGCTGGCTTATGCGTATTCAAGACATAACTATTTGGGAGTGACTGCGAGACATGTCCCGCAATTCTTTTTATCAGCAGAGCTCTGACATCCAGGCCGCAGGCGGCCTGGTCCCGATGGTTATCGAGCAGTCCGCCCGCGGCGAACGTGCCTATGACATCTACTCGCGTCTGCTCAAGGAACGCGTCATCTTTCTGGTGGGCCCGGTAGAGGACTACATGGCCAACCTGATCTGTGCGCAACTGTTGTTCCTTGAAGCCGAAAACCCGGACAAGGATATCCATCTCTATATCAACTCCCCTGGCGGTTCGGTGACGGCGGGCATGTCGATCTACGACACCATGCAGTTCATCAAGCCTAACGTTTCGACGACCTGTATCGGTCAGGCTTGCAGCATGGGTGCGTTTTTGCTGACAGCTGGTGCCCATGGCAAGCGTTACTGCCTGCCGAACTCGCGCGTGATGATTCACCAGCCGCTGGGCGGTTTCCAGGGCCAGGCATCGGATATTGAAATCCATGCCAAGGAAATCCTCTTCATTCGCGAGCGCCTCAATACCTTGATGGCCAAGCACAGCGGGCGCACGCTAGAAGAAATCGAGCGCGATACCAACCGCGACAATTTCATGAGCGCTGAAGCCGCACGTGAATATGGTCTGATCGATGAAGTGATCAACCAGCGCCCCGCTTAAAATAAGCAGCTCAAAATGAGGTTGATCGGCAGGTCCGATCACCTGCGGGCTTGAAAAAGCCCGCAATTGCCTTCATCTTGTGTTGCAAGCCTATCGGATTTGGATCGATCGAATGACTGACACCCGCAACGGCGAGGACAACGGCAAACTGCTTTATTGCTCCTTCTGTGGCAAAAGCCAGCATGAAGTGCGCAAATTGATTGCCGGCCCCTCGGTCTTCATTTGCGACGAGTGCGTCGACCTGTGCAATGACATCATCCGCGAGGAGGTGCAGGAAGCCCAGGCCGAGAGCAGCGCGCATAAATTGCCTTCGCCTAAAGAAATCAGCGGCATCCTTGATCAGTATGTGATTGGTCAGGAACGTGCGAAAAAGGTACTGGCCGTAGCGGTGTACAACCACTACAAGCGCCTGAACCAACGTGACAAGAAGAATGACGACGTCGAACTCGGCAAGAGCAACATCCTGCTGATCGGCCCGACAGGCTCGGGTAAGACCCTGCTTGCCGAAACCCTGGCCCGCTTGCTGAACGTTCCGTTCACCATCGCCGACGCAACCACCCTCACTGAGGCGGGTTATGTGGGTGAGGATGTCGAGAACATCATTCAGAAGTTGTTGCAGAAGTGCGACTACGATGTGGAAAAGGCCCAGATGGGCATTGTCTACATCGATGAAATCGACAAGATTTCCCGCAAGTCCGACAACCCGTCCATCACCCGGGATGTTTCCGGTGAGGGCGTGCAGCAGGCCTTGCTCAAGTTGATCGAAGGTACGGTCGCTTCCGTTCCACCCCAAGGTGGTCGCAAGCATCCGCAGCAGGAATTCCTGCAAGTCGACACCCGTAACATCCTGTTCATCTGCGGTGGTGCGTTCTCCGGCCTGGAAAAGGTTATTCAAAACCGTTCCACCCGTGGTGGCATTGGTTTCAACGCCGAAGTGCGCAGCAAGGAAGAAGGCAAGAAAGTCGGTGAATCCCTGCGTGAAGTCGAGCCTGACGATTTGGTCAAGTTCGGTCTGATCCCGGAATTCGTCGGTCGTCTGCCGGTCCTGGCGACGCTGGACGAGTTGGATGAAGCGGCGTTGATGCAGATCCTGACCGAGCCGAAGAACGCCCTGACCAAGCAGTATGCCAAGTTGTTCGAAATGGAAGGTGTAGACCTGGAATTCCGTTCCGACGCGCTGAAATCGGTCGCAAAACGTGCCCTGGAGCGTAAGACCGGTGCCCGTGGATTGCGCTCGATTCTCGAAGGCGTATTGCTCGACACGATGTACGAGATCCCCTCGCAGTCCGAGGTGAGTAAAGTCGTGATCGATGAAAGCGTCATAGAAGGCAAGTCCAAGCCACTGTATATCTATGAAAACAGTGAGCCGGCTGCCAAGGCCGCACCGGACGCTTAAGCGTTCGGCTGCCGGAACAAAGGAGGGGCCTTCGGGCCCCTTTGCTTTTTGCGCGTTTTAGACGTGTCTTAGCGCTTGTTTTTTTTCAAGGCTGCCCCCATCTTGGTTTCAAGCTTACTTCCATCTGTTTCCGGCCCGAGGGCCGCCGTAGAGGCGAAATCATGAAGACAACCATCGAATTGCCTCTCCTGCCATTGCGCGATGTCGTGGTGTATCCGCACATGGTTATCCCGCTGTTCGTGGGGCGCGAGAAGTCCATCGAAGCCCTTGAGGCTGCGATGGCGGGTGACAAGCAGATTCTTTTGCTGGCTCAGAGAAACCCGGCCGATGATGATCCCGGCGAAGACGCACTGTATCGCGTAGGTACGATTGCAACGGTTCTGCAATTGCTCAAGCTGCCCGACGGCACCGTCAAGGTCCTGGTCGAAGGCGAACAGCGCGGTGCTATCGAGCGTTTCAGCGAAGTGGACGGCCATTGCCGGGCCGAGGTGTCGCTGATCGAAGAGGTCGATGCGCCCGAGCGTGAGTCAGAGGTGTTTGTCCGCAGCCTGCTGTCGCAGTTCGAACAATACGTGCAACTGGGCAAGAAGGTGCCTGCAGAGGTCCTGTCGTCGCTTAACAGCATCGATGAGCCTGGGCGACTGGTCGATACGATGGCGGCCCATATGGCCCTCAAGATCGAGCAGAAGCAGGAAATTCTCGAAATCATTGATTTGTCGGCCCGTGTCGAACACGTGCTGGCACTGCTCGACGGCGAAATCGATCTGTTGCAGGTCGAGAAGCGCATTCGCGGTCGCGTCAAGAAACAGATGGAGCGCAGCCAGCGCGAGTACTACCTGAATGAGCAGATGAAGGCCATTCAGAAAGAGCTGGGCGATGGTGACGAAGGCCACAACGAAATCGAAGAGCTGAAAAAGCGCATCGATGCCGCCGGCTTGCCCAAGGATGCACTGGCCAAGGCCCAGGCTGAGTTGAACAAGCTCAAGCAAATGTCGCCGATGTCTGCTGAGGCCACCGTAGTGCGCTCCTACATCGACTGGTTGGTCCAGGTGCCGTGGAAAGCCCAGAGCAAGGTGCGTCTGGACCTGGCGCGTGCCGAAGACATCCTCGACGCCGACCATTACGGCCTGGAAGAGGTCAAGGAGCGTATCCTTGAATACCTCGCCGTGCAGAAGCGCGTGAAGAAGATTCGTGGCCCGGTCCTGTGCCTGGTCGGTCCTCCTGGGGTCGGTAAAACCTCCCTTGCGGAGTCGATTGCCCACGCGACCAACCGCAAATTCGTACGCATGGCTCTTGGCGGCGTGCGCGATGAGGCGGAAATTCGGGGGCATCGCCGTACCTACATCGGTTCGATGCCAGGAAGATTGATTCAAAAGATGACAAAGGTCGGCGTGCGCAATCCGCTGTTCCTTTTGGACGAAATCGACAAGATGGGTAGCGATATGCGTGGCGATCCTGCCTCTGCGTTGCTCGAAGTCCTCGATCCTGAGCAGAATCACAATTTCAACGATCACTACCTGGAGGTCGACTACGACCTGTCGGACGTGATGTTCCTCTGCACCTCCAACTCCATGAATATTCCGCCAGCGTTGCTGGACCGGATGGAGGTGATTCGTCTTCCGGGCTACACCGAGGACGAGAAGATCAACATCGCCGTGAAATACCTTTCGCCCAAGCAGATCCAGGCCAACGGCCTGAAAAAAGGCGAGCTGGAATTCGACGAGGAAGCGATTCGCGACATCATCCGCTACTACACCCGCGAAGCCGGTGTACGTGGCCTGGAGCGGCAGATTGCCAAGGTCTGCCGCAAGGCGGTCAAGGAACATGCGCTGGAAAAACGCTTCGCGGTCAAGGTCACTGCGGACCTGCTGGAGCACTTCCTGGGCGTACGCAAGTTCCGCTACGGCCTCGCCGAGCAACAGGACCAGATCGGCCAGGTGACTGGCCTGGCCTGGACCCAGGTCGGTGGTGAGTTGCTGACCATCGAAGCGGCCGTGGTGCCGGGCAAGGGGCAACTGATCAAGACCGGTTCCCTGGGCGACGTGATGGTCGAATCGATCACCGCTGCGCTGACGGTGGTTCGCAGCCGCGCCCGGAGCCTGGGCATTCCCCTGGACTTCCATGAGAAGCGCGACACGCATATCCACATGCCTGAAGGGGCTACGCCCAAGGACGGCCCAAGCGCTGGTGTAGGCATGTGCACGGCCCTGGTCTCGGCATTGACCGGTATCCCGGTGCGCGCCGACGTCGCCATGACGGGTGAAATCACACTGCGCGGCCAGGTCCTGGCGATTGGCGGCCTGAAGGAAAAACTGCTGGCGGCACACCGTGGCGGGATCAAGATCGTGATCATTCCCGAAGAGAATGTCCGCGACCTGAAGGAAATTCCTGACAACATCAAGCAAGATCTTCAGATCAAACCCGTTAAATGGATTGACGAGGTCCTGCAAATTGCGCTGCAATACGCGCCGGAGCCCTTGCCGGATGTGGCTCCGGAGATTGTCGCGAAGGAAGAAAAGCGAGAGTCTGACTCTAAGGAAAGAATTAGCACGCATTAATACGCATTTGCCTGGGGGGCTTCCTTGACAGTTTTTTAGAGCCCTTGTTATAAAGCGGCTCTTAAGTGTCTGCAGGCCATTCAGCACTCGTTTTGCTTTCACCAAAAAAACTTAGAATCATCTCAAATAGATATAAGGGGACTTAGAGTGAACAAGTCGGAACTGATTGATGCTATCGCTGCATCCGCTGATATCCCGAAAGCTGCTGCTGGCCGTGCGCTGGACGCTGTAATCGAATCCGTCACTGGCGCTCTGAAGGCTGGCGACTCCGTTGTTCTGGTTGGTTTCGGTACCTTCTCCGTGACCGATCGTCCTGCTCGTATCGGTCGCAACCCGCAGACCGGTAAGACGCTGGAAATCGCTGCTGCCAAAAAGCCAGGCTTCAAAGCTGGTAAAGCACTGAAAGAAGCCGTTAACTAAGGTTTCGTTGAGTTTATCCGGGTCGGGGTCATGCCTGGCTTGGCAGCGGAGCGGTAACACGGCCGGTTGCAACCGGTCTGGCACACCAGGGCTTGAAGGTTAGAGCCCGGTCCGCTCCGCCAGTTACGAGAAGGCGCATCCTCGGATGCGCCTTTCTTCTATCCGGATTCTACCCACGCTCCACGGTTGCCTAAATTTGAAGTTCAACCGTTTCTGGGGGACGCATGCTGCAGAATATCAGGGACAATTCACAAGGCTGGATTGCCAAGACCATCATCGGGGTCATCGTCGCATTGATGGCGTTGACCGGTTTCGATGCCATTTTCAAAGCCACTACCAACAGCAACGAAGCGGCCAAGGTCAACGGCGAAAACATCAGCCAGAACGAGCTGAGCCAGGCGGTCGACATGCAACGCCGTCAGCTCATGCAACAGCTGGGCAAGGATTTCGACGCCTCCCTGCTGGACGAAAAGATGCTGCGTGATTCGGCGCTCAAGGGCCTGATCGACCGCAAGTTGTTGCTGCAAGGCGCACACGATGCGAAATTCGCTTTCTCCGAAGCTGCGCTTGATCAAGTGATCCTGCAGACGCCTGAGTTCCAGGTCGATGGCAAATTCAGTCCCGAGCGTTTCGATCAGGTGATCCGCCAACTGGGTTACAGCCGTATGCAGTTCCGCCAGATGCTGGCTCAGGAAATGCTGATCGGTCAGTTGCGCGCCGGCCTGGCAGGCAGCGGTTTCGTCACCGATGCCCAAGTGCTGGCATTTGCACGCCTGGAAAAACAGACGCGTGATTTCGCCACCTTGAACATCAAGGCTGATCCTGCCTCCGTCAAGCTGACCGATGATGAGGTCAAGGCTTACTACGACCAGCACGCCAAGGAATTCATGACGCCTGACCAGGTGGTCATCGATTACCTCGAACTGAAGAAGGCCTCTTTCTTCGATCAGGTCAGCGTCAAGGACGAAGACTTGCAGGCGGCCTATCAGAAAGAAATCGCCAACCTGTCCGAACAGCGTCGGGCTGCGCACATCCTGATCGAAGTGAACGACAAGGTGACCGAAGCCCAGGCCAAGGCGAAGATCGAAGAGATCCAGGCTCGCCTGGCCAAAGGCGAGTCGTTTGAAGCGTTGGCGAAGGAGTTTTCCCAGGACCCGGGTTCGGCTAACAACGGCGGCGATCTGGGCTACGCCGGTCCTGGTGTCTACGATCCGGAATTCGAAAAGGCCTTGTACGCCTTGAACAAGGACCAGGTCTCGGCACCGGTACGCACCGATTTCGGTCTGCACCTGATCAAGCTGCTGGGTGTCGAAGCGCCTGAAGTGCCTACGTTTGCCAGCCTCAAGGACAAGCTGACCCGCGAGCTGAAGACTCAACAGGTGGAGCAGCGTTTCGTTGAGGCGACCAAGCAGTTGGAGGATGCCTCGTTCGAAGCGTCCGACCTGGCGCAACCCGCCCAGGACCTGAAGCTGACCGTCCACACATCGGCCCCATTTGGTCGTGAAGGCGGCGAAGGGATTGCGGCCAATCGTGCCGTGGTTACTGCTGCGTTCAGTCCGGAAGTGCTGAATGAGGGCGCCAACAGCACCGCCATCGAGCTGGACCCGGAAACCGTCGTGGTGCTGCGTGCCAAGGAGCACCGCAAGCCTGAGCAACTGCCGCTGGAAAGCGTGGCAGGGCCGATTCGTGCTCAATTGACCAAGGAACACGCTAGCGCGGCAGCCAAGACCCGGGCCGACGAGCTGATCGCCAGCCTGCGCGATGGCAAGGTTGCACTGGACAAGCCGGTCGACGGCCAAGGCTGGAAAGCCACCCAGGCGGCAACCCGCAACCAGGAAGGCATCGATCCGGCGGTGCTGCAAGCACTGTTCCGCATGCCCAAGCCTGAGTCCAAGGACAAGCCGACGTTCACCAGCGTGACCTTGCCTGATGGCAGCCTGATGGTCGTGCGTTTGAATGGCGTGAACGAAGCGGCGGCACCGACTGACGAAGAGAAGGCGGAATATCGCCGCTACCTCGCGTCCCGTGTTGGTCAGCAGGACTTTGCGGCGTATCGCAAGCAGCTGGAGAGCCAGGCGGAGATCAAGCGTTTCTAATTGCTTGATGCTTTTTCAAACCTGGTTGTGATGCTGTTCAGTTAGAAAAAACGGCGCTTCTTCAGAAATGGGGAGCGTCGTTTTTTTTGGCTTGGGTTTTGTGTGTAGATCCATTACCGCAGAAATGGATATACACACTGAACTACGCCGCTCTGAACGTGATATCAAAATCTTCATTAACGGCGCAACTGAACAGGATTAAGCTAAATCCCGGATTTTTTTGTGTCTGCTTGTTGCTCGGGGCGGGTGTTCGTCGATCTATCCGCTTGGCGTCTTTTTCCTGCAGACAACCCCCAGTAAACTTGTAACCCCCTTGAAACAAGATTAGCCACGCTGCCAGGTCGCGTTCTGTTGCACAATACGCCCCGGACCGTTTTTCTCAGGATGTTCAATGTTCAAATCATTTCCCATGCGCACCGTCGGGCTTGCACTGGTGCTGGCCGCCGCAGCCGGTTGCTCGTCGAAGAAAGCCGCCATTTACGAGCACGAGAACTTCGATGACTCCGGCACGTTCTCGCGCACGTATCCGGTGAACGACGCGGCGACCTGCGAGGCCGGGCGTCGGGCGTTGCTCAGCCAGGGCTACATCATCACCAGCAGCGATCCGAAGCTGGTCAGCGGTCACAAGAGTTTCCAGCAGACCGGCGACACTCACATGGAAATCAGTTTCAACCTGGTCTGTGCCGAGGATGGCGGTGCCGGACACCGTGCGACGATGTTCGCCAACGCCTTGCAGGACCGTTATGCCCTGAAGAAAACCAACAACTCCGCCAGCCTGGGTGTGGGCGTGCTGGGTTCGGTGTCGATGCCGATCGGCTCCTCGGATGATTCGATGGTCAAGGTCGCCAGCGAAACCGTGTCGGCGGCCAAGTTCTATGAGCGCTTCTTTGCCCTGGTGGAGCTGTTCCTGCCTCCCGAGGCGAAGAAAGCGGCCGACAACGCCGAGAAACCGAAAACTGAATTGGGCATTCCGGAAACCAAGGTCGAACCTGCCGCCCTGATGCCTGCTCCAGCGCCTGCACCGGAGCCTGTCGCCCCCGCGCCCGCGCCGGCCCCTGTTGAAACAGCTCCTACGGTGTCGGAGCCCGTCGCACCGCCGAGCGAGCCTGCACCGATTGCGCCCGAGTCGTTCGAGTCTGCGCCGACGACGGAAACCGTTACACCACCACCGTCCAGTTCGTTGCCGGCCCCGACCGAGCCGATCCAGCCGCTTCCGGCATCCTGAGGTCCAGTGGCAGGGAGTAACGCCCTGTCACACTTCACACGGTAATTTCCTGACCCTGTGCTACGTTTAATTCATGAAGCCTTTGCTTCATGTTTTGTTCATAAAGCAGCTTTATGCTGATGCCAGCGCCATCAGGCATTGGTTTCAATGACAGGGGAAGGACACGTAATGGATGATTATCAGGAAGAGCTGCTGGAATACCAGGCGTATGAACTGGACCCGTTGGAACCCGCCGAAGATGCGACGGAGTTGTGAGGATTGCGACAAGCTACAAGTGGTAAGCACCAAGCCAGGTTCTTGAAGCTCAAACCCCTCTGTGACTACGACGAAACTCTCCGGGCGTCTGGTTGTTCCAGCGCTTGAAGGCTCGTTGAAATGCCTCGGCTGAGGCGAATCCCAATAGATAAGCGATTTCGCCGAACGCCAGTTCGGTATCGCGTATGTAGGTCATGGCCAGGTCGCGGCGGGTGTCGTTGAGGATGGCGCGAAACTGCGTGCCTTCCTCGGCCAGCTTGCGACGCAGGGTCCAGGTCGGCAGCTTCAGGCGGGCCGCCACTTCTTCCAGGTCGGGTTCCCGGCCGCCGTTGAGCAACGGTCCCAGTAGTTGGATGATGCGCTCGCGCAGGCTACGGGTGCGGGTCAGTTGTTCCAGTTCCCGTTCACACAACTGAAGCAGATGGTGCCAAGTGCTGGGGCAATGCTGTGGGTTGCGCTGGGCGAGGCTGTCCAGGCCCAGGCGCAGTTGATTCTGTTCGGCGCCAAATTGGATCGGGCAGTCACCGAGCGTGCGGTAGGCCTCCAGGTATGTCGGCTCCTCGAATTCGATTTCGATGCGTTCTGGCCGCAGCGCGATGCCGCTGACGCTGGACAGTTGCGCAAGCCAGCCGGCAATGATCGAGTCCACGACGAAGCGGTTGTAGGCGTTATACGGGCTGATGGAATAGAACCGTAGCCAAGCGCCTCGGGCATCTTCATGGAAACTCGATTGGCCGCGATAGTTGGAGCCATACAGCGGCTCGAAGCGGATCATGCAGCGGGCGGCCTCGCGCACGGTTGGCGCCTGGGCCGCGGTAACGCCCGCCAGCCCGGCCTGACTCAAACGGCCGAGTTGGCCCATGCGCAGGCCCAGGGCCGGGTCCTGGGTCTGTTGAATCGCAGCGTGGCCCAGGCGCATGTAGCGCGGGATCGACAATCGTGCCCCGGGCTCGGCCAGGCGCGCGGCATCGAGACCGTACTGTTCAAGCAAAGGTTGAGGGTCTTGCCCATGGCTGGCGACGGCGTCAGCCAGGCTATGGACGAAGCCCACTGACAGGTCGCCCAGGCGCATCGGCCGCGGTTTCATGTTCACAACCACAGGTTCAGCAGGCGGGCGCCACGGGCGTTGCCATCGGAGAAGTGTTGGCCGTCGTGGCTGATGAAACTCTGGCCAGCACTGCCGCTGTCCCAGAACTGGCCCCGCAGGAACACGCTGACGCCGGCCCGGGCCTGGCTGATGGGCAGCTGGCCGGTCAGTGTCAGGCGATGCCAGGCTTGGCCCTCGCTCACTTCACCGGGCTTGAGGCTCACCTCGCTCGGCGTGGACAGGCCTTTATAACCGCTCCAGGGTTTTTCCCACGTATCGCGACCGGTGATGAAGGCGGGCACCGCAATCAGTTGCGCGCCCTGGTCGTTGAGTTGCCGGTAGTGGAGCGGGTACCAACTGTCGCTGCCGATCAGCACGCCCAGGCGACCGGCGGGGGTGTCGATGACTTGGACAGCGGTCGGTCGGTCGGCGCCAAGCACGTCGCGCTGTTCAAACACCGGATGTCGTTGGCGTTGTGGCTGGCCGATCGGCCGACCATCGCTGCCGAACACCAGGCTGCTGTTGTACAGCGCACCGCGACCGATCTTCAGCTCACCGTCGCTGACACTGGGCTCGGGGAGCACGATGGAGCCGGCCACCAGGGTGATGCCGAACTCCTTGGCCAACCCACCGAACAGCGCTTGATAGTCATGGGCCATGCGCTCGGCTTTCATGCGCAGGTAGGCATCGTCCAGTCGGCTATCGCCTTGAGCGCTGACCAATGCCTGGATAAACGCCAGCGGATTGCTGACCGCCAGCCAGTTCATGGCGTCCTTCAGGCTGGTGGCCTGGTACAACTCGTCTTTTTCGCCGCCGACCATCAGCCAGGTGCCGATGTGCTCGGGCAGGACCACCACGGTCTTGGCATTGAGAAAACCCTGGTCGCGAGCCGTCTGCAGATAGGCCGCCAGTTTGCGATGCAGGCGCTCGGGGCTCTGGTAGTCGGTGGGGAACAGTTCGGGTTGGATGCCCAGCAGGTTGCCGCGGTCGGCGGGCGTGCCCTGGTCGACCGCCAGGCTGATGCGCAGGTCTGACAGGTAATGACCCGCCGGACGATCTGTCGTCCACAGTGCATAGGTGATCAGGGCGGCAATCAAGGCCAAGGAAAACAGCAGGTACAGAAATTTGCGCATGGGGGAACAGTCAACGGCCGTGTGCAGGTTCGTGATTTTTCATCAAGAGCTACGGGGCAGGGTACGGTAAAACAAGGGATTAGCGAAGGGCGGGCGCTGATTTGTACGCACGGTAAGCACACGCAGAGGGTGTCCAGGAATCTTGGGACACCCTCTGCGCTGGCAAGGCGCGCTAGTGACTTTTGGCTTTCCGGATCCGGATCAGAATCAGCAACATGATCAGCAGCACCGGTGGCGTCATGCCCACCAGCGCTTCGCGGGCCGAGAGGTTTGCGCCCAAGGTGTGCAGCCCGCTATAGACCAGTTTGAACAGGTTGATCAGGTAGTAGGTGATGGCAATGATCGACAGACCTTCCACCGCGCGCTGGATCTTGATCTGTGCATCGGCACGCGCATTGAGGCTGCGCAGGATCTCGGCGTTCTGGTCTTCCATCTCGACTTGTACGCGGGCTTGCAGCAGGTCACCCAGGTTGGCGACGCTCATGGCCAGTTGTTCAAGGCGCTGTTCGGTGGCTGCGCAATAACGCACCGTGGGTTTGAAACGCCGTTCGATGAACACGCCCAGCCGCTGGCAATCGCCCAGGTGACTTTCGCGCAACTCCCCCAGGCGCTCGAACACCAGTTGGGCGTAGGCGCGGGTGGCGCTGAAACGGTGGCGATTCTTGACCGTGCTACTGACGACCTGGCGAGACAGCAGGGCGATGTCCTCCAGCAGGGCCTTGGCATGCACGCCGCTGGCATTGGCGTTGCGTTCGGACAGGCTCACCAGGGTGCGATCGAATTCGTTCAGTTGCGGGTCCAGTGCCTTGGCGGTATTGAGCGACAAGGACGCCATCATGCGATAGGTCTCGATTTCCAGCAGGCGCCGGATCATGCGGCCCTGGCGATAAGCGTTGAGCCGTCGGTTGATGAACAGCAGGCGATTGGTGCCATCCTCGGTCAGGCGAAAATCGCTCCAGACCACCGCATCGCCACCGCCCACACAAGAGCCGCAAGGGTCCTTGAAACCGTAGCTGGGCAGGTCGAGACCGGCTTCGGCGCGCACCACCACCTGAACCGCATTGATGAGGTGCTGGGAATGGCCTTCGATACCCTGGGCAAGGCATTCGGGCAGCGTTGTCCAGTGCAGTTCATTGGTGCTGGCGGGAACAACCAGGGTCAGGGTGAAGAACTCGGCGTGGCGCTCCCACTTGAGCGGATGTCCTTCAAGGCGGGTGATGCCTTGTGCGGCCTCTGCTGCGACGGTTTCAGGGCTCAGTCGTTCGAGCAACGCGTTGCACTGGGCATTGTCGCCAAGAAACGCCAGGTGGAAGACGTGGGCCGGCTCGTCGAAATACAGCGACGGGCGGGCGTGCAACTCGTTGTGCAGCATTTTTCGTTGGGGATGCATGCAATGAGCACCATGTTATTAGGGTTATTTTTGGTTTCAGCACCTGGGCCAGCGTTGATAGGACTGGCTCACCCCGCCGAGAGTCACGCACGACTGATCGGCACCCTGCACATTTGGATCATTAAGTTGTCAGTTACGGTCATTGAGTGCCCGCATCCCGACTCTTACGCTGTGGGTCATGACAGACGCAGGCCGCAGAGCTTGCGCTTTTCCCCGTGATCGCCCGTTGTGGAGTTACCGATGACCGCCTCTCATTACCCGCATCTGCTGGCCCCGCTGGACCTGGGTTTCACCACCTTGCGCAACCGTACCCTGATGGGCTCGATGCACACCGGCCTGGAAGAGAAACCCGGCGGCTTCGAGCGTATGGCGGCGTATTTTGCCGAGCGCGCCCGGGGCGGCGTGGGTCTGATGGTCACCGGCGGGATCGGACCGAACGACGAGGGTGGTGTCTACTCCGGCGCGGCCAAGCTGACCACCGAAGAAGAAGCGCTCAAGCACCAGATCGTTACCCGGGCCGTACACGAGGCCGGTGGCAAGATCTGCATGCAGATTCTCCATGCCGGGCGCTACGCCTACAGCCCCAAGCAAGTGGCACCGAGCGCGATCCAGGCGCCGATCAACCCGTTCAAGCCCAAGGAACTGGACGAGGAAGGCATCGAGAAGCAGATCAGCGATTTCGTCACCTGCTCGGTACTGGCCCAGAAGGCCGAATACGACGGCGTCGAGATCATGGGCTCGGAAGGTTATTTCATTAACCAGTTCCTGGCGGCCCACACCAACCACCGTATCGACCGTTGGGGCGGAAGCTATGAAAACCGCATGCGCCTGCCGGTGGAAATCGTCCGTCGGGTGCGCGAGGCGGTAGGCCCGAGTTTCATCATCATCTTTCGCCTGTCGATGCTCGATCTGGTGGAAGGTGGCAGTTCGTGGGACGAAATCGTCCAGTTGGCCAAGGCCATCGAGCAGGCTGGCGCGACGATTATCAACACCGGTATCGGTTGGCACGAAGCGCGAATTCCCACCATCGCCACCAAGGTTCCGCGCGCCGCGTTCAGCAAGGTTACGGCCAAGCTGCGTGGTTCGGTCAGCATCCCGCTGATCACCACCAACCGCATCAACACCCCGGAAGTGGCCGAGCAGATCCTGGCCGAAGGCGATGCCGACATGGTCTCCATGGCCCGGCCGTTCCTGGCCGATCCGGAGTTCGTCAACAAGGCCGCTGCCGGTCGCGGCGATGAAATCAACACCTGCATCGGCTGCAATCAGGCGTGCCTGGACCACACCTTTGGCGGCAAGCTCACCAGTTGCCTGGTCAACCCGCGGGCCTGCCACGAAACCGAGCTGAACTACCTGCCGGTGACCCAGGTGAAGAAAATCGCCGTGGTCGGTGCCGGCCCGGCCGGGTTGTCCGCTGCCACGGTGGCGGCCGAGCGTGGGCACCAGGTGACGCTGTTCGATTCGGCCAGTGAAATCGGTGGTCAGTTCAACATTGCCAAGCGCGTGCCGGGCAAGGAAGAGTTTTTCGAAACCCTGCGCTACTTCAAGCGCAAATTGCAGACCAGCCATGTCGAGCTGTGCCTCGACACCCGGGTGGATGTGGCGCAATTGGTGGCTGGCGGTTATGACGAGATCATCCTCGCCACCGGCATCGCACCGCGCGTGCCGGCGATTCCTGGCGTGGAGCATGCCAAGGTGTTGAGCTACCTGGACGTGATCCTCGAGCGCAAGCCGGTGGGCCGCAGTGTCGCGGTGATCGGCGCCGGCGGTATCGGCTTCGACGTGTCGGAGTTCCTGGTTCATCAAGGCGTTGCCACCAGCCAGGACCGCGAGGCGTTCTGGAAGGAGTGGGGCATCGACACCCACCTCGAGGCTCGCGGCGGTGTGGCCGGGATCAAGGCCGAACCTCATGCGCCGGCGCGCCAGGTGTTCCTGCTGCAACGCAAGACATCCAAGGTCGGTGACGGCCTGGGCAAGACCACCGGCTGGATTCACCGCACGGGCCTGAAGAACAAGCAGGTGCAGATGCTCAACAGCGTCGAATACCTGAAGATCGACGACGAGGGCCTGCACATTCGCATCGGCGAAACCGGTGAGCCGCAAGTGCTGGCCGTGGACAACATCGTGATCTGCGCCGGCCAGGATCCGCTGCGTGAATTGCAGGAAGGCCTGGAGGCGGCGGGGCAGAAGGTTCATCTGATCGGCGGTGCCGACGTGGCGGCGGAACTGGACGCCAAGCGGGCGATCAACCAGGGTTCGCGGTTGGCGGCGCAGTTGTAACGCAGCGTCTCAGGAAAACCCTTGTGGGAGCGAGCTTGCTCGCTCCCACAGGGGGATGTGGTGAACCTGAAATCACCCGCAGCCAAGCTGTTAAGATGCCGGCCTGTCTCCCCTCGGGCCTGCTGCCATGCTGCTTCCCGCCCTCGATTGGCATCCCCAGCCCCGACTCGTACCCCTTCACCTGGACTGGCTCGCCCGTGCCGGTGTTGAGGTGGCGGTGTTGCGCCTGGACCGGATCGATCCACTGATCAGCGGCAACAAGTGGTTCAAGCTGGTCCATCATTTGCGGGCCGCCCATGAGGCCGGTGCCGAGGGGGTCATGAGCCTGGGCGGGGCCTATTCCAACCATTTGCATGCGTTGGCGGCGGCGGGCAAGCGCTTCGGGTTTCCCACGGCGGGGCTGTTGCGTGGTCAGCCCCAGGACACGCCGACGGTGCGCGACCTGAAAGCGTTTGGCATGGACCTGCACTGGTTGGGGTATGGCGGGTACCGAGAGCGACACGCGCCGGGTTTCTGGGCGCCGTGGCAGATCCGCTATCCACATTTGCATCCGGTGCCCGAGGGCGGTTCAGGATTACCCGGCGCACAAGGCTGCCAGGTATGGGCAGCCAGTGTCCGTGAACAACTGGCGACGTTGGGATGGGCGGATTTTCACGGTTGGTGGCTGGCCTGCGGCACCGGTACGTCGTTGGCCGGGCTGGTGCTGGCCGAAGCGGGGCAGCGCCCGGTCTATGGCGTGCTGGCGGTGCCCCAGGACCATGGCGTGGCGCAGCAAGTCGAACGCATCGTGGGGGAGGCGGGGCTTTGCAGTCCACTTTATGAATTGTTCGACGGCAGCCGTGGCGGTTTCGCCCGGGTCGATGCTGAACTCACCGCGTTCATCGACAGCACGGCGGCCATCGAACTGGAGCCGTTGTACACCGGCAAAGCCTTGATGTTGCTTAGAGCACGGGTCGAGGCCGGAGGGTTTGCCCCAGGAACCCGTTTGATCTTCGTCCACACCGGCGGTTTGCAAGGCCGCCGAGGGTTCGAGTAACGGCGATCAGCCGCGCTTGGGCATCATCCGCAGCAGCGTGTTGTCCCGTACCACATAGTGGTGGTACAGCCCCGCCAAGGCATGCAGGCCAATCAACCAATAGCCGATGGTGCCGCCCAGCACATGCCAACCTTCCAGCTGCTTGGCAAATTCCTTGTCCTGATCGATGAGCAAGGGCAGATCGAAACCATAGAACATCACCTGATGCCCTTCGGCGCTGGTGATTAGCCAGCCCAGCAGCGGCATGGCGATCATGAACAGGTACAGCGCCCAGTGCATCAGGCGAGCGAGAACGGTTTGCCATGCAGGCGACGCCGGGAAAATCGCCGGTGCCTTACCCATGCTGCGGGCGAACAGGCGTAGCCAGACCAGCAGGAACACCGTCAGGCCGAGCATGAAGTGCGCTTCCTTGATCAGGGTCCGGCCGCCACTGCCCTTGGGGAAAATCCCTCGGAACTCGATGCAGGCATAAACCACGGCCAGCAGAACCAGCATCAGCCAATGCAAGGTTACCGTGACGGTACTGTAGCGGCTTTCTGAGTTTTTCCAGGGCATTGCAGGTATCTCCAACGATCAGGGTAGAGCGCCGTCTAGAGCGGCGTTATCCGTTTACTGTAAGCCCGTTTCGCTGGGTTTGCATGAGCCAGATCAGTTTTGCCGGTAGGAAGTCACAGGGTTGAGTCAGGGCGTGAAGTCCGGCGGATTCAGCAGCCAGTCCAACAGCAGTCCCGCATCATGATTGCCTCGGGGCGATTTCGGCCGCGTGGCGGTATGGTCTGCGCCGGTATCGACAGCCCCTGGGCACAGCACCGGTCGATCAGGGTCGCCATCGAGAAAACTCACCAGCACTTCGCTGCCGGCCATCAGGTTGGGGCTGCCATCCAGCGTCAGCCGCGACACGGGCAGCGTGATGCCGTCCTGGTCCGGCGCCCATAGGCTGACACTCACCTGGCCACGTTCATCGGGACTGGCCGGCTGGCCGGCGCGGCCGAGTACATGGGCCAGGTGGTACCCGGGGATGCAGGGCTTGGGATGCTTGAGGGCTGGCCGGAATGCGGTTGACCAGGGAATCGCGGTGAACCGGTTGCGGTAGTCACGGGACGACGGTGCGACGGGCAGGTCCGGTTCCAGGATCGAAAACTGCCGTCCGCGGTGCTGGACCTCGGTGATCAGCCATTGATCGTTGAAGGCTGCAACCGGGTGTTCGCAGATCTGCACGATGTTGCCACCGTGCAGGGTCGGTTGGGTACTGTGGCCATGGATTTCCCGTTGCCGGCAGCGCAGCCGTTCAAGGTGGCGGCGACTGGCCTGGTAACGGTGTGCCAAGGCCGGGTTGTCGCGCATGGCTTTGTGATCGATCCGCTCAAGAGGTTGATTCGCCGCCGAGGCGTTGGCTTCGGGCGGGGCCCGGTCACTGAACCCGACGGGCAGGCCAGGCATCATCGGATGGTGACGCAAATACAAGCGTTTGGCGGCCGGTAGCTGGCTGTCGTTCGGACGCTGGGGCAGTTCGACGGGGCGCGCGGGAAAGCTCTTCGGGTCTTCGGCAAACACCAGGGCATGACCCTGGGGAGCGTGTTCGAAGTGGTAATGAATGCCTTCTTCCTCGCACAGCCTTTGCAGGAGGGTCAGGTCGCTTTCGTCGTACTGTATGCAAAACGGGCGACATGGATACTGCCCATGGGGCAGTTCGAAACGGTAACTGTCGACGGGTAGCGCGTGTTCTTCCAGCAGCCGTTGCAGCACCTGCACCACGCTGAGTCGATGGAAAACCCGGCGCCGCGGGCCTTGCTCCAGTTGCTGGAGGTAGGGGACCAACGTCAGGCGATAGCCGATGCGCCGCGGCGCCAGGGTACTCAGGCTAACGCTGTGGACAATCCCATGGACGCCCGATTCGCCGTCCAGGCGCAGGAAAGCCGGATGCCCCAAGAACAGCTCAGGATCTATCGGCGGGGCCAGGCCGATCAGTTCGAGGTCAAAGCGGTATGGCTGGTTGAGGGCTTCGCGGCCGTTGAACCGCAAGACTTGCAGTTGCAAGTCGCTTTGCGTGAGCGTCAGGCTGAAGGGACTTTCCGTGTCGTTGCGCATCGCAGTTCCTACTGGCGGGAAGAGAGGCGCAGAGGGTACGAAACTGCGGGGGGAAACGGTGCTTGTGAGTCGCTATTTCAGAAATGCCCTACAACACGCTGTGAAAATGTCGATCCGGCGGGGTGAATTTTTTGGTCGATCAGCCGGTTTAGGCCGTATAAACTTGCGCCACAGCGCCGACCGGCAGATGTCTCGGCGCGTCAGACAAGAGAGTGAGTAATGGGCGCACAGTGGAAGGTTAAACACAAAGAAGCGGCTGCCAACGCCAAGGGCAAGATCTTCGGCAAATTGGTGAAGGAAATCACCATTGCCGCACGCAACGGCGCTGATACCGCTACCAACGCGCACTTGCGACTGGTGGTCGAACAGGCGAAGAAGGCCTCGATGCCCCGCGAGACCCTGGAACGTGCGATCAAAAAAGGTTCTGGCCAGCTCGGTGAAACCGTGCAATACCACCGCGTCACCTACGAAGGGTTCGCGCCGCACCAGGTACCGCTGATCGTTGAATGCGTGACCGATAACATCAACCGTACCGTTGCCGAAATTCGCGTCGCGTTCCGCAAGGGCCAACTTGGCGCCTCGGGTTCGGTGGCGTGGGACTTCAACCATGTCGGCATGATCGAAGCCGCGCCGGACAGCCCGGACGCCGATCCGGAAATGGCCGCCATCGAGGCCGGTGCCCAGGATTTCGAGCCGGGCGAAGAGGGTGCGACCTTGTTCCTCACCGATCCTGCCGATCTCGATGCCGTCCAGAAGGCCTTGCCGGAGCAGGGCTTCACTGTGTTGTCGGCCAAGCTGGGCTACCAGCCGAAAAACCCGGTCAGTGGCCTGACCGACGAGCAGATGGCTGAAGTCGAAGCCTTCCTCGAAGGCCTCGACAACCACGATGACGTGCAGGACATGTTTGTCGGGTTGGCGGGTTAAGCGTTACCCGCAATGTCCTGTGGTGAGGGAGTTTGCTCCCTCGCTACGGTCGCGCAGTAAACCTTCAATCTCATCAAAGCCCGGCCGCGCCAGCACATCCGGCTGACAGCAGCGCGCCTCCAGATCCTGCAGCCACGCAAGATCCTGCGCACCGAGCCCCGGTTCGATCCGCGCCAGCAATTCCCCCAGCAAAATCCCGAAGGCCCGCACTTCGATGCGTTGCAGTTCGCGGGTTTGCACGTTGTCCGTGGTGGCGTGGAACGACGCCGCGCCAAAATCCCCCAGCAGGCAATCGCCCTGGTCATCGCACAGAATATTGTGCCCGTAGAGATCCCCGTGGGTGATGCCCTGGCGGTGCAGGTGCGCCGCCACCGAGGCGATGCCATGGGCGATGCGCAGGACCTCCGGAGCGCTCAGGCGCAGTTCATCGGCATAGACGTCGCGGCTGCACGACGCCAGGCTCGGCAGTCCGGCGAGGTTACGGTAGCTGGGTTCGATCAGCGCCATCACCAGCCCGGCCTGTTGCTCGGGGTGCCCGGCAACCTGGCCCAACACCTCAATCAGGTTCGGGTGTCGACCGGCAGTGATGCAGGCATGCATCTCATGCAGGGGCGAGCCGTCGCTGGTCATCTGGCCTTTGTACAGCTTCACGGCGACCTTTCGTGCCGCCTGGCCGGGCGCCTGCCAAAGCGCCTGATGAATCACCCCCGACGCACCTTCGCCCAGTTGTTGCTGCAGTTCCAGATGTGACCAGTCGATAGGCGTCGTGGTATTCAGGGCCGCCGCTTCTGCCTGGGCTTCCAGCGGGTTGCCGGCGTAGGCCAGCCAACTGAGGCTCGGCAGCTTGAGCAGCCATTGCGGCAGTTCGCTCAGTTGGTTGGCGGCGATGCGTAGCAGTTCGAGGCGATGACACTGGCCCAGGCTCGCCGGCAACTGCTGTAAACGGTTGCCGGCCAGCATCAGTTTTTGCAGATAGGGGCGTTGGCCCAGTTCATCCGGCAATTGGCTGACGCAGTTGTCGGTCAGGATCAGCCAGCGCAGCAGTGGCGGCAATGCGGCGCCCGTGACGTGCGTGATGCGGTTGGCCTTGAAACCGACCATGGTCAACGCGCTGCAACGGCCCAGGCATTCGGGCAGTTCTGTGAAGCGGTTGTCCGAACAGAACAGCACGCGCAGGCGAGTCAGCCGATGCAGGTCGTCGGGCAGCGTGTCCAACTGATTGCCGCTGAGGTTGAGAATCTCGAGGGAGTCGGCCAGGTCGAAGATTTCCCGGGGAAATTCCGTCAAGCCGCAGGCCAGGTCCAGCCGGGTAATGCCTGAGAGCTGGCCGGCGCGTAGTTGAGCGAGGGTGTGCATGGAGGGGTTCGCTGTTGATCAAGGGGAGGGGCTGGCGCCCGTAGCCAGACAGTTAACCAATAATCAGCGCAGTACAACACCCTGTGG
>NZ_JAHBCZ010000043.1:0-45899 GCF_019956035.1 Pseudomonas sp. A-RE-22
ACGCCTTCGGAGCAAGCCCGCCGATCAACACGGCTTTTTCTTCGAGCGGAACTCCCGCTCCTCATGCCTGCGATTCACCCCTCAAGGACGGTAGATACTGGCCTGGATGGCGCCAGGGTATTGCTTGTACCCGCCCGTGTTGCACAGCGGTGTCGACAGTTGGTAGTCGCCCACCGTCGTGGCGTTGGCGGTGCGCACATTACCAGCCGCGAACCCAGAGTAATCCTGAAAGGCATCGAACGAGGCGATTGGCTCGTCGAAGTAGTTGCCACGGGAAGGGTCGAAGATCGAGAGAGTGATCGCTACGCCACCAGGATATGCAGCTTCGGCCTCGATCAACACCGTCTCGTAGGGATACAGGGTTTGTGGGGACGGCCCGGCGGAGGTGGGGGACGGATTGAACACCGTGGCCACCAGCGTGTTCGGGCTCAGGTTGGTAAGCGCGATTACCAGGTAATTGGCGGCGTTGCCGCTGTAGGTGTAGGGCCGCGTCAAGGCGAACGCCCAACCGTTACTGCTGTTAAAGAAGTCGTCCTTCGAGCCGCCATTGTCCCAGACCTGGGTGAGCGCGATTTCTTCCGGATAGATTGACCAGTCCGTCGAATCGGCGATCCAGTATTTGAAGTAGGTCCCGTCGATCGCGGGTGTGATGTACTGCGCATAGGCGGGCACACCGTCGATGGGGTTGTTATTGACGTCCAGGTATTGGTAGATCTGGTATTTGGCCGGCAGCAGCATCTGCATTACTGACAGCACGTAACCCTGCTTGGCGGCTTTCACCATATTTCCAGTTTCACCGGAGTTCCAGAACAATCCGTCGGGCGCTGTCGAGGCGATCAGCGTATAGGTGATTTTCAGCTTGGCCCAGTCTGTCAGGATGGCGGTTTCCATGGTGTCGAACGTGTCCAGCAACCCTTCGAAGGTAGTGCTCAATTGTCCCCACAGGTCGGCATAGGCCACCTGGAACAGGCTGGGAGAAACATTCGAGCTCTGGGCCGCGACCGCCACATTGATGCCGCTCTGGAGAACGTTGGCCGCGACGGCGAAATAATTGATGTCGCCTTCCATCGTTTCAGCCGAGAGCACGGTGTAGATGACGCCCGAGAGCACCGCCAGGATGATGCCGCCGATATTGGTCGAGTCACCGTCCTCGAAGCCGGCATCCAGGCCCAGTTCGGAGAGCAGCGCTCCTTGGTCCACGAATAACAGGGTGTGGAAACTGGTGTAGCAGGCGAACAGGCTGTTGACGGCGCTCGCTGCGCTGAGCTCCAACTTCAACTGCTCCACTACGGGTTGCCAGACTTGCGGTGGGAACGCGCTGTAGTCCAGGCCGAGCATGTCTTGCCGGTAATTGTCCAGGGTGCTGGCGCCGTTGGTGTACTGCTCGCGCAGGATCAAATGGCGCTGATTGTTCATGGCCGCCAGTTTGTTGTTGATCCAGTCATAGACAGCCTGTTGGTCAGGCGTAAAGGCCGGGAAGGCCGGGTCGGACGCCGGCAAGGCCATGATGCTGTCCAGGGGCGTGGTCGGCATGAAGTACCATTGGCTCGAGGTGTCGGTGTCTTGCATCTGTACCGAGCCCCCCGTGATATCGACACTCAGATACTGATTCGAAGCGCTGTTCTGGATGGCCGTGGGGCCGAGCCCCGTTCCCCAGAGCCAGGTCTGCTCGACCGGGACGGGTATACTCTGTGTGGTGTTGATTGGCGTACTGCTGCCGGCATCCTGACCCAACACCAACCCGTCGAGCAGGCCACTGAGCAGCCGTCCATCGGCGGTGACTTGCCAGATCTGGTTGGGCGAACCGGCCACGAAGGGGCTCAACGTCACGCCGTCGGAACTGGCGGTGAGTACAAAGGGCACGCCTTTCTCGGGAGCGACGAGACGGCTTTGCACATTGACCCAGCGAGTCGGCGGCCAAACCTGATAGTGATTGCTGCTCGAGGCCCAGCAGGCTTGGTTGAGGGTGTTGTACAGCACGAGGTTGCCGTCGGTCTGGACGAGCAGTTCCTGAGGGTCGATGCCATTGGTGTAGGGCGACCATGCCACGTTGCCGTCGCTGGTACCCAGGACCAGATTGCCATCGGTCTGGACATCGAAGTAGGCACCGTTGTTGGTGCCAGTGGCCCAGATCGCGCTACCGGTGAACGAGCTGTTGGCCGCCACGGGACCTGTGACGACCTGGTACAGCACCAGGTTGCCGTCAGGCTGCAGCAGCAACACATAGCCGTTGCCGTCCGCTGCCGCCCACTGGCCGGGCAGCATCCGCGTGTTGGGTGGAATGTTGCCGTTGTCAGCCTGGACCGGATCGCCGAGCGGGACCGTGAGGAAGGTGCTGGGGTTGGTGGATGTTGCCAGCGCTATATCGCTCAGGTTATTCATGTTGATCTCCTTTTCACGACATTGGGTGGACGCCTTGCGGTTGTTTTCGGACGTGAGAGCGCGCGGTGCATGGGCACGGTTGCGCTCCCACTCCCACGAATCCGGCGCGCCTGTGCCTGCTACGCCGATGCAATTGATCGGGAAGTCTTTTCAAGTGTTGGGTCGCGAACAGGTCCCGGAGCGAATCAACCGCTCCCGGACTTGAGGTAGCCGAGGGAATACTCAGCCAGGAGGGTGCCGTTCAATGTCGCCAGTGGCTGGCAGCACTGCACGAATGGCGGGGGCGGGGGCTGGTCTCTTCGTATATCCGTAGTCTGCGAGACTGTGCATGAGAATCTCCCTATCCATGCGGAAGAAGGCGCTTGAGCGTTGTGCCTTGCAGGACGCGCATGGAGTGTAGCCCGGCGCTCATATCTTGCCCGAGGTCGCCATTGCGGGGTGGCGGCCGGTGCCGTGCAACGAGAGAGTCTCAACTTGAATCTTGTACTTGATAAGTACGTTGCTGTTGCGACCAAAGTACTGGTTTGTATAAGCCTTAAGTGGGTATTTGTATAAAGGTTGGTCGTGTTAATTTGCTGTTGTGGTTAATGGTTAGAAGGGAATCTGCAGCATTATTCAAGGGTGACCCCTGTGGTGACTGGAAAAGCAGGTTTTCACATTCTTTCCACCTATCGCCCTTATTGTCCCGGACATAAGGCCTTCGGTTTTTGGTTTGATGACCTCTTCTGCGCTGCGGGCGGACAGGGGTTGCGCCCCCCACCTGCCATATTGAAATTCTTATAAAGAGCTGTATCGCCAAGTTCTTCCAAGGTGTTTGTCTTGGGGGTGGCGTAGCAGCCGTGATCGATTGTCATGCCGTGTCGTGCACACGTTAGATGCTGCCGTCTTTTGACGTTGGCCATAAATAGAATCAGGCGGGGAATGATATGAAGTTCAAGTCATTGCAGGCACGCATTTGTGTCACGGCAGGCGTATGCCTGTTTGTTTCATCCATCAGCCTGATTGCCTACGGGCTCTTCAGCGCCCGGGCCAATGAGCAATATGTCTCGACCGAGGTCAGCGCACTGGTTGAGAAATCAACCATCCGGGAAATTCAGAACCTGGCCGAATCCCGGGCCAACGCCATCCAGGCCAAGTTGCAGAATGCGCTGGATGCGGCCCGCACCATGGCCAATGCCTTTGCCGCCAGCAAGGCCTCGCAAAGCCCCCTGGCATTGGGGCGTGAACAGATCAACAGCGTACTGCTCAGCGTCCTCAAGGATAACCCGGACTTCAACGGCACCTATTCCTGCTGGGAACCGAATGCGTTGGACGGGCAGGATCCGGCGTTCCGCAATGCAGAGGATGGTAATAACCCACTGACCGGACGCTTCACGCCTTACTGGACGCGCAGCGCCGATGGCCATGTCGCGGTGCAGCCATTGGTCGAGTATGACTCCCCGGACCGTCATCCCAACGGTGTGCCCAAGGGCGGTTGGTACAGCGGCCCGCGCGACACCCTGAAGGAAAGCGTGCTGGACCCCATTCCTTATGTGGTCCAGGGGAAAAACGTCTGGCTGACCACCTTGTCGGTGCCCATTGTGTCCAACGGCAAGTTCTACGGTGTGGTCGGGGCTGACTTCGATATCGCGTTTATCCAGAAACTCAGCGAGCAGATGTCTGCTGATCTCTACGGCGGCAAAGGCACGGTTTCGATCCTGAGTAACCAGGGCTTGGTGGTCGCGGACAGCCAGCGGACCGACCTGATTGGCCAGCCGATCAAGGCCTTGTTGCCTGACTCCTGGGAAAAAGTGCTCCGCGATATCCAGGCCGGTCGGGGTGATGGCCTGCTCAATGCGCAAACACAGAACATTGAAGTGCTGATGCCCATTGCGCTCGGTCGCACGGGCAAGCCCTGGGCGGTGTTGATTCGCCTGCCCAAGGCTGTGGTCATGAGCCAGGCCATCGCCCTGGAGCAGGAGCTGCAGGCACGCAGCCTCAACAACAGCATCTGGCAAGTGTCGGTAGGGTTGGTCATTTCGTTGTTGGCCCTGGCTGCCCTGTGGTATGCCGCGGCAAAAATCGTTGGGCCGATTCGCGAAGCCGCCGCCTTGGCCGCCACCATCAGCCTGGGAGATTTCTCTCGTCGCCTGGTGCAGAAATCCGAAGACGAAGTCGGGCAGTTGTCTGCGGCCCTCAACGACATGTCTGAAAGCCTGCAACGGCAGGTGCGGGTGGCTGAGCGTATTTCCGAAGGTGACCTGGACCTGGAGGTCCGCTTGTCTTCGCCCCATGACACCCTTGGCAAGTCATTGGAGAAGATGGTCAGCAACCTGAACCAGCTGATTTCCGAGGTTCAGATCAGCGCCACCCAGATCACCGGCAGCTCGGCGCAGGTTACCGACTTGAGTCAGTCACTCTCCGACGGGGCCTCCAATTCCGCCTCGTCCATCACCGAAATCAGCGCGGTGATGACGCAGATGGCCGCCCAGACCCGGGACAACGCCGCCAACGCCAAGAAAGCCGATGAGCAATCCCAGGCCTCGCGGGCCGATGCCGGTGAAAGCGACAAATTGATGAGCGAACTGATTGCCGCCATGGCCGAAATCGACAACTCGGGCAAGGACATCACTGCGATCATCACCACCATCGACAACATTGCCGCACAAACCAACCTGCTGGCCCTGAACGCGGCGATCGAAGCTGCCCGGGCCGGTGAGCTTGGGCGCGGTTTTGCCGTGGTGGCCGATGAAGTACGCAGCCTGGCCGCCCGCAGTGCCGAGGCCGCCCAGCAGACCGCCGCGCTGATCGCCGATTCCTCGAGCAAGACTCAACGCGGCATGATCATCGCCGGCCGGACCGCCGAATCGCTGAAGAACATCGTCAGCGGAACCGGCGCGGTGTCGAGCCTGGTTTCGCTGATCTATCAGGCCTCCAGCGAGCAGGCTTCAGGTTTGCAGCAGGCCAGTATCGGGCTTGAGCAGATCGACGAAGTGACGCAGAAAAACCAGTCGAACTCGCAAGAGTGCGCGGTGGCGGCCAAGGATCTTTCAGAGCGAGCCTCGCTGATGCAGCGGGTGTTGGGACGCTTCAAAGTCAAAAGAGGCTAATGGGCGTCCGTGGCGAGGGAGCAAGTTCCCTTGCCACGGCGGTCACAAACCTCGAATGAACAGCATTACGGCATAGCAGGCTTTTTGTTATCCTCGCCGCCTTCTTTCATGGATGAATACCGGGACAAGCTATGGCTAACGACACCCCGTCACGCATCGGGACGATACTGCTGGGCCTGCTTTTTGCGCTGATCGGCATTGGCTTGCTGGGCATTGCCGTCAATCTCACCCTCGACCGTCGCGACTTCCTCGCCCGGGCACAGACCGCCGATGGCATCGTTAGTCGGCTGAACGCCGGTGGTTCTCACCCCGAAATCGCGTTCACCACTGGCAAAGGTGAAAAAATTTCCTACCCCCAGGGTGGCTTCATCTTCGGCTATGAGCCGGGGCAGCCGGTGCGAGTTTATTATTTGCCCGAGCAGCCGGCCGCCAACCCCCTCGTCGTGGATCGAGGTGCACTGTGGGGGACACCAGTGATGTTGGGTGCCATGGGGCTGTTCTTCACCCTGGTCGGGTTGCTGAAAACCATCCGACCAGCGCGGTCGCGGTGCGGTTCATTCACTTAAAGGACTTTGAACGTATGAGCTATAACATCCCACTCCCGGTTAATGAGAGTCGCTGGCAGTACCAGACCGCTAGCGGTGGTGGCCTGACCGTGGTCATGGTGGCTGGCAGTGGCGGTTCGATTATCCTGCGTTCGCCCCAGGGCGAGGACGTCAGTTACCGCTATGGCGGCGTCGGCGTAGGTGTCGGTGTTGGCGCGCGATTGCCGCGCTTTGGCAAGATCAATATTCAGATCAAGGGCAAGGGTGTATCGGCTGCGGGTGCGGCGGAGTCTTTTTACAGCGTTGGCAGAGTGTTTGTCAGTGACGCCCTGGTCGATCGCGACCTGACCAGTGACGACATCACCGGCCCTTGCATGTATACCGAAGTGGGCGTGGGCCTGGGGATCGGCGGTTCGGCCACAGCGCTGCTGTTCGGGCTCGATCCCAAGTTGCTGGCGTTGTCGGTGGTCCTGAGTTCCAACCCGGCAACCTCGCTCATTGCTTCGACCACAGTCAACCGGCAACTGGCGCGTTCGGCCAAGGGCGCGGTGGTCATGGCCGGGATGAACGCTGGCTTGCAGGCTGGTGGTGGGGCGGCGATCTACATGGGCTACCTGTTCTAGTCAGATTGTGCGAACAGACAACAATCCCGGCATCTAAAACCTGTGGGAATGAGATTGTTCCCGCAGGGCGTTGCGCCCATAAAAATTGGCATGTGCCGAAAGCATAATGAAAATATTAGTCATCGCTTCGCTAGGGTTTTTATCGCTCATTCAAACATCACTATCCTTTGCGGATAGTGCCAATGGGAAAAATCTCTATTTACAGAGATGTGCCATGTGTCACGGCGCAGATATCAAGGGGACAGGGCCGTTGGCTCATAAAAGCAATCCTCCTACGCCTGACCTTACAACTGCCGCTTTCAAGAAACGACTCGGTGATTATCCGGGTGTGATTGTGTCGTCGATAATACTGCGACCCAATGGGGATTTGATTCCGAGGACCTTGCGAGAGAATGGTGTGAAGCTATCGCCGTATCCTTGGAGTGTTAAGGATTTTCGCGATTTGAATCAGTATATGGGTGGTGTGATTTCGAAGGGCCGATGATTTTTTGGGTTGCTGTTGATCTCTTGAGTGCGATAGAAACGGTTTGGGGTGGTGTGTATATCCGTTTCTGCGGTAAGGACTACTGGCGGTTCCGCTCTTACAGCGGGTCACTTTTGACTGGGCCGGCTTCCGGGCTTCTCAAAAGTGAGCCGCCGTCAGGGCGGAATCCTAAGCATCCGTTACCTAAATAACGGATATACACACCATCACCCGCAACACCAGCGACAACTTAGACGTTAAAGCGGAAGTGCATCACATCACCGTCCTTGACGATGTATTCCTTGCCTTCCAGACGCCATTTACCGGCTTCCTTGGCACCGGCTTCACCCTTGTACTGGATGAAATCGTCATAGGCGATGACTTCGGCGCGGATGAAGCCTTTTTCGAAGTCGGTATGGATCACGGCCGCGGCTTGTGGCGCGGTAGCCCCGACGCGAACGGTCCAGGCGCGGACTTCTTTTACGCCAGCGGTGAAGTACGTCTGCAGGTTGAGCATTTCATAACCCGCGCGGATCACGCGATTCAGGCCAGGCTCTTCCAGGCCCAGGGCCTCCAGAAACATGTCTTTCTCTTCGCCGTCTTCAAGCTCGGCGATTTCCGCTTCGATCTTGTTGCAGACCGGTACCACGATCGCGCCTTCTTCTTCGGCGATAGCTTTTACCACGTCCAGCAGCGGGTTGTTTTCGAAGCCGTCTTCGGCAACGTTGGCAATGTACATGACCGGCTTGGTGGTCAGCAGGTGGAAGCCACGAACGATCTGCTTCTCATCGGCACCCATGTTCTTGATCAGGCTGCGTGCCGGCTTGCCCAAGGTGAAGTGGGCGATCAACTGCTCGAGCAGGGCTTTCTGGGCGACGGCGTCTTTGTCGCCACCCTTGGCATTGCGAGCGACTTTCTGCAGTTGCTTCTCGCAGCTGTCGAGGTCGGCGAAGATCAGTTCCAGGTCGATGATTTCGATATCGCGTTTCGGGTCGACGCTGTTGGAGACGTGAATCACGTTCTCGTCTTCGAAGCAGCGGACCACGTGGGCGATGGCATCGGTTTCGCGGATGTTGGCCAGGAACTTGTTGCCCAGGCCTTCACCTTTCGAAGCCCCAGCCACCAGGCCGGCGATGTCCACGAACTCCATGGTGGTCGGCAGCACGCGCTCCGGGATCACGATGGCCGCCAGGGCTTCTAGGCGTGGATCGGGCATCGGAACGATGCCGGTGTTCGGCTCGATGGTGCAGAAGGGGAAGTTCTCAGCCGCGATACCGGATTTGGTCAGGGCGTTGAACAGGGTGGACTTGCCGACGTTAGGCAGGCCGACGATGCCGCAATTGAATCCCATGGTGTTTCCCCTCGGATAAGTGTCAGGCCTTCTGGCTGTGCAGGTTTTTCATCGCGCGGTTCCATTCACCGGCGAGGATATCCGGCAGCACGCCGAGGGCAAAGTCGATGCTGGCATCGAGTTTTTCCTGTTCGGCGCGAGGCGCACGACCCAGGACAAAGTTTGAAACCATACTGGCAACGCCCGGGTGGCCGATGCCGAGCCGCAGGCGGTGAAAGGTATTCTGATTACCCAGTTGCGCGATGATGTCGCGCAACCCGTTGTGACCGCCATGGCCGCCGCCTTGCTTGAGCTTGGCAACGCCCGGAGGCAGGTCGAGTTCGTCGTGGGCCACCAGGATTTCTTCAGGCTTGATGCGAAAGAAACCGGCCAATGCCGCCACGGCCTGGCCGCTGCGGTTCATGTAGGTGGTGGGAATCAACAGACGAACATCCTGACCCTGGTGCGAGAAGCGACCGGTCAGGCCGAAATACTTGCGATCGGCTGCCAGGCTGACGCCTTGTGCCTGCGCGATGCGCTCAACAAAAAGGGCCCCTGCGTTATGCCGGGTCTGTTCGTATTCAGCGCCTGGATTTCCCAGGCCAACGATCAGTTTAATGGCAGTCACGATAGGGGCCCTTCCTGGAGTGTGGATAACGATGTCGCAATCAGGCGGTGTTGCGACAGTGGACGATAATGGCGGATTTACCGTTAAGTAAACTTCGCGTTCTCGCCCGCTGTCTCGCTACGTTCCAGTCCGCGATGTTTCCGGTCACTCCGGCGACAGAGTGAAATTACTCTGCAGCGCCTTCTTCAGTGGCTTCTGGAGCAACACGTGGGGCGTGGACGTTGGCAACTGCCTTGTCATCGCCGTGTGCCAGAGCAACAAACTCAACGCCTTTAGGAGCCTTGAGGTCGGACAGGTGAATGATCGTGCCGACTTCGGCGTCAGCCAGGTCGACTTCGATGAATTCAGGCAGGTCTTTCGGCAGGCAGGTCACTTCGATTTCCGAAACAACGTGCGAAATTTCGCCGCCTTTCTTGATCGGAGCAGCTTCGCCAACGAAGTGTACAGGCACGATAGCGGTCAGTTTCTGGCCAGCTACTACGCGTACGAAGTCGGCGTGCATCACGTGGCCTTTGGCCGGGTGACGCTGCAGGGCCTTGATCACGACGTTCTGCTTGGTGCCGCCAATGTTCAGCTCGATGATGTGGCTGTAGGCCGCTTCGTTTTCGAGCAGTTTGGCAACTTCTTTGGCCAGCATGCTGATGGACTCAGGGGCTTTCTCGCCACCGTAGACTACAGCTGGAACCAGGCTTGCGAGACGACGCAGGCGGCGGCTCGCACCTTTCCCCAGGTCGGAACGCACTTCAGCATTCAGAGTAAATTCGTTCATGTTGTATCTCCAAAGTAACCACATTCACCCCAGCGCTTGCGACCAGCGCTTAAGGCGATATGGGCAAAAAAGCCCCGCCCCGACAGGTAATGCCGGGGCGGGGCGCTTTTCGTCAACGAGATGTCCTGGAAAGGGCAGGGCCCTTAGCGGAACATCGCACTGATCGATTCTTCGTTGCTGATGCGGCGAACCGCTTCGGCAACAACCGGTGCGATATCCAGTTGGCGGATACGCACACAGGCTTGTGCTGCAGCGGACAGCGGGATGGTATTGGTGACCACCAGCTCGTCCAGCACGGAATTTTCAATGTTCTCGATCGCTCGACCCGACAGCACAGGGTGTGTGCAGTAGGCAAAGACCTTGGCAGCGCCATGCTCTTTCAGGGCCTTGGCCGCGTGGCACAGGGTGCCGGCGGTATCGACCATGTCATCGACCAGAATACAGGTACGCCCTTCGACGTCGCCGATGATATGCATCACTTCGGAGTGATTGGCTTTCTCACGGCGTTTGTCGATGATACCCAGATCCACGCCCAGGGATTTGGCAACCGCCCGTGCACGCACGACGCCGCCAATGTCCGGGGACACGATCATAAGGTTTTCGAAGCGCTGATCTTCAATATCATCCACCAGGACCGGGGAGCCGTAGATGTTATCCACGGGAATATCGAAGAAACCCTGAATCTGGTCAGCATGCAGATCAACCGTGAGAACACGGTCGATGCCGACTACGGTCAGCATATCAGCCACGACTTTCGCGCTGATTGCCACACGCGCGGAACGCGGACGGCGATCCTGACGGGCATAACCAAAGTAAGGAATAACAGCAGTGATACGAGTAGCCGAGGAGCGACGGAAGGCATCAGCCATCACGACGAGTTCCATCAGGTTATCGTTGGTCGGAGCGCAAGTCGGCTGAATAATGAAGACGTCTTTACCGCGAACGTTTTCATTGATCTCCGCAGTGATTTCACCGTCGGAAAACTTACCGACAGAAATGTCACCGAGAGGGATATGCAGCTGACGTACGACACGCCGAGCCAGATCGGGGTTGGCGTTCCCCGTAAAGACCATCATCTTGGACACGCGCAGTACCTGAAGGCTGAGGGTATACCTGGATGAGTATAGGAAAATGGCAGGGGCGGCTGGATTCGAACCAACGCATGGCAGGATCAAAACCTGCTGCCTTACCGCTTGGCGACGCCCCTGTATCTGTTGCTGCGAGTGCCCAGCACTCGATTCCTTTAGAGCAGGTCTTGCAGCTTGCGATGCAACATCGAAACGTTGCTTCCTTTTGCTACAAACCCTGTAAGGGTCTCTGTCAGAAGGGCCGAGACTTTATCAGCTTCAGCTTTGCTTGGGAAGCCCCCAAACACACAACTTCCAGTTCCGGTGAGTTTTGCTTCGGTAAATTTACCTAACAAATTCAAAGCGTTACGAACATCTGGATAACGCCTTGCTACCACCGGTAAGCAGTCATTTCGACTGTTTCCCTTGGGAACGGGGCGCACTTTAATGGGAGGAGAGTTACGTGTCAACAGTGGATCTGAAAAAATTTCTGCTGTACTTACAGAGACTTGCGGCACCAGCACCAAGTACCAGGGTTCTTCGGGGTCCACCGGGGTGAGTTTTTCCCCTACGCCCTCGGCGAAAGCGGCGTGGCCACGCACGAAAACCGGCACGTCGGCGCCCAGTGTCAGGCCCAGGGCGGCCAGGCGATCCGCGTCCCAGCCCAGTTGCCACAAGTGGTTGAGACCCAGCAGCGTGGTGGCCGCATTCGAGCTGCCGCCACCGATGCCGCCACCCATGGGCAGGATCTTTTCGATCCAGATATCGATGCCCAGCGCACAACCGGATTGTGCCTGGAGTTTTTTCGCGGCCTTGACGATCAGGTTGCTGTCGTGGGGAACGCCTTCGAATTCGGTGTGCAGGCGAATCACGCCGTCGTCGCGTACGGCAAAGGTGATTTCGTCGCCGTAGTCCAGGAACTGAAAAATCGTCTGCAGCTCGTGGTAGCCGTCCGGGCGACGACCGAGGATGTGCAGCATCAGGTTGAGCTTGGCCGGGGAGGGCAGGGTCAGGCGTGCGGCGCTCATGTCATTGCCCCAGTTTGCGCGGCTGCCATTGCTTGATCACCAGCGTGACGTCGAGGTTGCTGCCATGCAGTTTGATGCGTTCGGGCAGCCAGTAGCCGTTCTGCTGGGCATAGCTGAGGTATTCGATCTGCCAGTCATCCTGTTCCAGGTTGGACAGGCGGCTGTCGGCGTCGAGGGTCAGGCGGCTTTTACTGTCTGGTGCCGGCAGCCCGCGAACCCACCAGGTCAGGTGGGAAACCGGCAGCTTCCAGCCCAGTTGTTCTTCCAGCAGCGCTTCGGGCGTGGGCGCCTCGTAGCGTCCCTGATTGGCAACTTCCAGCGATACCTGGCCCGGTCGGCCGGTCAGGCGGGCCGCACCGCGCCCCAATGGGCCTGACAGGCGAATATCGTAGTAGTCCTGGCGTTGCAGCCAGAACAGCGTGCCACTGCCCGAGTCTTTCGGGGCGCGGATACCGATCTTGCCGTCGATCTGCCAGCCGTCGAGGCCGCTCAGTTGTTGCTTGTGCTCGCGCCATTGGGCCTGGTTGCCCTGGCCCTGGACGGATTCACGGGCGCCGAAGCCCGCGCAACCGGCGAGCAGGGCAATGAAGCTGAAAACGATGAGATGGCGCAAAAACATAATCTTAAAGAGTCTCGGATCCGGTCAGGCGTTTGATGGTGCTGCGCAAGATAGGGCTGTCAGGCTGATCCTTGAGGAATCGGCTCCAGATCTGCCGGGCTTCGCGTTGTTTGCCGTTGGCCCACAGGACCTCGCCCAGGTGAGCGGCGACTTCCTGGTCGGGAAAGCGCTCCAGGGCCTGGCGTAACAGGCGTTCGGCTTCATCGAGATTGCCCAGGCGGAAATTCACCCAGCCAAGGCTGTCGAGCACCGCCGGGTCTTCCGGATTGATCTGGTGGGCCTGTTCGATCAGCAGCTTGGCTTCGTCGTAACGGGTGGTGCGATCCGACAACGTATAGCCCAGGGCGTTGAGGGCCATGGCGTTGTCCGGGTCACGCTGGATGATCAGGCGCAGGTCTTTTTCCATCTGGGCCAGGTCATTGCGTTTCTCCGCCAGCATGGCGCGGGTGTAAAGCAGGTTCAGGTCATCCGGGTACTGCTTCAAGGCTTGTTGCAGCACGTTCCAGGCCTTGTCGCCCTGATTGTTGGCCGCCAGGGTTTCGGCTTCGATCAGGTACAGCTGGATGCCGTAGTCCGGTTGGGAGTCGCGTTGTACGGCGAGGCGGCTCTGGGCATCGGCGGTCTTGCCATTGCCGATCAGGATATCGGCCTGGCGCAACTGCGCCGGCAGATAGTCGTTGCCCGGGCCGACCTGGGCGTACTCGATCAGTGCGCTCTCGGGGTCATTGCGCTCCTCGGCGATGCGACCCAGGTTCAGATGGGCCGAGTCGACGTGGCTTTCCCGGGCGATCAGGTCTTCCAGGTAACCCTTGGCCTCTTCCCAGGCCTTGGCTTCCAGGCAGACCAGCGCCAGGGAATAACGCAACTCGTCGTCTTCCGGGTATTGCTGGACCAGGCTGGAGAACTCCACCTTGGCGTCGTCCATGCGGTTGTTTTCCACCAGCATGCGGGCGTAGGTGAGGCGCAGGCGTTTGTCGTCCGGGTACTTCTTGATGCTTTTTTCCAGCAGCGGCAGCGCTTCGTCGCCGCGGTTCAAGCCTTGCAGCAGGCGTGCGCGCAGCAGGATTGGCGCTACTTCGCCAGCTTCCGGTGGGTTGTCTTCCAGAAGGGTGAGGGCGCCCTGGGTGTCACCATCCTGTTGCAGCAGCAGGGCCTTGCCGAAAATCAGCTGGCCGTTGTTCGGGTGGCGCTGCAACAGGCGATCGAAGCTTTTCATCAGGCCGTTGCGGGTTTCCTGGTCGGTATCGGCGGCGGACAGGGCCAGGAAGTCGAAATGGGTGTCGCCCTTGCCCTGCAGGACCTTCTCCATATACATCATGGAGTCGTCGTAGCGCCCGGCCCGGGCCAGTTGCACGGCGGCGGCGCGCTGCGCTTCGAGGTCGTCCGGGGCGTTCTTGGCCCAGATCAGCGCGGTATCCAGCGCGGGCTGGTCGGCGCCCAGGTATTCGGCAATGCGAAATGCCCGCTCGGAAATTCCCGGGTCCTGGGTATTGATGGCCTGCGTCACGTAGTTGTCCAGCGCAATGTCAAAGCGATTGCGCTGGCCTGCCAGTTCGGCGCTCAACAGGCTGAAGATGGTTTCTTCGCTGAACGAGCCGTAGACCTTGGGTTTTTCAGGTACCTGCACGCTGTCTTCGACCGGCGGCGTACCGTCCGTCGAAACGGGGGCCATGGACTGGCAGCCGCTGAGCAAGGCAAGAGCGAGGAGCAACGCGGAAGATCTATTCATATAGGAAGAGGACGACTAACCTGCGGTCAGATCATCATGACACAAGCCTTCGGTCAAACATAACCGCCCCGTCGATTTACAACCCCGGGCAGGGCGATAGAGATCGAGTGGTTGTTCTGAATCTGACGAAGTAGGACAATTGCCGGCTTCACGTCACTATCAGCGACCTTGAATGGCCTTCCTTGCACTCGGTATTAACCACAAGACTGCGTCAGTAGACGTCCGCGAGCGCGTGGCCTTTACGCCTGAGCAGCTGGTTGAGGCCTTGCAGCAGCTCTGCCGACTCACCGACAGCCGCGAAGCTGCGATCCTCTCCACCTGCAATCGCAGCGAGCTTTATATAGAACAGGATCACGTTTCGGCCGATTCAGTCCTGCGCTGGCTGGCCGACTATCACAAGCTGAGCCTTGAAGAACTGCGCGCCAGTGCCTATGTGCATGAAGATGATGCGGCCGTTCGTCACATGATGCGTGTCGCCTCGGGGCTCGACTCGCTGGTGTTGGGCGAACCGCAGATTCTCGGCCAGATGAAGTCGGCCTACGCCGTGGCCCGCGAGGCCGGCACCGTCGGCCCGCTGCTGGGTCGCCTGTTCCAGGCGACGTTCAACGCCGCCAAGCAGGTGCGTACCGACACCGCTATCGGCGAGAACCCGGTGTCAGTGGCGTTTGCCGCTGTCAGCCTGGCGAAACAGATTTTCAGTGATTTGCAACGCAGCCAGGCACTGCTGATCGGCGCTGGGGAGACCATCACCCTGGTCGCCCGCCATCTCCATGACCTGGGGGTCAAGCGCATAGTCGTCGCCAACCGGACCCTGGAGCGGGCCAGTACCCTGGCCGAGCAGTTCGGTGCCCATGCGGTGTTGCTGTCGGACATTCCCGCGGAACTGGTACACAGCGACATCGTCATCAGTTCCACCGCCAGCCAGTTGCCGATCCTTGGCAAGGGCGCCGTGGAAAGTGCCCTGAAGCTGCGCAAGCACAAGCCGATTTTCATGGTGGACATTGCTGTTCCCCGGGACATCGAGCCAGAAGTCGGCGAGCTGGATGACGTGTATCTCTACAGCGTCGACGATCTGCATGAGGTGGTCGCCGAGAATCTCAAGAGCCGGCAGGGCGCGGCCCAGGCGGCCGAAGAGATGATTAGCGTCGGTGCCGACGACTTCATGGTGCGCCTGCGCGAGCTGGCGGCGGTGGATGTGCTCAAGGCCTATCGTCAGCAGAGCGAACGCCTGCGCGACGAGGAACTGCAAAAAGCCCAGCGCCTGCTGGCCAACGGCGGCAATGCCGAAGAGGTGCTGGTACAACTGGCCCGCGGCCTGACCAACAAATTGCTCCACGCCCCCAGTGTCCAGCTCAAGAAGTTGACCGCCGAAGGCCGCCTCGATGCGCTGGCCATGGCCCAGGAACTCTTCGCCCTCGGTGAGGGCTCACCGGATAGCTTTTCGGATAAAAAACCGCAATGAAAGCGTCACTGCTCAACAAACTGGACATCCTCCAGGACCGTTTCGAAGAACTGACCGCCTTGCTGGGCGATGGCGAAGTCATTTCCGACCAGAACAAATTCCGCACCTATTCCAAGGAATACGCGGAAGTCGAGCCGATTGTCGCCACCTATAAACAGTTGCTCAAAGTGCAGGGTGACCTTGAAGGTGCCCAGGCACTGCTCAAGGACAGCGACCCGGATATGCGCGAAATGGCCGTGGAGGAAGTCCGCGAAGCCAAGGATCAACTGGTTGAACTGGAAAGCAGTCTGCAACGCATGCTGTTGCCCAAGGACCCGAATGACGGGCGCAATGTGTTCCTTGAGATCCGTGCCGGTACCGGCGGCGATGAGGCGGCGATTTTTTCCGGCGACCTGTTTCGCATGTATTCGCGCTACGCCGAACGTCGCGGTTGGCGGGTGGAGATCCTCTCGGAGAACGAAGGCGAACACGGTGGCTATAAAGAAGTCATCGCCCGGGTCGAAGGCGACAACGTCTACGGCAAGCTGAAATTCGAATCCGGCGCCCATCGCGTGCAACGCGTGCCGGCCACCGAGTCCCAAGGGCGGATCCACACCTCGGCTTGCACCGTGGCGGTATTGCCCGAGCCGGACGAGCAGGAAGCCATCGAGATCAACCCGGCAGATCTGCGGGTCGACACTTATCGTTCCTCCGGCGCGGGCGGCCAGCACGTCAACAAGACCGACTCGGCGATCCGCATCACGCACTTGCCCTCGGGCATCGTGGTCGAGTGCCAGGAAGAACGTTCCCAGCACAAGAACCGCGCGCGGGCCATGGCCTGGTTGTCGGCCAAGCTCAACGACCAGCAGACCAGCGCCGCCGCCAATGCCATCGCCAGCGAACGCAAATTGCTGGTGGGCTCGGGCGATCGTTCCGAGCGGATCCGTACCTACAACTTCGCCCAGGGCCGGGTCACCGACCATCGCGTCAACCTGACCCTGTATTCCCTGGACGAGATCCTTGCCGGTGGTGTCGATGCGGTGATCGAGCCGTTACTGGCCGAATACCAGGCCGACCAGTTGGCTGCGATTGGCGAGTAAGCACAGGTGAAAAAATGACCATCATCGCCAGTCTGTTACGCGCGGCCGAGTTGCCGGATTCGCCCACGGCACGGCTGGACGCCGAGTTGTTGCTGGCCGCAGCCTTGGGCAAGTCCCGCAGCTTCCTGCACACCTGGCCCGAGCGGATCGTGCCCAGCGAGGCGGCGTTGCTGTTCTCCGAATACCTGCGGCGGCGGCGCTCTGGCGAGCCGGTGGCGTACATACTCGGACAACAGGGCTTCTGGAAACTCGATCTGGAAGTCGCGCCCCATACCCTGATCCCGCGTCCTGACACCGAGCTTTTGGTGGAAACCGCGCTGGCCTTGCTGCCGGCTACACCGGCCCGGGTCCTGGATCTGGGCACCGGCAGCGGCGCGATTGCCCTGGCACTGGCCAGCGAGCGCCCGGCCTGGAAAGTTACGGCGGTCGACCGGGTGCTGGAGGCTGTGGCCCTGGCCGAGCGCAATCGCCAGCGCCTGGACCTGCACAACGTCACGGTGTTGAGCAGCCACTGGTTCAGTGCGCTGGAAGACACGCGTTTCGAGTTGATTATCAGCAACCCGCCGTACATTGCGGCCAGCGATCCGCACCTGATCGAGGGCGACGTGCGCTTCGAGCCGGCCAGTGCCCTGGTTGCCGGGCCGGACGGGCTCGATGATTTGCGCCAGATCGTTGCCCAGGCACCGGCTCACCTCGAGCCGGGCGGCTGGCTGATGCTCGAGCACGGTTACGATCAGGCCGAAGCGGTGCGCGATTTGCTGCGCGCCCAAGGCTTTGTCGAAGTCCATAGTCGCAAGGACCTGGGTGGTCATGAGCGCATCAGCCTGGGGTGCTTGCCGTGCTGAACGATCAGGAGTTGTTGCGCTACAGCCGGCAGATTCTGTTGCAGCACGTCGACATCGACGGCCAATTGCGTCTCAAGCAAAGCCGCGTGCTGATCATCGGCCTTGGCGGCCTCGGCGCCCCGGTGGCGTTGTACCTGGCCGCCGCTGGCGTGGGTGAGATGCACTTGGCGGATTTCGACACCGTTGACCTGACCAACTTGCAACGCCAGATCATCCATGACACCGACAGCGTTGGCCTGAGCAAGGTTGATTCGGCGATGCGACGCCTTGGGGCGATCAACCCCGAGGTTCGACTGGTGCCTCTCCGGGCGGCCATGGACGAAGACAGTCTGGCCGCGGCAGTCGCGGCAGTGGATGTGGTACTCGATTGCTCCGACAATTTTTCGACCCGCGAAGCGGTGAACGCGGCCTGTGTCGCAGCGGGTAAACCGCTGGTCAGCGGCGCGGCGATTCGCCTGGAAGGGCAGTTGTCGGTGTTCGACCCACGCCGCCCCGAAAGCCCTTGCTACCACTGCCTTTATGGCCACGGCAGCGAAGCCGAGCTGACCTGCAGCGAGGCCGGTGTGATCGGACCGCTGGTAGGATTGGTGGGCAGCCTCCAAGCCCTTGAAGCCTTGAAGTTGCTGGCCGGTTTCGGTGAGCCGCTGGTGGGGCGCTTGCTGTTGATCGACGCCCTGGGCACGCGTTTCCGTGAACTGCGGGTCAAGCGTGACCCGGGTTGCAGCGTCTGCGGTGGCCAGCATGAGTGAAGCGCCGATTGGTGTGCTTGACTCGGGTGTCGGCGGGTTGTCGGTGCTGGGGGAAATTCGCCAGCTGCTGCCCAATGAATCGCTGTTGTATGTCGCCGACTGTGGGCATATTCCTTACGGCGAGAAGACCCCGGAATACATCCGACAACGCTGCTCGATCATTGCCGACTTTCTCCTGGGCCAGGGCGCCAAGGCGCTGGTTGTAGCCTGCAACACCGCAACGGTTGCTGCCGTTGCCGATCTACGCCGTGATTTTCCCCATTGGCCCATCGTCGGGATGGAGCCGGCGGTCAAGCCGGCGGCTGCCGCGACCCGTAGCGGTATCGTCGGCGTGCTCGCCACCACCGGCACCTTGCAGAGCGCCAAGTTCGCCGCTTTGCTCGACCGTTTCGCCACCGATGTGCGAGTCATCACGCAACCGTGTCCGGGCCTGGTTGAACTGATCGAAACGGGTGATTTGCACAGTCCGGCCTTGTATCAGTTGCTGCAACATTACGTCGACCCCTTGCTGGCAGCCGGCTGCGATACGCTGATCCTGGGGTGCACGCACTATCCCTTCCTCAAGCCATTGCTCGCGCGGATGATTCCGGAGCACATCAGCCTGATCGACACCGGTGCCGCCGTGGCCCGGCAACTTCAGCGCCTTTTGGCTGAGCGAGAGCTGTTGGCTGAGGGGCCAGCCGGCGAAACGTATTTCTGGACGAGTGCAGACCCGATACATTTAAGAAAAATCCTACCAACGCTATGGCATTCGTCCGGCGTTGTGCGAAGCTTCGATCTGTAAAAAGAATGTGAAAACCGTGTGAAACGGGCTGAACTTCTGTTTGGATGCGGATTTCTATAGCTTTGTCTGTTTGTAACAAAACTAACTAAGTCTGTTCGAAAAGGATGTTTCTAATGAAGCGCTTATTCTGCTTTTCCGCGCTTGCGGCCGCATTGTTGGGGCACACTTACACTGCACAAGCAGCGGGTGTGGAATTTGGGGTTGGCCAGACCAGCGATTCGACCATGACCTATCGCCTGGGCATGCAGTTCGACTGGGACAAGAGTTGGCTGCAAAGTGATGTCGGTCGCCTGACTGGCTACTGGAGCGGCGCCTACACCTATTGGGAAGGGGACGAGACATCCAGCAATCACAGCCTGTCGTTTTCGCCTGTGTTTGTGTATGAGTTTTCCGGCCAGAACGTGAAGCCTTACATCGAGGCGGGTGTCGGTGTGGCGTTGTTCGCCAATACCGAAGTGGAAGACAACAAGCTCGGTACGGCTTTCCAATTTGAAGATCGTATCGGCTTCGGCCTGCGCTTCAACGGTGGGCATGAAGTGGGCATTCGCGCCACTCATTACTCCAACGCCGGTATCAAGTCGACTAACGACGGTGTAGAAAGCTACTCGCTGCACTACACGATGCCGCTGTAACAAAACAGTTTGAGAACAGTGGGAGCGAGCTTGCTCGCGATAGCGATAGACCAGCCAAGATAAAGTTGTCTGACTCACCGCTATCGCGAGCAAGCTCGCTCCCACAATAGATCAGACCACGCCTTTATCGATACGCCGTCGCAATCCCTTGGCGTTCTTCCAGGCACTCCGGTGCGCCCATCTCGAACTCCCGGCAGATCAGCGGACGCTTTTCGTAGATGGTGCACATCATGCTGTCGCGATCGAGGGCCGCGCACCAACCGTCATCCAGCCGCAGCATCACCTCTCCACCCCAATCGTCCGTGTCGATAAAACGCTCCGGAACCCCAGTGTCGGTGATCAACATCACTTCCAACTGGCAGCAGCACGCCGCGCACGTCGAACACGTGACGGCCGGTGCCGGGATTTCATGGACGGGGATGGTTTTCATGGTCCGCAGTGTAAGGCAATCGGCGGCTCAGGGTTGTCCCTTGATCGGATAGCCGTTTTTCGCCTGGGATGAGCCGATATCGGTTGGCAGGGTTTCGGTCGACGAAGGCAAAGGCCAGAGTGCGGTCATGGAGGCAATGGGAAGCGCAACTTCTCGCGGGCGCTCGACCAACTGATTCAGCACATGCCGCGCTGTTTCGTCCGCCGACCAGTGAATCGGGGTTTGGAAGCAATCGTCGGGCCCCAGCAATGGGCCGTCGTAGCCAGGGTGTACCAACGTCACATCGACACCCGCGCACGCCAAGTCTGCCCGAGCCGATTCGAACAGATGACGCATCCCGCTGCCACCCGTTTCTATTTGCGAAGGCGGCAGGTAAGTCGCCGGGCTGGCAATGCCCACCAGATGAGGTTCGGTCCCGGCGCGCAACAAGGGCATGGCCACTTCGAGGCAGAAACTGGCAGCCAGCAGATTGCTGCGCACGATATGCTCGATCAATGTGTGATCAGCCGGCTGCCCGTCAACGTACTCAGCCGTCCCGGCATTGACGATCACCTGATCCAGGGCGCCCCATTGCCGGGCGATCTGTTCGCCGATCTCGCGCACGGCCTGGCTGTCGGTCAAATTGCCGGGCACGCTTAGCACTTGTCCTGGATAACGTACCGAAAGGGTTTCGCATGATCGGGTCGAGCGCGAACTGACGGCCAGGTATGCACCTGTCTCCAGTATCGCCTCAGCCAACGAAGCGCCGATTCCGTTGCCAGCCCCGGTGAGCCAATAGCGCCGTGGCAGTCTTAGACCCATTCCCTACTCCTTTCGATTGGACAGCGCACTGATACGTAGCTTTTCAGTAGAGTCCGTACGACTAGTAAGACTATATGTTATCGGATAAACAATGCATCCCGCTGGCTGGCAATTTCTTGTTCGCTAATCGCCCATCCCCTCGACGGTCGCGTCCTGTCGTGCTGGCAGGTTTCTGAACGCTGCCAGCGCACGCGCCCTGGATTGCTTCAAGTCGACAATCGGTGCCGGATAATCCGCGGCGCCAAACAAGCCGCCCTGGGTATTTGGGCTATGGACCTGTTGCTTGTCCAGATCGTTCAGTTCAGGTAGCCAGCGTTTGATGAACAGGCCCTCGCGGTCGAATTTTTCCGACTGGCTCAACGGGTTGAAGATACGGAACCAGGGCGCGGAATCGGTGCCGGTGGAGGCGCTCCACTGCCAGCCGCCATTGTTGGCGGCCAGGTCGCCGTCGATCAGGTGCTGCATGAAAAAGCGCTCGCCTTCGCGCCAATCGATCAACAGGTTCTTGGTCAGGAACATGGCTACGACCATCCGCAAGCGGTTGTGCATCCAACCGGTCTCCAGCAATTGACGCATGGCTGCATCGATAATCGGCAGGCCGGTGCGTGCTTGCTTCCAGGCTTCCAATTCTGCGGGGGCCTTGCGCCATGCCAGCGCCTCGGTTTCCGGGCGAAACGCACGATGGCGCGACACGCGTGGATAGCCCACGAGAATGTGTTTATAAAACTCGCGCCAGAGCAATTCATTGATCCAGGTCACAGCACCGGCACTTCCGCTCTCGAATTCACCTTGGTTGGCTTGCAGCGCGGCGTGCAGGCACTGACGTGGCGACACCACGCCGGCCACCAGATAGGCCGAGAGCTGGCTGGTGCCGGGTCTGGCGGGATAATCCCGTTCGCCTTGGTAATCGTCGATGTGCTGGTCGACAAAGGTGTCCAGGCGCCGACGGGCTTCGGTTTCCCCGGCGGGCCAGAGGGCGCGTAGCGCTTCGCTGGGCGGGGCGAACCCATCGACTTGCGTCGGCACCGGGTCGCGGGCAATGCCGGTGAGGGCCTGCCGGGCCGGCGTGGCGACCAGGCTCGGCAATGAAAAGTGCAGACGGCTGTAGCAGACCTTGCGGAACTGACTGAACACTTGGAAGTAATTGCCGGTCTTGGTCAGTACGCTACCGGGCTTGAACAGCAATTGATCGAGGTGGCTGTGAAATTCAACGCCCTGGTCATTCAACACGCGGGCGACTTCTGCGTCGCGTCGCGTTTCATTCAGGCCGTACTCTTCGTTGACATGCACGGCGCCGACGTTCAGTTCGCGACACAGCTTGAGTAGTACCTGCGGGGCCTGGTGCCAATGCGCAGCGGCGCGGATCAGCAGTGGGATGTTCAATTCGGCCAGGGTCGCACTCAACGCGTCGAGGTTGCGCAGCCAGAAATCGATCTTGCACGGTGCGTCGTCATGGGCCCGCCATTGTTCGGGGCTGGTCAGGTACACCGCCACGCAGGGGCCTTGGGCTGCCGCAGCCGCGAGGGCGGTGTTGTCGTGCAGGCGCAAGTCGCTGCGCAGCCAGATCAGTTGCATCCTGTCTTCCATTTAAAGGAGTTCTCGGCGACTCAGTTCGCGGTGAGCCGATAACGGGTCTTCGGCCCAGGACACGTCAATCATCGACACGCCTGTGGATAACCTGGCGTGGTGGATCGACGCGGCCGGGCCGGCAATGACGATCGGGCAATCGATTCCACCCAGCAGCCTGGGCAGTTGGGACAGGTTGAGGGCGTGACTGGAATACAGCAGGACGCCGCGGGCCTTGAGGCGCTCGACCGCCAGGGCCAGTTCGCCGGCCGGTAGCGGGCTGTCGAACACTTCCACCGGGCAGTCGGCGCTGCTGGCCAGCCAGGCGGTGAGCCACAGGTGCGGCTCCTGGGGCGAGTCCGAATGATTGACCAGTAACAGTGGCGCGCCGCGCAACTGACGGTTGTTGTGGTAGATCCGGCTGCCGAACTTGCTGCGCAGCCACGAGTTGAGGAAGACCCGTTCCAGCTGCGCACCGAACTGGCCTTGCCAGCGCTGGTGCAGCTCGGCCAGCAACGGCAAGAGCAACTGCTCGCACACGGTCCAGGGCGGGTACAGCGCCATCGCCTGGTTGACCAGGTCATCGATCTGGCGCTCGGCCAGTTGCGTCACCGCCAGCACCAGGGCGTGGCGCTGACGCTGCCAGTCATTCTCCGGCACCTGTGTGGGTTCGGTCGGTGGCTGCGGTGTGTCCAGCAAAGGCTTGATCTTGCTCACCGCAACGCCACGGTCGATCCAGGTGAGAATGCTCAGGATCCGTTGCACATGGTCGGCATTGAACAGCCGGTGCCCCTTGGGCGTGCGGTGTGGCACGATCAGGCCGTAACGGCGTTCCCAGGCTCGCAGCGTGACGGCGTTGACACCGGTTTGCCGGGCGACCTCGCGTATAGGCAGCCAGCCTTGCGCCAAAGCCTTGGCAAAGTCGGCCCCCAGATCTTCGCTGGCGCTGGAGTCGGGTTCGTTGCTCATCAAATAGCGTTTCGCAAGCTGAGGTTTTCCGGGTGCGGTTGCAGGTAGACCTGCTGCGCCAGGTAAGGATCGGGATGCTGGCGCAAGTGATGTTTGAGCAGCGTCAGTGGCACCACCAAGGGCACGATGCCGAGGCGGTATTGCCCGATCAGATGCTGTACTTCCTGCTTGTCCTCGGCGTCGATGGCACGCTTGAGGTAACCGCTCAGGTGTTGCAGCACATTGGTGTGGGTGCGGCGGGTGGCGCATTTCTTCAAGGCGGCCATCAATGCGCTGAAATAGCGTGGGCCCAACTCATTGGGGTCGGCCTTGCCCATGTTGCCCAGCAAATTGCCCAGGGCCTTGTATTGCACCGGATTGTGGGCCATCAGCAGGTATTTGTAGCGCGAGTGGAATTCGATCAGGTTGCGACGGGTCAGTCCGTCGCGACGCAAAGATTGCCAGGCGGCATAGGCGAACACCCGGGTCAGGAAATTCTCGCGCAGCACCGGGTCGTTGAGGCGACCGTCTTCCTCCACCGGCAGGTCGGGGTGGCGTTCGCAGAAGGCCTGGGCATAGATGCCGCGCCCGCCGCCATCCTGGGTCACGCCGTTGTGGTCGTAGACCTTGACCCGCTCCAGTCCGCAGGACGGCGATTTCTGCATGAAGATGTAGCCGCAGATGTCATCCAGTTCCCCGGCCATTTGCTGCCCGTAGTCGGCCAGTGGCCGGGTCACGTTGAGGTCGCGATTCACGGTGCCGAGCGCCTCGGGATGTTCGGGGTCGCCCACCAGGCGAATCGGCTCCCGGGGAATACCCAGGCCGATGGCGACTTCGGGGCACACCGGCACGAAATCGAAATAGTCGACGAGGGTGCGGCTGCACAACTGCGATTGCTTGTGCCCGCCATTAAAGCGAACTTCAGCACCCATCAGGCAGGCGCTGATGGCGATTCTGGGTTTGGCGATGGCTGTGCTGGGCATAGGCGGCCTCTGATTGCTAAATCTTGTACAGTTTTGTGTTTCTGTACAATATTTTCATCATAGGTCCGAACGGGCACAAGTCAACCGGATTGTGTGGCGAGGCGACCTCAATCTGTGTCGCAGGCAGGCTGCTGTCTCTTTCGACAGCAGCGGATAGCGATGGATGACGCGCTTTACTGCAGGCTTGCATGCAGGCGGCGCGCAGCCTCCTGGCCGCTGAGCCATGCGCCTTCGACCCGGCCGGACAGGCACCAGTCGCCGCACACATACAGGCCCAGGTCGGCATCGGCCAGGGCGCCCCATTCGTGGTTGCCGGCGGGGCGGGCGTAGAGCCAGCGATGGGCCACGCTGAAGCTCGGTGCGGGCATCGCGCTGTGCAGCAGTTCGGCGAATGCGCCGTGCAGGTGTTCGATCACCGCTTCCTTGGACAGGTCGATGTGCTGCCGGCTCCATTCGCTGGTGGCGTGCAGTACCCAGGTGTCGAGCGTGTTGTCGCGTCCCGGCTTGCTGCGGTTGCGCGCCAGCCAGTCCAGGGGACTGTCCTGTAGGAAGCAGCCTTCCATGGGTGTATCCAGCGGTGTTTCGAAGGCCAGCGCCACGGCCCAGGTCGGGTCCATCTTCACACCAGCGGCCACTGCGGCCAGCTTCGGTACGGCCGCCAGCAATGCGGTGGCCTGGGGCGCGGGCGTGGCGATCACCACCTGGCCGAAGGGGCCGTGGGTGAAACCTTCCGCGTCCTGCAAATGCCAGTGTTCCTGGCCACGGTACACCTCAGTGATCCGGCAGGAAAACTGCACCTGCAACTTGTCGAGCAAGGCGCGGGTGATGGCGCTCATGCGCGGCGTGCCGACCCAGCGGGTCTGTTCGTCCGGCGATGGGCTCAGTTGTCCGTTCTGGAAGTTGTAGAGTTGCGGGTTCCATTCCGCCGCCCAGCCGTTGGTTTGCCAGCGCTGGACCTCCGTGACAAAGCGGCGATCGCGGGCGGTGAAGTATTGCGCACCCATGTCCAATGCGCCGGCGTCGCTGCGTTTGCTCGACATGCGTCCGCCGCTGCCGTGGCTTTTATCGAAGAGTTGAACGATATGCCCGGCCTCCGTCAGGGCCTGGGCGGCTGAAAGTCCGGCGATGCCGGTGCCGATGATTGCGATAGGTACAGTCATGAGGGCCTCGTTTACCTTTCTGTACAGACTACGCCGTCGTTTAAACCTGTACAATTCGGGTTTTTGGTATAAGTTTTACCGTTCGCGTTTGGGCAGCTTGTCCTATTGTTAAACACAGACCCTGCCCGATACGAAAAATCCCTGCTTATAAAAATAGACTAATGGGCCGGGTAAAACGCGATGCGAGGAACATCTCATGCACATATTGCTGACCGGCGGTACTGGTTTGATCGGACGTCAGCTCTGCCGCCTCTGGTTGGGGCAGGGACATCGCTTGACGGTGTGGAGTCGCCGACCCGAAGAAGTGGCGAAAAACTGTGGGGCAGATGTGCGAGGCGTTGCCCGGCTCGATGAAATTGTCGAGCCGGTGGACGCGGTGGTCAACCTCGCGGGAGCGCCGATTGCCGACCGGCCCTGGAGCCACAAGCGCAAGATGTTGTTGTGGAGCAGTCGCATCACGTTGACGGAAGTTTTGCTGGCGTGGCTGGAGCGTTGCGAGCAGAAACCGCAGGTATTGATTTCCGGTTCCGCGGTGGGTTGGTATGGCGACGGTGGCGAGCGTGAGTTGACCGAGGAATCGGGGCCGGTGAGCGAAGATTTCGCCAGCCAGTTGTGTATCGCCTGGGAAGAAACCGCGCAACGGGCCGAGGCGTTGGGCATGCGAGTGGTGCTGGTTCGTACCGGCCTGGTCATGTCTGCCGAGGGCGGCTTTTTGTCGCGGCTGCTGCTGCCGTTCAAACTGGCGCTGGGCGGGCGTATCGGCAATGGTCGGCAGTGGATGCCGTGGATTCATATTGACGATCAAATCGCCCTGATTGATTTTCTTCTGCACCGCTTTGATGCTCGCGGTCCTTATAATGCGTGCGCTCCGAACCCGGTGCGCAACCGCGATTTTGCCAAGGCCCTGGGGCATGTATTGCATCGGCCAGCCGTGGTGCCGATGCCGGAACTTGTGTTGAAAGTCGCGTTGGGGGAGTTGTCATTGCTGTTGCTCGGCGGCCAGCGCGCCACGCCGGCCCGATTGCAGGCGGCGGGTTTCACATTCCGGTTCACTGATTTGCCTGCGGCCCTGGAAGACTTGTCCAGCCGCCTTTGAAATAGGACGTTGCATGACCGATCACGCGTTGCTTCTGGTGAATCTGGGTTCGCCTGCCTCCACTTCGGTGGCCGATGTGCGCCGCTACCTCAATCAATTCCTGATGGATCCGTATGTCATCGACCTGCCATGGCCGGTGCGGCGCTTGCTGGTGTCGCTGATCCTGATCAAGCGTCCCGAGCAGTCGGCCCATGCCTACGCCTCGATCTGGTGGGACGAGGGTTCGCCGCTGGTGGTGCTCAGCCGCCGGTTGCAACAGGCCATGACCGCGCAGTGGACCCAGGGCCCGGTAGAGCTGGCAATGCGTTATGGCGAGCCGTCCATTGAATCGGCATTGGTGCGGCTGGCGAGCCAGGGTCACAAGAAGATCACGTTGGCGCCGTTGTACCCGCAGTTCGCCGACAGCACCGTGACCACGGTGATCGAGGAGGCCAAGCGGGTTGTGCGGGAAAAGAAACTCGATGTGCAGTTCTCGATTCTCCAGCCATTCTACGATCAGCCCGAATACGTCGACGCCCTGGTGGCCAGCGCCAAGCCGTACCTGATGCAGGAACACGATCATCTGTTGTTGAGTTTCCACGGCTTGCCGGAGCGACACCTGACCAAGCTCGACCCTACGGGGTTTCATTGCTTCAAGGATGCCGACTGCTGCAAGAACGCGCCGCCGGAGGTCATGGCGACCTGTTACCGCGCGCAATGCATTCGCACTGCCGAACTGTTCGCCCAGCGCATGGGGCTCAAGGATGGTCAGTGGTCGGTGTCGTTCCAGTCGCGATTGGGACGGGCCAAGTGGATCGAACCCTATACCGAGGCGCGCTTGGAGGAACTGGCTAAAAGCGGCGTGAAGAAAGTGTTGGTGATGTGCCCGGCGTTCGTGGCCGACTGCATTGAAACCCTGGAGGAAATCGGCGATCGCGGCCGCGAGCAGTTCCGCGAGGCGGGGGGAGAAGAGTTGGTGTTGGTGCGTTGCCTCAATGATGAGGCGCAGTGGGCGCAGGCGTTGAGTACCCTCTGCGAACGGGCGCCGATAGCTCTGTAAACCTCGAAAAGCATCGCGGGCAAGCCTTGCTCCCACAGATTTTGTCTTGACCATTCAAGCATGGTCCACTCAAAACCTGTGGGAGCAAGGCTTGCCCGCGATGACAATAGTGCAGGCGGTGAATCTACAGCAGCGGCTCATCCGCCTGCTTCTGCTTCCAGCTGTCATTGCCCGGCAGCAGCAGGTTCAACGCGATCGCCACCACCGCGCACAGCGCGATGCCTTTGAGGCCGAAGTCGTCCGGCCCAGTGCCAGTGCCCACCAGTACACCGCCGATGCCGAACACCAGTGTGACCGAAACGATCACCAGGTTGCGCGCCTCGCCCAGGTCGATCTTGTGGCGGATCAAAGTGTTCATGCCCACCGCCGCAATCGAACCGAACAACAGGCACAGGATCCCGCCCATCACCGGCACCGGGATGCTTTGCAGCAGCGCGCCGAACTTGCCGATGAATGCCAGGCTGATGGCAAAGATCGCCGCCCAGGTCATGATCTTCGGGTTGTAGTTCTTGGTCAGCATCACCGCGCCAGTCACCTCGGCGTAGGTGGTGTTGGGCGGGCCGCCGAACAGGCCGGCGGCGGTGGTGGCAATGCCGTCACCGAGCAGTGTGCGGTGCAGGCCGGGTTTTTTCAGGTAGTCGCGACCGGTCACGCTGCCCACGGCAATCACGCCGCCGATGTGCTCGATGGCCGGCGCCAGCGCTACCGGTACGATGAACAGGATCGCCTGCCAATTGAACTCCGGTGCGGTGAAGTTCGGCAGGGCGAACCACGGCGCGGCGGCGATTTTCGCGGTGTCCACGACGCCGAAGAAAAACGCCATGGCAAAGCCCACCACCACGCCGGAAATGATCGGCACCAGGCGGAAAATGCCTTTGCCGAACACCGCCACGATCAGGGTGGTGAGCAAGGCCGGCATCGAAATCAGCATCGCGGTTTGATAATGAATCAGCTCGGTGCCATCGCCAGCCTTGCCCATCGCCATGTTGGCGGCAATCGGCGCCATGGCCAGGCCGATGGAGATGATCACCGGGCCAATCACCACCGGCGGCAGCAGCCGGTCGATGAACCCGGTGCCCTTGATCTTCACCGCCAGGCCAAGAAAGGTGTAGACGAAACCTGCCGCCATCACGCCGCCCATGGTCGCGGCCAGGCCGAACTGGCCCTTGGCGAGGATGATCGGGGTGATGAAGGCAAAGCTCGAAGCCAGGAACACCGGCACCTGGCGCCCGGTGACGATTTGGAACAGGATCGTTCCCAGGCCGGCCGTGAACAGCGCCACGTTAGGGTCCAGCCCGGTGATCAGCGGCATCAATACCAGCGCGCCGAAGGCGACGAACAGCATCTGCGCGCCGGACAGCACCTGGCGCCAGAGCGGATCGTTGAACTCATCCTGCATGCTCAAGCGTCCTTCTGCTTGGTGCCGAAGATCTTGTCGCCGGCATCGCCCAGGCCCGGGATGATGTAGCCGTGTTCGTTGAGTTTCTGATCGATGGACGCGGTGTAGATGGTCACGTCCGGGTGGGCATCCTGCACGGCCTTGATGCCTTCGGGAGCGGCGACCAGCACCATGGCGCGGATGTCCCGGCAGCCGGCCTTTTTCAACAGGTCGATGGTGGCGACCATGGAGCTGCCGGTGGCGAGCATCGGGTCAATGATCATCGCCAGGCGCTCGTCGATTTCCGGCACCAGTTTTTCCAGGTAGGTGTGCGCCTGCAGGGTCTGCTCGTTGCGAGCCACGCCCACGGCGCTGACCTTGGCCCCCGGGATCAGGCTCAGCACGCCCTCGAGCATGCCGATGCCGGCGCGCAGGATCGGCACCACGGTGATCTTCTTGCCGGCGATTTTCTCGACCTGGACCGTACCGGCCCAACCCTCGATTTCATAGGACTCCAGCGGCAGGTCCTTGGTGGCCTCGTAAGTGAGCAGGGCACCGACTTCCTGGGCGAGTTCACGGAAGTTCTTCGTGCTAATGTCAGCGCGGCGCATCAGGCCGAGTTTGTGTCTGATCAGCGGATGGCGGATCTCGAGGATGGGCATGGGGAAGGCTCCGGCGGCGGGCAAAAAAACCGGCCTAGATTAATCTATCCGAGGGTGTTGTCCTATAGACAATACAGAACGTTAGTCCACAAACGCTTGATCTGGCCGGGCGGGATGCGTACCTTTGCCGGTTTTTCCGAACCCTGCCACCCTTGGAGAGCGCCATGTCCGCTGATCTCGAGCATATCCGTCAAATCATGCGAGAGGCTGACTGCCTGTACACCGAAGCCGAAGTCGAAGCGGCCATCGCCCGTGTCGGTGCGCAAATCAACGACCAACTGGCCGCTGCCAACCCGGTGGTGTTCTGTGTCATGAACGGCGGGCTGATTTTCTCCGGCAAGCTGCTGACCTACCTGAACTTCCCCCTGGAAGCGTCCTACTTGCACGCGACGCGTTATCGCAACGAAACCAGCGGCGGCGACCTGTTCTGGAAAGCCAAGCCGGAAGTCTCGTTCATCGACCGCGACGTGCTGATCATCGACGACATCCTCGACGAAGGTCACACCCTGGGTGCGATCATCGACTTCTGCAAACACGCCGGTGCCCGCGCCGTGCACACCGCCGTGCTGATCGACAAGGACCACGACCGCAAGGCTCGTCCGGACTTGAAAGCCGATTTCGTCGGCCTGCCGTGCATCGACCGCTACATCTTCGGCTACGGCATGGACTACAAAGGTTACTGGCGCAACGCCAATGGCATTTTCGCCGTCAAGGGAATGTAATCGATGGCCCGGCCAGCTCCGGACCGTGGACGATGGCGAACTGGCCCACGGGCACCCCGTGAAGGCGAGGCCGGCGTGGCGCAATACCACGCATGGACGCGCGCCCAGTTCGACTAGTACTCCGTAACGAGGAGCTTGTTCCCGAGGGTGGGAGCGAGCTTGCTCGCGATAGCGGAGTGTCAGATTACCAGGGTGTCGGACGTGCCGCCGTCGTCGCGAGCAAGCTCGCTCCCACAGTTTTTGGCATCCGCCCCCGGCACCAGCAAGCCCCCTTGCCACGGTTCAGGCAAGACTGGAATGAGCGGTGCTGCCAGCAGCCAGCCATTGCTCGCTCTTGACCCGCGCCTGCTCCAGGGTCTGCACATACGCCAATTGCCGCTGCTCGCGATGAATACCGGCACGGCGCAGCTTCAGGCGCACCCTTGGCGCCGTCGCGACCAGGATCAGGCCGATGCCCTGTTTGCGGTAATCCTTCAGGACGTTTTCAAACGCAGCCAGCGCGGTCATGTCCAGCATGGGCACGGCGCTCATTTCCACCACCACGACGCGCACCCCCGGATCGAACTTGCGCAGCACGTCCAGGGCTTTTTCTGCCGCACCGAAGAACAGCGGCCCACGAATTGCGTAGCAGCGCACATGCTCGGGCATGTCCAGCAGCGCCTGGTGGAAGTGGCGCGGCAGTTCGGCGCTGTCGGTCAGTTCGCTCATGCGCTTGATGAACAGCCCGGCGGCCAGCAGCAGGCCGACGGCGACGGCCATGACCATGTCGAACAGGACGGTCAGGCTAAGGCAGGTCAGCAGCACCAGTACGTCGCTGCGCGGTGCGATGCGCAAGGTATGCAGCACGTGTCCGGCTTCGCTCATGTTCCAGGCCACTATCACCAGTAGCGCCGCCAGGGCAGCCATGGGCAGGTAGCTGAACAAGGGCGCCAGCAGCACCATCGCCAGCAGCACCACAAGGCTATGAATGATCGCGGCCAGCGGCGAAGAGGCGCCGCTGCGCACATTGGTCGCGCTGCGGGCAATGGCCGCCGTGGCGGTGATACCGCCAAACAGCGGCGCCACGAGGTTGCCCAGGCCTTGGCCGATCAGTTCGGCGTTGGGGTCGTGCTTGCTGCCGGTCATGCCATCCGCCACTACGGCGCACAGCAGCGACTCGATGGCGCCAAGCATGGCAATGGCGAAGGCCGGGCCCAGCAATTGGCGGATCAGGTCATAGGAAAGCGTCAAGGGATGCCCCTGGCCATCAGGCAGGTTCCATGGCCACTCGAAGCTCGGTAAAAACGGCGGGATACCGGGATGGCTGATGCCATCGACCACGTAGCTGAAACGCTCGCCCAATGTTGCCACCGGCCAACCGCCGCGCTCCAGCGCCAGTCCCAGTAGCGCCCCGACCAGCAAGGCAACCAAATGCCCGGGAACCCGAGGTACCCAGCGTGGCCAGGCAATCAACACCGCCAGGCACGTGACGCCGATGATGCCATCGCCGAGCCGGGCACTGGGCAGTGCCATGATCAGTTCGCCCAACTGTTCGATGTAGTGCTTGGCTTGCCCGATGGTGGTCAGCCCCAGCAGATCCTTGAGTTGCAAGGTGGCGATGACCACGCCGATCCCGGCGGTAAAGCCGAGGATCACCGGGTAGGGGATGTATTGGATCAGCCGTCCGGCGCGCATCAATCCCAAGGTGATGAGAATCAGGCCGGCGAGCATGGTGCACAACAACAGGCCGCCGAGGCCGTATTGTTGAGTGATGGGCAGCAGGATCACCACGAACGCCGCCGTCGGCCCGCTGACGTTGAAGCGCGAGCCGCCGGTGAGGGCGATCAAGGGCGCGGCCACCAACACCGTGTACAAGCCATGTTGCGGCGGCACGCCAACGGCAATCGCCAGGGCCATGGCCAGTGGGATGGCGATGATGCCGACGGTCAGCCCGGCCACCAGGTCGCCACGCAGGCGTTCAAGGGTGTAACCGGCGCGCCAGGCCTGACGCCAGGCGGCAAACAACGGTGGGGCGGAGAAAGACATGAGTACTCCTCGCAAAGGGGGGGGCTGGCACTGGCCCTATACAGATCCCGCGTGGGAATGCTGCCCGGAACGCTCCGCGTCCCATGTGACGCGGAGCGTCACTGGATGCATTTCCACGCAGGAGCGTGGGAACGATCATGCGTCGGTAGACCGGGGCTGATGGCTCTTTGAGTATGCCGTGCTCGTTGCGCAGATGTATTGATCTGGATCGTTATTTTTATCGCTTGGGCTCATGCTAGAGTGCCCGGCCAAGACCCCGGAGCTTGTCATGCGTGTATCGATCCGCTGCTGCGCCACTTTGCTGTTGATCTCCAGCCTGCCCTTGGCGGCCGTGGCTGCGCCGATGCACAGCCAGTTCCTGCCGCCTGATGACCTGGTGGTGCGCCAGGAGCAGCCTGAACAGCAGCAGTTGCTGCAAGTGACCGAGTATTCGGTGGTGCTGGGTAACCAGCGTCAGTCCAATCAGCAACCGATTCCAGTCACTTCGCCGCTGCTGGTCCGCCTCAAGGGCAAGCCGATGAACAAGGGTGCGACCCTCAGCCAGGTGATCCTTAACTTCGACGGCGAAAGCAAAAGCCTGAAGAAACCGGTCTTCGACGAGGTAAGCAAGACCCTGACGCTGTCTTATCCACAGGCCCAGTACCGGGTGGTCATCGATCTGCTGCGCAACAACACGGTCTATGTGCAGTTTCTCACTTACGCCAACGGCCATATCTGGGCCGACCTGCACACCGGTGCCGAACGCCCGCGTTGAGCCCCGAGGCCTGCCGGGGGTAAACTGCCCGCCCCGTGAACTGTGCGAGCTGGAGCCGGCAATGCGTAAAGACAAGAAACAAGTGATTGGCGACGAGATTGGCGATGAACAGATCAAGCTGTTCCTCAATTTCGAACCGGTCGATGCCACGTCGCCGTCGCTGCACAAACTGATCAAGGCCTACCGCGGCCTGCGGGTCGACGATTTCGAGCGTTTCCTGACGTTCTTCGTCGCGGCCGGTCATGACCTCAATGGCAAGGATGAACACGGCAACGATTTCGTCGCACTGGTTCGTGACCAGCGTAATGCCGAGGATTACATCGAGCTGGTCAACAAGGCTCGCGGTTAGATCAAAAGATCGCAGGCTTCGCCAGCTCCTACAGGAGATCGCGAAGCCTGCGATCCTTTAAACAAAAACGCCCCGCTCTCATGGAGAGCGGGGCGTTTTTTTATGCGATCAAATCAAGCGTAGCTTTGAGTCTCGCTGCTTTCTTCAACCAGCTCCAGCGCGATGTTGTTCTGCGCATTGATCTTGCGATACAGCGCCGCGTCGGTTTCCAGCACTTTTTCCCGGGCCGGGAAGATCTCTGCGAGCTTGGTAGCCCACTCGCCCTTGGCTTTGTCCGGGAAGCAGCGCTCGATCAGTTCCAGCATGATCGACACGGTCACCGAAGCACCCGGCGATGCGCCGAGCAGAGCGGCGAGGCTGCCGTCCTTGGCCGCCACCAGTTCGGTACCGAACTGCAGGACGCCACCTTTCTTCGGGTCTTTCTTGATGATCTGCACCCGCTGGCCGGCCACTTCCAGGCGCCAATCCTCGGCTTTCGCCTCGGGGTAGAAGCGACGCAGGGATTCCAGGCGCTGTTCCATGGACTGCATCACTTCGCTGATCAGGTACTTGGTCAGGTCCATGTTGTCCCGGGCCACGGCCAGCATCGGGCCGATGTTGCCGGCACGTACCGACAGCGGCAGGTCCATGATCGAGCCGTGCTTGAGGAACTTGGTGGTGAAACCGGCGTATGGCCCGAACAGCAGGGATTTCTTGCCATCGACCACGCGGGTGTCCAGGTGCGGCACCGACATCGGCGGCGAGCCCACGGCAGCCTGGCTGTAGACCTTGGCCTGGTGGTGCTTGACCACTTCCGGGTTGTCGCAACGCAGCCACTGGCCACTGACCGGGAAGCCGCCGAAGCCCTTGCTTTCCTCGATGCCCGAGGCTTGCAGCAACGGCAACGCCGCACCGCCGGCACCCAGGAACACGAACTTGGCGTCGACATCGCGGCTGCTGCCGGAATTGACGTCCTTGATGCTCACGGTCCAGCCACTGCCGTTACGCTTGAGACCGGTGACGCGCTTGCAGTATTTGACCTGGGTGTCCGGGGCGCTGGTCAGGTGCTTGAGCAACTGGTTGGTCAGGGCGCCGAAGTTGACGTCGGTACCGTTCATGACGCGGGTGGCGGCGATGACCTCATCGGCCGGCCGACCAGGCATCATCAGCGGCATCCACTCGGTCATCCGGGCCTTGTCCTCGGTGTATTCCATGTCGGCGAAGGCGTGATGCTGGCGCATCAGCTCGAAGCGTTTCTTCAGGAACGACACGCCTTTCTCGCCTTGCACGAAGCTCAGGTGTGGCACCGGGGCGATGAAGGACTTGGAGGAGCCGAACGTGCCTTTTCTGGTCAGGTACGTCCAGAACTGCTTCGACACCTCGAACTGGGTGTTGATGTGCACGGCCTTCTTGATGTCGACATTGCCATCGGCTGCCTGGGGCGTGTAGTTGAGCTCACACAGCCCGGCGTGGCCGGTACCGGCGTTGTTCCACGGGTTGGAACTCTCCGCGGCACCGGAATCCATCAGCTCGACGACTTCCAGCGAGATCGCGGGGTCGAGCTCCTTGAGCAGTACGGCCAGGGTGGCACTCATGATGCCGGCCCCTACCAGAACTACATCGACTGCTTCGTTATGCGCCATTTAACGCGTCTCCAAAATCTGCAGCACCAAATTGTCGGCATAGCGGCCAAGAGTGGCGGGGCAGGTCAGTTGCGCCCCAGTTATCCATGGCCAGGATCGCCATGTCCGAATCTTCGCAATTTTTCGCACCTACTGCGGATGCATGCAGCCTGGCCTCAAGAGTCACATGAACTCATTTAAGCGCCGGGCAGGCAATTCGACTTATGGCCGAGACATCCGTTCGTGCAACCAAATCCGTAGCGGACAGGCTTCAGGCGCCGGTTCTTGAGCGATATCCGGTCCTGTGTCGTTGGGCTGTTTCAGACGCTAATGGTGCTTGTTCAGACGCAAAACTCTTCATTTGCTCGCCACACTCTCGTGAAGTTGTGAAAACCCGTTTTTTCACGCTCTTTTGAAGACGTGAACCTCAAAAAAGGGCTGTCCCAGCCTGGCACTGCGCCCGGTTTGGTTGCCCCCATGTAATACATGACAGGCAAAACGGGCAGACAGCTCAGTGACCGAGCGTAATGACAGCTCTGCAGATTCGCGAAAAGTGGTGATTTGCCTGGAGGAACAGCAAGCACGCCAGCTTCACTCGATCTGTGTGGGCGGCTCTCTGTGGGCGTTGCGGGGTGCCAATACCAGCGCATCAGCGGTGTTGCGAGGCCCGATCAGGAGACGTCCTTATAATCGGGGGGAGATTGTATCGAAGAAACGCAGGGAAATGGTCGTGTTTAATGACTTTTATTAGCCGTCCGGTCAGACGGTCAACAGCTGCCGGTTACGTGCTCGAGCAGGAAGCGCTTGCACGCGGGCGCTGGCGGGCAGTGGCTGGTGCAGCCAGTTGAGACGGATCTCTTCGATTTCCACCCAGCCTTCGCCCATGGGTTGCAGGCTGCACTGCTTGAACGCCTGGCAACGGCCGTCGCGATCGAGCAAGGCGAAGCTGCGGTGATGAGGACGAGGGGTGAACAGGGAAATAAGGAAGCGCATGATCGGATACCGGGTCAGGGAGCTTGGGATAAGCCTGACAGTGGGCTATGACATGCCGGTGTAAGGACCGTGACAATGGGGTGACAGGAACCGGCAACCGAGGCCCGTGTCAGACATTTCAGTATTCATCGTGCGACGCTAGTTCACGGCGATGGCGCACCGCTATACTGCCGGCCTGTTTGTGCCCGATTCTGGAGAGAAGAGCATGTTGCAACGCCTGTTGTTCGGTTTGATCGCTGTGACCAGTCTGACCCTCGTCGGCTGCGCCCACAGCCCGCAACAACTTAACCCGGAGCCCAAGCTCAATGCCCAGCTGGCGCCTGTGGGTCGTGGCCAGCCGGTGGTGGTGCGGGTGGTGGACGGTCGTCCGTCGCCGACGCTCGGCACCCGTGGCGGGCTGTATCCGGAAACCAGTGTGATCACGGTGCAGGGCGCGCAGATCCTGCCCAAGCTGCAGGCCCAGGCTGAAGCCGCCGTGCGTTTGCTGGGCTTCACGCCGACCGCCAATGCCTTGAATGCACCGCAACTGACGGTGACCCTGGCCGAGCTCAAGTACCAGTCGCCCAAGGAAGGCATGTACGTGACCGAAGCCACCATCGGCGCGACCTTCCGCTCCGACGTGCAGAACGCCAACCGTCGCTACAGCGGCCGTTACGGTGCGTCCCTGGACCAGCGCTTCGGCATGGCACCTAACCAGGACACCAACACCAAGCTGGTCAGCGACGTCTTGAGCGATGCCCTGACCCGGCTGTTCAAGGATCCGACCATTGGCCAGGTGCTGGCCGAGTAAGGTTTCGGCGGCATGACCCCTGGGCTGCAATGGTCCAGGGGGCGAATGAGACTTTTGAAAGCAAGACCTGTGGGAGCAAGGCTTGCCCGCGATAGCGATCTGTCCTTCACAGCGTTGTCGAAGGTGCTGCCCTCATCGCGGGCAAGCCTTGCTCCCACAGAGTGAAACCGTCATGCAGCCTCTGAGTACAGCTCCAGCACACTGATCCCGGTCAGCAGGTCTGTCTCCGGAAGATCGGCATGTTGATGGCCGCCCAGGGCGCAATACACCAGCCAATGACGGTCCTGCACGTTGAAGGACAGGCTGTCGACGAGGTTCTGCTGTTCGTCGCTTGGGCTGATGAGATAGAGGCGGTCCTGGTTTTCGGCGTGCAGCATGACGGGTTCCGTGCAGGTTTGAAGGGCGACAGAGTGGCCTAATCAGATGACGAAACCGTGACGGGTGAAATTAACCTTGGGCGTGCTCCCTCGCCACAAAAGAACCCAGCGTTGCGGCGGGATCGTTACTGGTCGGAAAAAACGGTGCAGGGCGGCAGGCTTTCGGTAGAATCCGCGCCCTGTTCGTAGGCCACGGGCGTGTCCTGTCCGTTTTTCGCTTGAGGTTCGTGATGTCGCTGCATCTGCTTTCGTTGTTCGCCGCCCACCCCGCCAAACTGATCAACCTGCTCGCGTTGCTGTTTGCCTGCCCGGGCGGCTGGGTGCTGCATGCGACGCGCCGCCGTGAACAACGGGCGCGAGCCTGCCTTGAAGCGCGCAATCGCGATGGCAACGAACGATTTGAAGCGCTGCTGGATCTGGCCACTCAGCGGATGAACCGGTTTTTCTACCGGTTTGGCTTTGGCTGCCTGGCGCTGGCGTTGCTGGTGTCGTGGATCAGTACGCAGTTCTAACGCAGTAGCCGTGGAACGGGCGTTTGCTCCCGCTGGGCTGCGCCCGTAGGAGCTGTCGAGTGCAACGAGGCTGCGATCTCTCTCCAGACACTTGAATCTCAAGCGAAAGAACAAAAGATCGCAGCCTTCGGGAGCTCCTGCACAAACCCAGCGGGAGCAAGCTCCCTCGTCGTGGCTTTAAAGCGCCAACCCCGCCTTGACCCGATACTGATTTCGCACCGGCGTTGCGTATTGCAGCACCAGGAACGGTCGGTGTTCCGGTGGGCAAGCGTCCAGCCTGCGCTGCCATTCCTGCTCGGCCTTGGCCAGCTCTTCGGCACCGAACACCTTGGCCGCCTTAGGCACCTGCAACTGCGGGTCGGCGTCGGCCCATTGGGCGTAAGCCAGGTAGTGCACCGGGAACAGGCGGTAGCCGCCGAGAATCTGCCGGTCCATCTCCTGGGCCAATTGCTTGGTGTCCTCGAACAGCTCGGTGATGGGCGCGGCGAAGTTCACGTGGACCCGGCCCTTGTAGCCGGTGATGCCCTTGGCGATGCTCACGTCGTCCTCGCCCGGGACCTTGGTGTAGGTGCCGGTGGTGGCGCGGATGTACAGCTCGCGGGCCTTGGCCTGGTCGCACGGGTCGTATTCGTAGCTGATCGACACCGGCGTAAGGTTGAGTGACTGGATCACCTCGCCGAACGGCTCGTCCTTGCGGCTCATGTGGAACATCTTGAGGATCGCCGATTCGGTCCGGTCGTCACCGTCCTTGGCTCGTCCTTCGGCCTGGGCGATCCAGATCGAGGCGCAGTCGTTGCGGATCGAATGGTTGATGTACGCCGACAACAACTGGTACGCCGCCATTTTTTCCCGCCGCCCGGTGATGGAGCGGTGCACGATGAAGCTCTTGTTCAGGCGCATCAGGTCGCTGACAAAGGGCTTTTGCAGCAGGTTGTCGCCAATGGCGATGCGCGGGGTCGGCAGGCCGGCGTGGTAGACGGCGTAGTTGACGAAGGCCGGGTCCATCACGATATCGCGGTGGTTGGCGATGAACAGGTACGCACTGCCGGACTTGAATTGCTCCACCCCTGTATAGGTCACGCCATCGGTGGCGCGCTCGATGGTGTGGTCGACATAGAACTCCACCTTGTCCTGCAACGTGGCGACCGACGTCACCCCGGCGAACTCACGGCGCAATCTTTGCGCTATAAGGGGTTTGAGCATCCAGCCGAAGGCGCCGGCCAGGCGTGGGAAGCGGAAGTGGGTGAGGATATCTAGAAACGCCTTGTCGCCAAGCAGTCGTGCCAGCACCGCTGGGACTTCGCTGTCGTCGTAAGGTCGGATGGCATCGAATTCGCCCATCATGCTCTCTTGTTGGAAACGGCTAGGGTAAGTAAAGGTTCTAACGAAAAAACGACAGGGCACGGTCAGGAAGATAAGCCAGACAAAAATAGCCCTGCAAATAGACCGGCGATTATACGCACAAGTCACCTGGGAGACCGCGATGCTGGAAAGCGCTCATTATGAATGTCCCTATTGTGGGGAGGACGTTGAGACATCCCTGGACTTGTCCGGCGGCGACCAGACCTACATCGAGGATTGTCAGGTGTGTTGCCGGCCAATCACCTTTGTGTTGCAGGTCCATGGTGAGGAATGGCATCTCGAGGTCTTCAGAGAAGACGACTGACGGGGGGCAACACCGATGCGGCGAATCTACGAGCTGGAAAACCTGATGGAAGGCGAGTTGTTGCAAGGCATGCTTGCCAGCGAAGGCATCACGGCGCATCTGGTGGGGCGCGATTTGCTGGGCGGTGCGGGGGAGTTGCCGATGCAGGGCTTGCTGGGACTGGCGGTGGAGGATGACCAGGCGCAATACGCCCGGGAGTTGATCGCCGCGTACAATGCCGCACTGCCGTTGCCCGGCGATGAACCGGACAGCTATCCCGGCACGCTGGTCTGTTAGGCTGGCGGCCGTTTGTTCGATCAAGAGTCGTGTTGCCCCATGTGTGGACGTTATGCCCTGTTTCGCTGGAACCCCACCTTTGCAGCCCTGCCCGGTTTTCCCGCCGATCAGAAGGCTCAATGGAATATTTCGCCTAACGATTCCGTGCTGATCCTGCGGGCCGGCGCCGAGGGCCAGCGTGAGCTGGCCCGGGCACGCTGGGGCCTGACGCCGCCGTGGCTGACCGACCTGTCCCGCACCCCGGCTCATGCCCGGGCCGAAACCGTGGCCGAACAACCGATGTTCCGAGAGGCCTTGCGCCTGCGCCGTTGCCTGCTGCCGGCCAATGGTTTCTATGAGTGGCGCGGCGGCACGCGCAAGCGTCCGTACTGGTTGACGCCGGGGGAGGGTTCGTCGCTGTTTTTCGCCGCGATCTGGGAAGCGTATCCGGTGCAGGAACAGGTGTGGCTGAGCACGGCGGTCATCACCCAACCGGCGGCGGGTCAGCGCCGGCCGTTGATCCTGGACGAAGAAGGCCAGCGCCTGTGGCTCGACCCCGAGACACCGCTGCATGCCTTGCAAGGACTGCTGGCAAGCGAGCCGGCGGTACTGCGCGAGCGAGTGCTGGCCAACATGGTCAATGATCCGAAGCTCAATGGGCCGGAGTGCTTGACTCCGGCTTGAGCTTTGCGGCGCTTGTATTGGCCTTATCGTCGGATCGCCGCCCGGAGCAGGCTCGCTCCCACAATAGGCTACGGGTGTTCACAAAAAATGTGTTCACCGCCTATCCCCCTGTGGCGTTACTCGTGATGCGGTTCACCCAGGAAGGTCAACGAGGTGAACACGCCACGGGTGGCCACGTCCTTGTTGTCCTTGAGTGCAATTTCCATCTGCGCCGCGATCACATTCAAGCCTTCGTTGCGCACCAGCACCTTGGCCCGGCCTTCTGCGTCGGTTTCAGTCGATACGGTGTTCGGCGCGCTGCGGTAGTCACCCACCAGTTTCACACCCGCTGCCGGTTTGCCGTCCAGCAGCACCCGTACCGGCAATGACTGGCCTGGCCCTACGGTCAGCGGGTCGACTTCCGGCAGGATCACGAACTTGATCGGTGCAAGCGTCGGCAGTTTCGCCCCCGGCTCATAGATCGCCAGGCTGTACTTGAACGTGTGGGTCGACTCGATCGCCCCGGGCACTTTGCTGCGGCCTTCGTTGATCCACTTCTTGTCCGCCGTCTGGGACCACATGCCGTTGTCCAGCGCCACGGCCAGCACCGCCGGTGGCTTGAGCGGTTGCAGGCGGGCGTGGTCCGGCAGGCGCTCGACGGTGACGGGGATCATCTTGCCGACCTGATCATAGGCCCAGGCACCGCTGATTTTCTGCGCCTTGAAGGCATTGTCTTCGGCGCCGTGGCCGTAGATCACTTCGATGTTGCCGCGACGCTGTTCGGTCCACAGGCCATGGGCCGAGGCCTGTGTGGCCAGGAGCAGGCCGAGCAGGGCGAAGGTCTTGGGGTATTTCATGCGGATGTTCCTTTTACAGAGCGAGGGTGAGACTGACGGTGAAGTTGCGCGGCTCGCCGGGGGTGACCCAGTAGTTGCTGTAGGCGCGCTCGTAGTACTTTTCATCGAAGACGTTGTTCAGGTTCAGCCCCACGGTGACGTCATCGCTGGCCTTGTAATGGGCCAGCAGATCCACGGTGTGGTAGGCCGGCAGTTCGAAGTCCTTGCCCGCTTCGCCCGAGCGATCGCCGACGTACGTGAACGCCGCGCCAACATCCGAACCGCGCAGGTGCCCGTCCTGGAATTCGTAGACGCCGAGCAGGCTGCCGCTGTGTTTGGCGACGCCAAGGATCCGGCTGCCCGTGGGGATTTGCTCGTCACCCTTGGTCACTTCGGCATCGATGTAGGCGAAGGCGCCAATCACCCGCACGGCATCGGTCACCTGCCCGGTGACTTGCAGGTCGATGCCCTGGCTGCGGGCCTTGCCCATGGCGCGGCTGAAGTCGGTCCCGGCGATCGGGTTCAGGACGTTTTCCTTCTCTATATGGAACGCCGCCAGGGTGGTGCTCAGGCGATCGTCGAACAATTCGCTCTTGATCCCCACTTCATAGCCGACGCCTTCCTCGGGGTCGAAGGGTTTACCGCCGGCATCCAGGCCATTGTTGGGTTTGAACGAGGTTGAGGCGTTGGCGAACAGGCCAACCTCGGGCGTCAGTTGATACAGCAGGCCGGCCCGCTGCGTCAGGGCATCGTGGCGTTGGCGGTTGGTGCGATCGCGGGTGTGATCGTCGATGCTCTGCTCGAAATGCTCATAGCGCACGCCGAGCATGCCCCGCAGTTTGTCGGTGAAGACGATCTGGTCTTGCAGGTTCAGCGCGCGGCTTTGCACATGTTCGAAGAAGTCGGTGCCGGTCCGAGTACCATTGGGTTTCGGCTGGCCGTAGATCGGCTGATAGATGTCGATGGGGTAGGTGCTGCCACCGATGGTGGTCACGCGCTCGTTCTTGCGGTAATCCTCATATTCGCTGCCGATCAGCAGTTCGTGTTGCCAGGGGCCGAGGTCGAACAGGCCGCGCAATTCCAGTTGGGTGATGCTGTCGTGCCAATTGTTGTCGCGCTCGCGATAGCGGCGGTTCACCGTGTGGCCATCGGCGTTCAGCGGGCGCGCTTCGGAGGCGAAGCCCCAGAGTTCACCCTGCTTGTAATGGCTGGCCAGGCGCAGTTGCCAGGTGTCGTTGAGCTGATGTTCGAGGGCGGCCTGGAGCATGTTGTTGTGATTGTCGATGTCGCCATCGTTGGGTTCGCCCAAAAAGGTCGAGCGGGAAACGCCGCTCCAGCGATTGTTCGGGGCGACGATGCCACGGTCGAACGTCGAGCTGTGGCGCACGATTTCGCTTTCCACCAGCAACCGGGTGTCGGGGTTCAATTGCCAGCTGATGGAAGGCGCGACGAAGACGCGCTGGCTGTCGACGTGATCGCGAAAGCTGTGGTTGTCCTCGACCGCCAGGTTGACCCGCGACAACAGGTTGCCTTCGGTGTCCAGTGGCCTGTTGACGTCCAGCGCGGTGCGGTAGCGATCCCAGCTGCCGGCGCTGGTTTGCAAGGTGGTGAAGGCTTCGGGCTGGGGTTTCTTGGTGACAATGTTCACCGTACCGCCGGGATCGCCACGGCCATACAGGCTGGCGGCTGGGCCCTTGAGCACTTCGATGCGTTCGATGTTCGCCGCGTCCGGCGTGCTCGGATAGCCACGGTTGGCGCTGAAACCGTCCTTGTAGAATTCCGATGTGGTGAAGCCGCGCACGCTGTATTCGTAGAGCGTCAGGCCACCGAAGTTGTTCTGCTTCGATACACCGCCGGCGTATTCCAATGCTCGTTCGACGTTGGTGCTGCCCAGGTCCTTGAGCACGCTGGCAGGGATCACGCTGATCGATTGCGGGATGTCGCGCAGGGCCGTGTCGGTTTTGGTGGCGCTGGCAGAGCGGGTGGCGCGATAGCCCGTGACGGGGCCGGTGGGGGATTCGTAGTCGGACGTCACGTTGACGGCGTCCAGTTCCAGAGGCTGGACTTCTTCGGCGTAGGCGGGATCGGCGAGCAAGCCCAGGGCGAGACTGGCAACGGAAATCCGTTTCAGGGATGACATGTTATGTTGTTCCAATTTTTAGTATTGAAACAATATAACACTACTAATGAGAATTTATGCTATCTGTATTTTCAGGTGAATCAGGATGAGATGACCGTCCCCACGCTCTGCGTGGGAATGCATACCGTGACGCTCTGCGTCACTTCCAGCAGTGGAACGCAGAGCGTCCCAGGCGACATTCCCACGCAGGAGCGTGGGAACGATCGATTCGCGCTAGTCGGCTATGACGCGGCTTACTGTTCTTCCTTGAGCGCCACTGGTGCCGGCGGTGGGCGCAGGCCGATTTCAGCGGTGAGCTTGAGCTCCTTGCCATTGCGCATGACCTGGATCGTCACCTTGTCAGTGGGCTTGATCCGCGCCACCTGGTTCATCGAGCGACGGCCATCGCCGGCCGGTTCGCCATCGATGCTCAGGATCACATCGCCCAGTTGCAGGCCGGCTTTCTGCGCCGGGCCGTCGCGGAAAATCCCCGCCACCACGATGCCGGGCCGCCCGGACAAGCCGAAGGACTCCGCCAGTTCCTGGGTCAGCGGCTGGACTTCAATGCCCAGCCAGCCGCGAATCACCTGGCCGTGCTCGATGATGGACTTCATCACCTCCATCGCCAGCTTCACCGGAATGGCGAAGCCGATACCCTGGCTGCCGCCGGACTTGGAGAAGATCGCCGTGTTGATCCCGGTCAGGTTGCCATTGGCATCCACTAGCGCGCCGCCGGAGTTGCCGGGGTTGATCGCGGCGTCGGTCTGGATGAAATCCTCGTAGTTGTTCAGGCCCAACTGATTGCGCCCGGTGGCGCTGATAATGCCCATGGTTACGGTCTGGCCGACGCCGAACGGGTTGCCGATGGCCAGGGCCACGTCGCCGATGCGGATACTGTCGGAGCGGCCGATGGTGATGGCCGGCAGGTTCTTGAGGTCGATCTTCAGCACCGCGAGGTCGGTTTCCGGGTCGCTTCCGATCACTCGAGCCAGGGTTTCGCGGCCGTCCTTGAGGGCCACCACGATCTGGTCGGCACCACTGGTGACGTGGTTGTTGGTCAAAATATAACCTTCAGGGCTCATGATCACGCCCGACCCCAGGCTCGACTCCATGCGCTTCTGCTTGGGCGAGTTGTCGCCGAAGAAGCGCCGGAATTGCGGGTCTTCGAACAATGGATGGCTGGGTTTGTTGATGACCTTGGTGGTGTACAGGTTCACCACGGCTGGCGCCGCGGTGGTCACGGCGTCGGCATAGGACACCGGCCCCTGTTGCACCGCCTTGGTTTGCGGCGCCTGTTGCAAGTTGACGTCGAGGCTCGGCAGGCCCACCCATTCCGGGTAGCGCTGGATAATCAGTAGAGCGACAAGCACGCCGGCCAACAGCGGCCAGCCGGAAAAACGCAGCGCCTTGAGCATTAAGCACGTCCTACAAAGGTTGCAGGCGGTATGAGACCGCCCATAATGTCGCGCATTATACGAGGCCGCGCGTGCCTCTGAACGGGATATTTAGGAGTCTTTTCATGGCCGTAGCCCTGAACACCCTGGTCGAAGAAGCGGACCGTTACCTGGCCAGCAGCCGGATTGCCGATTATTGCCCCAACGGCCTGCAGGTCGAAGGCGCGCCCCAGGTGATGCGCATCGTCAGTGGCGTCACCGCCAGCCAGGCTTTGCTTGACGCTGCCGTCGAGGCCGAGGCCGACCTGGTGCTGGTGCATCACGGTTATTTCTGGAAGGGCGAGAACCCTTGTATCACCGGCATGAAACAGCGTCGTCTCAAGACGTTACTCAAGCATGATATCAGCCTGTTGGCCTACCACTTGCCTTTGGACCTGCACCCGGAGGTGGGCAATAACGTGCAGTTGGCCCGCCAGTTGGACATCACCGTCGAGGGACCGCTGGATCCGGACAACCCCAAGATCGTCGGCCTGGTCGGCTCCCTGTCCGAACCGATGACGGCCCGGGATTTCGCGCGCAAGGTCCAGGAAGTCATGGGGCGTGAGCCGTTGTTGATCGAAGGCGAGCAAATGATCCGCCGAGTTGGTTGGTGCACGGGTGGTGGCCAGGGCTATATCGATCAGGCGGTGTTGGCCGGCGTCGACCTGTACCTCAGCGGCGAGGCGTCGGAGCAGACCTTCCACAGTGCGCGGGAAAATGGCATCAGTTTCATCGCCGCCGGGCATCATGCCACCGAACGCTATGGCGTCCAGGCGTTGGGTGATTACCTGGCGCGGCGCTTTGCCCTGGAACACATATTCATCGATTGCCCGAATCCCATCTGACTGTTTATAACCCCTGTGGGAGCGAGCTTGCTCGCGATGGCGGCGGATCAGCCGACATTAATATGGCTGACAC
>NZ_JAHBCZ010000055.1:0-234039 GCF_019956035.1 Pseudomonas sp. A-RE-22
CAATCAATTGGTCGGCGCCATTTCCTCCAATCAGCACATCGCCAAGCGCGCCGCCGGTAATGATGTTGTCCAAGGCGTTGCCGCGGCCGACGAAACTGCTTGTACCGGTGTACGTCAAGCGCTCGACTTCTGCCGCCAGGGTCACGTTGATCTGGTCGGTACGCACCTCATCGTCACCACCACCGGCAAACTCGCGTACGACCTGGGTGGCCGTGCCTTTGATGATGTAAACGTCGTTGCCATCGCCACCGTAGAATTCGGTTGTGCCCGCGGATGCGCTGAAGACATCGGCATGGTTGGAGCCGTTGATTCTTTCGAAGCTGCTGAACGTATCGCCTTGCGCGTCACCACCCGACCCCGTCCCCGTAGTGGCCGAAGTCATCGTGATGTTGACGCCCTGCTCCGACTGCGCATAAGAGAGTGCGTCGGTGCCTGTATAACCATCGAGATTATCGGCAGTCGCGCTGGCAAAGAAGGTGTCGCTGGATACTGAACCACGGAATGCTTCAATACCGTCGAAGGTATCGCCCGCCGCAAACCCGGTGTGTACGCCGGTTTTCAGGTTCAGGGTCACACCGCTTGCGTCCTCGTAACTGACGGTGTCAATGCCGGCACCACCAATCAATTGGTCGGCGCCATTTCCTCCAATCAGCACATCGCCCAGCGCGCCGCCGGTAATGATGTTGTCCAAGGCGTTGCCGCGGCCGACGAAACTGCTTGTACCGGTGTACGTCAAGCGCTCGACGTTAGCCGCCAGCGTCAGGTCCCCGAGCGTTGTACGTACTTCATCGTTTCCGAAGCCAGCAGCCTCGTAGACCGTGACCCCCGCCCCGCCGACGATGTACACATCATCACCGGCCCCGCCTTGAAGCGAATGCCCACTGGTCTGAGCGGTCAGCGTGTCGTTGAAGGACGAGCCCACCACCGTTTCGATGGCCGTTAATGTATCGCCTTGAGCATCCCCGCCCAGGCCAGTCCCTGTGATCAGGTTGACTGTCACCCCGGCGGTCGAATTCGCGTAGGACGCCGTATCAATACCTGTCCCACCATTGAGGGTGTCCGCACCGGCCCCACCCTCCAACCAATCATTGCCGTCCCCACCGCTCAGCGAGTCATTCCCTTCCAACCCATACAACTGATCCGCACTCGCGGTACCAACCAGAGTGTCCGTACCCGATGTCCCATTAATCACTGCCATTTTTTCTTCCTTGCCCTATTGATGATTTGGTTGCGCGTCGTTGAATCAGCAGAGCCTCATCCTTCCCGGAAGGCCCGCTGGGCGTGGTCACTGATCGGTTTAAGCAAATAAGACATGACGTTCCTGGAACCGGTCTGGATCATCGACTCCACGGGCATTCCCGGCACCAGCGCAAGCCCTTGCAGCTTTGCCAATTCGCTTTGAGGAATCTTGATACCTGCCCGATAGAACCCCACTCCGGTGCGCTCGTCCTGGATCAGATCCGCTGACAACCTCACCACGGTGCCGGTCAATTCGGGCGTGGTATTGCGGTTGAACGCGCTCAAGCGCAAGGTCGCGGATTGCCCGACCGTTAGCTGGTCAATGTCCTGGGCACTGATTTTCGCCTCCACCAGCAGTTCATCGTCGGCGGGTACGATCTGCATGAGCCCCTCGGCCGGTGAGATGACGCCACCGATTGTGTGCACTGCCAATTGCTGCACGCGTCCGGCAATAGGCGAGGTGATGTCGATGCGTTTGAGCTGATCGCTGGCAGTGATTTCCCGCTCGATCAATTCGCCCTGGCGGGCTAGCAAATCCCTCAGCTCCTGGGACACTTCACTGCGGAAAGTCTGGTCAACCTGGAGTCGTTGCAACTCGGTTTCGGCGATCTTGCCCCGGGCCTCGGCAATGGAGGCCATGAGTTGTCCACGCTCTCCGCGCAGCCGAGCGATACCCCGAGCCAGGGCATTGACCCTGTCGAGGGTCATCATGCCTTTATCGAACAGTTTCTTGACGGCCTGGTATTCGCTATCGATCAGTTCGATTTCTTCCTGTTTGGTTTTCTGCTGGATGTCGTGGCCGGCAATGGTTTCGGTGAGTTGCTGGACGCGCTCGCGCAGCTGTTTCTTCTGGCCTTCGCGGGAAGCGCGTCGATCAATAAACAACTGCTGCTCGATGGCCATGACCGACTTGGCCTCCTCCAGACTCATGCGGGTCAGCAACTCTTTGGGGACCGCTACTTCGCTGGCATTGTCCCGCTCGGCCTCCAGGCGAGCCAGACGCGCCCAAGCCTGGCTCAAGGATTTACTGACGATGGCTTGGCTGGCGGCGGGCAATGTGGCGTCGAGGCGCAACAACACGTCACCCGCGGCGACTGTCTGCCCTTCCTTGACCAAAAGTTCGGCTACTACGCCGCCGGTAGGATGCTGGACGGTCTTGACGCTGCCTTCCACAGCGACCACGCCGGTGGCGATGACGGCGCCGGACAGGTTGGTGCACACCGCCCAGGTCAACCCTCCACCGAGCAACACCACCAATGAGATCGCCCCCCAGCGCAGATGACGGGACAAGGAATCGGTCAGGGTGATTTCTTGATCGCTATGCATCAGTTGGATGCTCCCAGTTCCACGACATTATTGGAGGGCCGTGGGGGCGCTACAGGAGGTCGTTTAAGGACGACATCCCTGGGGCCGTAAGCGGCTTGCACGCCGTTCTCGAGGATCAGTACCTGATCGATCACCGATAAGATATTGGTGCGATGGGCAATCACCACCACGATTGCGCCACGGGCCTTGAGCGCCAGGATGGCCTTGGCCAACGCCTGTTCGCCCTCGGCATCGAGGTTTGAATTCGGCTCATCCAGCACCACCAGGAACGGATCACCAAACAATGCCCTGGCCAGGGCTACCCGTTGGCGTTGGCCGGCCGAGAGGTTGATGCCTCCCTCGCCCACTTGAGTCTCATAACCTTGGGGCAGTTGCAGAATCAGCTCATGAACCCCAGCCAGTTGCGCAGCGCTGACAATCGCGCTGTCCTGTGCCGAAGGGTCTAGCCGGGCAATGTTCTGGGCGACGGTTCCAGTGAACAAACCAACGCTTTGCGGCAGATAACCGATCAACTTGCCTCGGGCCTGCTCGGTCAGCAGATCCAGCGGCGCGCCATCGAGCCGGACATGCCCGCGAGCCGGTGCCCAGGCGTTGACCAGCACACGCGCCAATGACGACTTGCCGGATGCGCTCGGCCCCACCACACCCACGGCGGTGCCCGCGGCGACCATGAACTTGATATTTTGCAAGGTCAGGCGCTGCGCGCCGGGCGGCGCGGCAAACACACTTTCGACCTGCAAACTGCGATGGGCAGTGGGCAGCTCGGTCTTGCTCTGGGCATCCGGAAACAGCGAGAACACTTCCAGCAGCTTCTTCCAGGCGATCTGGGCGCCCAACAGGCTGCGCCACGAGGCAATGACCTGCTCCGCCGGTGCCAGGGTCCGTGCCACAATAATCGAGGCGGCGATCATCGTGCCGCCGCTCAAGTCACCTTTGATCACCAGCCACGCCCCCAGGGCCAGGGCCGCCGATTGAACGACCTGGCGCAGGGTTTTGGAAATGCCGCCGTAAAAGCCGCCAATGTCGATCGAGCGTCGCTGCAGAGTGATGAAGATGCTGTGATTGTTCTGCCAGATATTCGACGTGTTGGCCAACATGCCCATGGCCATCAGCGCTTCGGCGTTCTGGTGAGCTTGCTGACCCAGGTGATTGCGCTTGTTCAACGCATCGGCCGAAGCCTGCATCAGTTTACGGGTTTGCCGGTCAGTGATCAGGGTCAGACCGATGAGGATGATCATCAGGCCGGCGGCCAAAAGGCCGAACAACGGATGAATGTAAAAGCAGACCGCGAGGTAAACCGGCATCCAGGGCAAATCGAAAAAAGCCACCAGGCCCGGTCCGCCAATAAAACCGCGAATCTGATCCAGTTCCTGGGCCGGCTTCAAGGCATCGCCGGTAATGGGCGTTTTCAGCGACGCACCGGCAATGACATTGAAGACCTTGGCGGACAACGCCAGATCCAGCGAAGAAGCAATTCGCACCATGACCCGGGAGCGAATGATATCCAGCAGGCCTGAAAGCGCATAAACCCCCAGCGCCAACAGCCCCAGGGCGACCAGGGTCGGGACACTCTGGCTGGGGATAACCCGGTCATAGACTTCCAGCATGAAAAGCGGGCCAATCAGCGCCAGAATATTGATCACACCGGAGAACAGCGCAGCGCCCAGCAGCCCCCGACGCAGTACCGATTTCAATGAAGGCGCGACAATAGGCGCACTGACAGCGTTATGGGGTTTCAACTGGTATCCGTCCCTTGGTTTTCGTGACATCCCTGTCGTCAGTCAATACAGACTCGATGACAGTCGTATGGAAACTTGACGCTCGTTGAGCGATTAGGACTGAAGTGCAAGTTCCGCACCAGCCAGCCGACAAACGGTCGTTATCCGTGAAGAATTTCGTGCATAAAAAAACCGACGCCTCTGGACGTCGGTTTTTTGAAAACAGCCAGCTATCAAGCCATCTGAATGATGGTCTGCATGATGGTGCTCTGGGTGGAAATGGTCTTGGCGTTCGCCTGGTAGTTGCTCTGCGCCTTGATCAGCTCGACCAGTTCGTTGGTCAGGTTGACGTTGGACTCTTCCAGGGAGTTGGAGACGATCGAACCCAGGGTGCCGGTTTCCGGGGCATCGTAGCCCGGGATGCCCGACGCGAAGGTTTCTTTCCAGCTGGTGCCGCCTACCGGCTGCAAGCCTTGCTCGTTGGTGAAGCTGGCGAGCGCGAGCTGGCCGATCGGCTTGGTCTGGTTGTTGCTGAAGTTGGCCAGCAATACACCGCTGCCGTCGATGGTCAGGTTGGTGATCTGGCCGGTGGCGTAACCGTTCTGGGCCGGAATCGAGCGGGCGGTGTCGGCGTTGAATTGTGTGGTGTTGGCCATGGAAATCGTGATGGTTGGCGCACTCGCGGCACCGTTGGCGGCCCATACGCCGTTAGTCACGGTACCAGGAACCCAGCCGGTCAGAACCAAATCGCTGCTGGTGGACGACGGAGGGGTGGTGACCGTGGTCAACTTGCCGTTCGAATCGAAGTTCATGGTCGAAGGGACCGGCGCAGTAGCGCCCGTCGTGGTCGGCAAGGTGCCGTTCAGGTTACGACCATCGATCAAGGTATAGACGTTCCAGGTGTTGCCGGCAGTCTTGACCATGTACTGGTCCATGGAATGCTGGTTGCCCTGGGTGTCATAGACCGGGGTAGTGAATTGCTTGGTGAACGTGGCCGTGTCGGTCGGATTGAACGCAACGGTGATCGGCGTCGCCGTCGAATTCAGGTTGATCGTCGAGGAAACCAGGCTGGTGGCTTGCGGCGGTAGATTCGAGGTGTCGATGCGCAGGTCGGTCAGGATACCGTTCTGGATCTTGCCGTTGGCATCCACGCCATAGCCCTGCAGGCGCGAAGTGCCGTCGCTGTTGGTAATGAAGCCTTCCTTGTCGGTCTTGAAGGTACCGGCACGGGTGTAGCTCAGGGAGCCGTCGTTGCTCAGGACAAAGAAGCCCTGGCCCTGGATACCCATGTCCAGCACGTTGCCGGTATTGTTCACGTCACCCTGGCCAAACTGCTGGGAAACGTTGGCCAGGCGCACGCCGTTGCCGACGGTCTTGCTGCCCGAACCCAGCTTGGTGGCCGAGTAGACGTCTTCGAATTCCGCGCGGGACGATTTGAAACCGGTGGTCGCCACGTTGGCGATGTTGTTGCCGGTCACGTCCAGCTGTTTGTTGGCTGCATAGAGACCGCTAAGGCCGATGTTGAAAGACATGTTGACTCCTTTTGCCGGTTAGTCGGCTCTACATACCAATAGTTTGTACTTTGGACAGGGCAATGCTGCCCAGCCCGGCCAGGTTGAGCATCAGCTCACCGCCCGTCTGGCTGATCGTCACGCTGCTGACCGTGGCCGGCAGGTTGGTGATCAGCGACGTGGCCTTGCCGTCGATGGTGGTCGAGGCCGCGAAGGTGTAAGTGCCCGATTCAACGACCGCGCCCGCATCGTTCTTGCCGTCCCAGATGAACGCGGAGTTGCCGGCGTTCTGGCTGCCCAAGTCAATGGTGCGAACGGTCTTGCCGTCCTTGTCCACGATCTTGACCGCGACGGAGGACACCGATGTTGGTACCACCACCGTGCCGTTGAGGCTCTTGGAGGTATCGACCACAGCCTTGTCGCCCGGGGCAATGACCGAGCGACCGACCAGCGACGAGGCTTGCAGGGCCTGGGACGAGTTGTAGTTGCCGGCGATGCCGCTCACGGTCTCGTTGAGGGTGGTGATGCCTTCCAGGCTGCTGAACTGCGCCAGTTGGGCAACGAACTCGCCGTTATCCTGTGGCTCCAGCGGGTTCTGGTTTTTCAGCTGGGTGACCAGCAACTGCAGGAACGCATCCTTGCCCAATTCCTTCTTGCCGGTGGCCGCACCGGTCGCCGCGCCCAGGGCATCGGTGGTGGTGCTGGTCTTGACCGAGGAGTTGGCCAGAATCTCGTTGAGGCTCAAACCACTTGTTGTACTGGTAACGCTCATGTGACTCGCCCCTTATCACTGACCGAGGGTCAGGACCTTCTGCATCATGGTTTTGGCGGTGTTCATCATTTCGGCGTTGGTCTGGAACGAACGACTGGCGGAAATCATGTCGGCCATTTCTTCGACGACGTTGACGTTCGGGTAGTAGACATACCCCTTGGCATCAGCGGCCGGATGGTTTGGCTCATAACGGGCTTCGAGGTTGCTCTGGTCTTCGACCACGCCAAGCACCTGCACGCCCTGCCCGGCCGCGTCCTGCTCCTGGAACAGCGAGTCGCTACCGCCGGACTGGCCACCCTGGAACATGGTGGCGAATACCGGGTGGCGGGCGCGGTAGGTCTGGTCGATGCTCGACGAAACGGTCTCGGCGTTGGCGATGTTACTGGCGACGGTGTTCAGGCGAGTGGTCTGGGCACTCATGGCACTGCCGGCAATGTTGAATACGCTAGCAATCGACATGGCTTACTCTCCGCGCAGGGCCGATACCAGCCCTTTGAACTTGCTGTTGAGCAGGGTGAAGCTGGCCTGGAAGTTCACGGAGTTTTCCGCGTAGTTGGACTGTTCCAGTTGAGCGTCTACGGTGTTCTGGTCGATCGAAGGCTGCATCGGCGTGCGATACATCAGCGATTCGTCGCCATTGCCCAGGCCTTCGGCTTCGATATGACGGCTGTTGGTCATGTTCAAGGCGAAGTGGCCGTTCTTGGTCTTCTCGTTCTGCTCGGCGAGCACTTTGGAAAAGTCCAGGTCACGCGCCTTGTAGTTCGGGGTGTCGGCGTTGGCGATGTTGTTGGCCAGGACTTCGGCACGCTGGGCGCGGAAGCTCAGGGCCTGTTCGTGGATACCGAGCGCTTTATCGAAGCTGATGCTCATGTCGGAAACCTTTGGGTGACCAGAATGTACGTACGATGAACTTAGCAAGCAGCGTGCCACTTTGGAAAACCCCATAAACCGGGGCTTTGCGGGCATCGGCAAAGCGGCAATGCCAGAAAAGCGGCAACTGGCTTCCGCTGGCTGCCGCTTTTCTGCCGCTTCTCAAGGGCAAATGACATTCGAACTGTGGGAGCGGGATTAGTGGTGACCGGCAGGCATAAAAAAACGGGAGCCCGTGGGGACTCCCGTTTTTTGACAGTTCAAGCCAATCACTTTGCCTGGTAGATGATCCCCGGACTGCACTGGACCATCTGGTAATGATCCGGCAAACCGTTCAACGCCTCGGAGGCACCGAGGAACAGGTAGCCGCCCGGCTTGAGCGTGCTGTGGATGCGCAGCAGGATGTCTTTCTTCACTTCGGCGGAGAAGTAGATCAGTACGTTGCGGCAGAACACGATGTCGAACTTGCCCAGGCTGGCATAGCTATCCAGCAGGTTGAACGAGCGGAACTCCACCCGGCTCTTGATCGGCGCCTTGACCACCCATTTACCCGGCCCTTTCGGATCGAAGTAACGTTGCAGGCGATCCGGCGACAGGCCCCGGCCGATAGCCAGGCTGTCGTACTCGCCGGTCTTGCAGTTATTGAGCATGGTCCCGGACAGGTCGGTGGCGACAATCTGCACGCCGCCTTTCAACTGGCCGAGGTTGGACCGCTCGAACTCATCGATGGACATCGACAGCGAATAGGGTTCCTGCCCCGACGAACAGGCCGCCGACCAGATCCGCAGACGCTGGCCCGGGCTGGCCTTGATGGCCGCCGGCAGCACTTTGTTCTTCAACACCTCGAACGGATAGGTGTCACGAAACCACAAGGTTTCGTTGGTGGTCATCGCGTCCACCACCATTTCGCGCAAGCCACTGCGCGGTTGGGTCTGGATACGCTGCACCAGTTCGCCCAATGACTTGAGGCCCTGCTGTTCCATCAATTTATTGAGACGGCTCGACACCAGGTATTGCTTGTTTTCACCAAGCAAGATGCCACAGGCTTTTTCCAGGAAGACCCGGAACTGTTCGAAATCCAAATTACCCGTAGACAAGATACCGCCTCTTTCATCGTGTTGACTTGCCGGGCGCACAACGCGCCCGACCTTTTATTCTGCTGCCTTGATCCGCTCGACGACCCGGGAAGCCAGGTCATCTGGACGGAATTTCGCCAGGAAATCGTCGGCGCCGACCTTCTTGACCATCGCCTGGTTGAAAACCCCGGACAACGAAGTATGCAAGATGATGTGCAGCTTTTGCATGCGCGGATCGCTGCGGATTTCCGACGTCAGGGTGTACCCATCCATCTCCGGCATTTCAATGTCGGAGATCATCATCAGGAACTCTTCCTCAGGCTTCTTGCCCTCGTCGACCAGCTTGCGCAGGTAATCGAGCGCCTGTCGCCCGTCGTTCAACGCCACCACCTCGACACCGACCGTTTGCAGGCAACGGGTCACCTGCTTGCGGGCCACTGAAGAGTCGTCGACGGTCAACACCCGCAGCGAAATCGCCTTGTGCTGGGTTTCGGCATCCACCACTCCCACGGAGATCGCTTCCGGCGTGGGCGCTACTTCGGCGAGGATCTTCTCCACGTCGATGATTTCCACCAACTGGTTATCGACCCGGGTCACTGCCGTGAGGTAGTGATCGCGGCCGGTGCCCTTGGGCGGTGGATGGATCTCTTCCCAGTTCATGTTGACGATGCGCTCCACCGAGCGAACCAGGAACCCCTGGGTCTTGGTGTTGTACTCGGTGATGATCACAAACGGATTGCTCTGGTCCAGCAGCCGGCCGGAACCGGTCGCCATCGCCAGGTCGAGAATCGGGATGGTCGCACCCCGGATATTGGCCACACCGCACACGACGGGGCTGGATTTGGGCATCAGGGTCAGCTTGGGGCATTGCAGCACCTCGCGGACCTTGAATACGTTGATCCCATACATTTGTTGGCCGTCGAGACGGAACAACAACAGCTCCAGGCGATTCTGACCGACCAGCTGAGTGCGCTGGTTTACCGAATCCATTACTCCCGCCATGCCCTGACTCCTACCTAACGCTAATGTGTCCGACGCGCATTCATCACTAAACGGCACGGGGCTTGCTATTGAACCGGCATGAACGCACAAACGACATTTTCTCGACGCCTGACCACTCACTGCCGCCACTGGCTCGGTGCACTGCTGGCTGTCTGCCTGTTCACTTCGGGCGGTCCTGCCCTTGCTGCTGTTCCGGTTACCTTGCCTGATCTCCTTATCGGCGTCACTCAGGGCTTTCTTGAATTCACCGTAGAAGACTATCTGGCTACCAGTCAAACGGAAGGTCGCTACGAAATCGAAGTCAACCAACTCGACCCGCGCCTGCGCATGCCGATGTGCGACAAGGAACTGACTGCTTCGCTGGAGAGCCCGGCCCGGCCCCTGGGACGCGTCACGGTGAAGGTTCGTTGCGACAGCGCCGCGCCCTGGACAGTGTTCGTGCCCGCTCAAGTGCGCCTGTTTCGGGAAATTGTCACCACCACTCGTCCGCTCAAGCGGGCCGGGATCGTCGAGCCCCAGGACGTGATGTTGCGTGAACGGGACATCAGCCAGATCACCCAGGGCTTCCTGACCTCCGTCGATCAGGCCATCGGGCAGAAACTTGTCCGACCAATGGTCGCCGATCAGGTCGTGACGCTGGTGCATCTGGAGCAGGCCGAAGTAGTCCGCAAGGGCGACCAGGTTGTGATCACCGCCCGTACCGGTTCCCTGGCCGTGCGGATGCCTGGCGAGGCCCTGTCCAACGGCGGTATGCGTGAACAGATACGGGTAAAAAACCTCAATTCCCAGCGCGTGATCAAGGCGCAGGTGATGGCCCCGGGCCAAGTGGAAGTGGCGATGTAGTGATCTGGTAGAGGAGGTAGAAAGCTGGCGCTTGATCCCGGTGTTCCCTAGACTGTGCCTTACGCAAAGGCAAGCGCAGACGTGCGCACGTTCATTTCATAAATGAGCCTAAAGTTTTTTTGGGGATGGCCGAAAACATGGCAAGCGTCCAAATACCCAGAGGTTTTTTACCATGGTCATCGATTTCAATCGTTTAAACAGCTCTTCACCGCTGACAGGCACTACGCGTACCAGCGCCACCAAGGAAACCGCCGAAGCCGGCAAATCCGCGCCGCTGCCTACACCAGCCGAACAGGTCAGCAACGGGGAGTCGGTACACCTCAGCAATGAGGCTCAGCAGTTGCAGAAGGTCACTGACAAGCTGCGCGATCAACCTGTCGTCGACAACGCCCGCGTGGCCGAGTTGAAAGCAGCAATCGCCGATGGCAGCTACAAAGTCGACAGCAACCGCGTAGCCAGCAAACTGCTCAACTTCGAAGCCCAGCGCTAGGCCGCCGCCTGCGCCAGGCTTTTGGACGCTAAGACCCAAGGCCAGCCATGCACGACACTCATTTGTTGCAATTGATCATCGACGACTTTGTTCCAGCGCAACAGCTACTGGAATTGTTGCAGGCCGAATCCGTGGCATTGCACGGTCGTGACATGCCTCTGCTGGAGAATATCCTGGCGCAGAAACAGGCCTTGATCATCCTGCTTGACCAGCATGGCCGCAAACGCAGCGAGATCCTCGCCAGCCTCAACCTGCCCGCCAGCCATGAAGGCCTCGAGCAACTGGCCAGCCAGTCGACGATCGGCGATCAGCTGCTGTCCCAGAGCAAAGTACTCAACGACCTGCTCGCTCAATGCCAGGCAACCAACGCTCGCAACGGCCAGTCGATCCTGATGCAGCAGGCCGCCACTGCCAACCAGTTACGCATTCTCAACGGTGGCGAGATCCCGACGCTGTATGACGCTAGCGGTTCAACGGCCAGAATGGTCAAGCATCGCCCGCTCAGCCAGGCATGAAACGAACAATGCCTTCGCTCTATCAACGCGCGATACATGCTGGCAAAATGCCCGCCATTCGTAGTCGTATTTTGCCTGGAGACTGACTCACCGTGTTCAATGCCTCAAACCCGGATGATGCTCCGCAGCCACCCAAGGTCCTCACCACGCCCCTGGAAATCTCCGGCAACCTGCGGATGCTGCAAGAGAGCCACGACCCACTGATCATTACCTTCCACGAACGTAGCCAGCGTTTCCAGAGCTATCTGGTCAACGTCGATCGCGAGACCAACTCCATCGCCCTGGATGAAATGATTCCCCGGGACGGCGAGCGTTTCCTGCTGGCCGGCGAGCCTTTTCGTGTCGAGGGTTTTCATGACGGCGTGCGTATCGCATGGGATGGCAAGGGCCCACTGACCATCGATGAATCCAGCGACGGTCGCTGCTATCGCGGCGCCCTGCCCGACGAAGTGGTCTACCACCAACGTCGCAATGCCTTCCGCGCCGCCCTGAAACTGGCACAACTGGTGAGCGTTGAACTGGGCGGTGACAAGCTCAAGTCCCCGGTGGACGGCAAGCTGCTGGACATCTCCGCCACCGGTTGCAAGTTGCGGTTTGACGGCGACATCACGGAGCGACTGCAATTGGGCCAGGTGTACGAGCGCTTCATTGCGGCCCTGCCGTTTGGCAACATGACCGCGCCAGTCGAGCTGCGTTACCTGCATTTCGAAGAAAGGATCAATACCACGTTCGCCGGCGTACGCTTCCACAACATCAGTGGCCTGGTGCAACGGCAGGTCGAGCGGTTCGTCTACCAGCTCCAACGAGAAGCCCGGCGCTTCGATAAAGACGACCTCTGATTTTCGAGGCAAAAAAACGGGCAGTCCCTTGCGGCGACTGCCCGTTTTTTCATGCCTGCTTCAAGGCCTGGCCTGGGTAAAACTCGGTGTCTCAGGCTCCTCAGGCCCAGTCTCGGCCTCGGTCGCGGTCTCAGTGGCCGGCTCAGGCTCCACGTCCGGATTGGCCGGCGCCTGCATCTGCTCCTGCACCACCTGCTCATCCACTCGCGGATCAAGACACGCCACCAAAGGCGAACTCGACATGCTGTCCGGCATCGCCACGTGATGCAGCGGTGCGTCATCGACCTGATGCAGGTTGGTCACCGCTTTCGGCCGGATCCGCCACACCAGCACCAAGGCGAAGAAAGCGAAAAAGCCGTAGAGCATCTGGCTGCCGAACATTTTCATCAGCACGCCGGCCACCAGCGGCCCGATACTGGCCCCCACGCCGTAGGTCACCAGCAGCATCGCGGTCAGGGACACCCTTCGATCAGCTTCGACGTGGTCGTTGGAAAACGCTACCGCCAGCGGATACAGGCAGAACTGCACCAGCGAACAGAAGAACCCCGCGACGAACAGCACCTCCAGCGGCACCGTCGGAAGAATCGCCAATGGCAGCGCACAGATCGTCAGGACCAGCGCAAAGCAGCGGATCAGCAGCGCCCGGTCATATCGATCGGACAGCCAGCCCAGGGGCCACTGCACCAGCAGTCCGGCGAAGATGCAGCTACCCATGAACAGACCGACCTGCTCGGTCGACAGGCCCTGCTGAGAGGCATACAGGGGCGCCAGGCCATAGAACGAGCCGACGATCAATCCGGAGCCCAGCACCGTACTCAATGACTGCGGCACACGCTTGATGAAGAAGCGCGGCTCCATGGGCGCCGGATGCAGCGCCGCCGGGTGAATTCGCCGGGTCAGCGTCACCGGCACCAGGCACAAGGCGAAGCACAGCGCCACCAGCATCAACAGCTCAGGCCCCAGGGCCGGATGCATGACCAGGATCAACTGACCCAGCACCAACCCCAGGTACGAGGCAATCATGTAGCCACTGAACACCACGCCACGCTGCTTGGCATCGGCTTGCTCGTTGAGCCAGCTCTCGATGACCATGTACTGGCACATCATCCCGAGGCCGACAATCATCCGCAGCACGATCCAGGCCGGCAGCCAGTTCACCAGGCCATGGCCCAGCACTGCCGCCCCGACGATCCCGGCGCAGGCCGAATAGGCGCGGATGTGGCCGACGCGGGCGATCAGCCGGTGGCCGATCTTGCCACCCAGCACCAGGCCGAAATAGTTGGCGGCCATCAGCGCACCGACCCAGAGGCTGTCCACATGGTCGGCGGCCAGGCGCAAGGCCAGGTAAGTACTCAAGAGGCCCGAGCCGATCAACATCATCAGCGAGGCGAAATAAAGCGCTCGAAAAGGTTTCCAGATTTGGCGCATCGGCGTTCCGAGCGGCTCCTTGAGGTGAGTAAGGGCTACCTGTTGAAGATAGCCCGAATGCGACGGTTCGTTAGGCCTGGGCCGCTAGGACACGCCGCTCCCAGGGCGTGATTTCATCGAAGAAGCTGGTCAGCTCCAGGGTCTTGGAGGCGATGTAGCCTTCGATGAACTCCGTACCGAACAGTTCCTTCGCCAGATGACTACGCTTCAGACGCTCCAAGGCGGCATGCAAGGTACATGGCAACGACAGATTATCCGGCACTTCGAATTCGCCCTGGATCGCCGCGCTCGGCTCCAGCCGATGCTCAATCCCATACAGTCCGGCGGCCAGGCTGGCGGCAATCGCCAGGTAGGGGTTGGCATCGGCCCCCGGCAAGCGGTTCTCGACCCGCCGGGCCACCGGCGAACTGGCAGGAATCCGCAACCCGGCCGAACGGTTGTCATGGGACCAACAGGCATTGTTCGGCGAGGCGAACGGGTGGCACAGGCGCTGGTAGGAATTCACGTTCGGCGCGAACAACGCGGTGAAGTCCGCCAGGCACGCCTGTTGCCCACCGATGAAATGCCGGAAGGTCGCCGTCGGTTCGCCCGCTTCATCGCTGAAAACGTTACGACCGCTGTCTGCCTCGACGACGCTCTGATGGATGTGCATCGAACTGCCCGGCGTGTGGGCCAGGGGCTTGGCCATGCAGACCACGGTCAGGCCGTGCTTGAGCGCCACTTCCTTGAGCAGGTGCTTGAACAGGAAGGTCTGGTCGGCCAGCAACAGCGGGTCGCCGTGCAGCAGATTGATCTCGAACTGGCTCACGCCCATTTCATGCATGAAGGTGTCGCGAGGCAGGCCCAGCGCCGCCATGCATGCATAGACTTCACTGAAGAACGGGCGCAGGCCATTGTTGGAGCTGACGCTGAACGCCGAATGGCCATCTTCGCGACGTCCATCCATGCCCATCGGCGGCTGGAACGGCTGGGTCGGGTTCGGATTGGGGGCGAACACGAAGAATTCCAGTTCGGTCGCCACCACCGGCGCCAGGCCCAAGGCTGCATAGCGAGCGACAACGGCCTTGAGCTGGCCGCGCGTCGAGAGCCGGGAGCCTTCACCGGTCAACTCGTCGGCATCGCAGATCGCCAGGGCCCGGGGCTGCTGGCTCCAGGGCAGGCGGTGGATCTGTTTCGGATCGGCCACCAGCGCCAGGTCGCCGTCGTCGCTGCCGTAGAAACGCGACGGCGGATAACCGCCCATGATGCATTGCAGCAGCACGCCCCGCGCCAGTTGCAGCCGCCGGCCTTCGAGGAAACCCTCAGCAGTCATTACCTTGCCCCGCGGCACGCCATTCAAATCCGGCGTGACACATTCAATCTCATCAATGCCCGTCAGTCGCTGCGCGAGTGAACGCTGGCCATCGGTCGTCATGACGCAATCCTTGTTATGTGCGAGCCGCGAACGGCAACCCGTACAAAATAGGCTTCGGCTGTTCGGAATATCAAGCACCCGCAGACAATTAAAATCTTGTGCAATACGAGTGTGGGAGCGAGCTTGCTCGCGATGGCGTCGGCTCAGTCAATATTGAGCTGACTGATACATCGCTATCGCGAGCAAGCTCGCTCCCACAGGGGATTTGTGCTGCTTTTTATAAAGCGCACGCTCAGGGCAGGTAAAGCCGGAACACCCCACCACCCAACACACCGCCATTGGCGATTTCGGTACGCCCGCTCACGCCGCCGCGCTGGTGCAGTCCGGCGATCCGCGCGGCGAAGTACAGGCCCAGCCCGGTGCTGCCGCTGCTGTGGTTGATGCCCTGCACGTACTCGGCCTGACGCTCGATCATCTCTGGCGGGTAACCTTCGCCGTCGTCATTGATGGTCAGCACCAGTTGCCCGGCCTCGTCGCTGACACTGATCAGCAGCGCCTGGCGCGCATGGCGAATGGCGTTGTTGATGCAGTTGTCGAGCACCGAAGCAATCAGTTCACGGTCGAAAAAGCCCAAGGGGCTGAGCGGATCGACTTCATAGGTGACCATGATCCCGCGACTGCGGAACACGTCCTGATGGCCGGCCAGTTGCGCCTCGATGAAGTCATCCAGCTCATGGTAGGCCGGGTGCAGCGGCAACTGGTTGACACCGAGCTTGTACAGCCCCAGCAGTTGCACCAGCAAACCATTGAGATGGGCAAATTCGAACTCGATGACACCTTGCTCCGAGGTCTGGCGCTCGGCGTCGGGCAAGCGCTCGAGCCATTGCGTATGCGTCTGCATGAGCAAGGTCAGGGAGTTTTTCATGTCGTGCACGGTAGACGCGATCACCGTGGAAAAATCGAGGGCCTGTTCGCTGTCATTCATCGCCAAATGCCTTGCTTCGCAGTTTTTGATAACGCGCAAAACGCGCATCGGTGTCGGGCATCATGCCCACCAGTTTCAGGCAGGCGCGGCACTCCTGCAGCAGTTCCGACTCCACGCTGGTGTCGGTGCCATGCAGCAGCGATTGCGCCATGTTCAGGGCAATACTGATGTTCTTCGGTTGCATCTTCAGGGCGCGGCGGAACAGCTCCCGCGCCTGCGGCAATGCACCGGTCTTGTAGACCCGCACGCCTTCGCGGTTCAACTCGGCGGCGGCATTGCCCTGGTTGAGAATGTTCGGGTCGTCGGTCAGCTTGGCGATGCCTTGCATCACCGTCGGGTCATCCCCGTAGATTTCCGCGCAGTTCTTGAGCATCGACTCGCCGGCGCTGGTCTGGCCAAGCATTTGCAGCTGCTTGGCCACCAGCAACGCGGCCTCGGCGCTCATGAATTGCTCCATGCCATCGAGGCGCTGCAAGGCCTGTTCTGTGAGCTTTTCGGCGGTTTCGGCATCGTTTAGCAACAGGCTGGTGGCCTTCATCAGCCGCGCCCGGACCTGCAGCCCCGGGTCGTTGAGGTTCTCCTTCGCCACGGCGCTGAGCGTCGTGTTGATCTCCAGCCGGGTGCGGGTGTCGAGGCCTTTTTCGCTGCCCTTGCTGATCAGCGCATGGGCCAGGCCGAGGTTGCTTTCCGGGTCCTTGAAGCGCGACTGCGCGCCCTGCCCTACCGCCTGGCGATAGGCCCGGGAAGCCGTGTCGTAGTCTTCGTTGGTCATCGCCAGCTTGCCCAACAACGATTGGCGGCGCACCGCCAGCGGCGACAGGCGCACCGCCTCTTCCAGCACGTGCTGCGCCTGTTTGGTGTCACCTTCGGCCACCAGCACGTCGGCCATGCCGTCGTACAAGGCCGGCATCATCGGAAAGACTTTCAGGGCCTTTTCATAGACAGCCTTGGCCTGCCCCACCTGGCCGCGCTTGAACATCAACTTGCCCAGCCCCGCATAGGCCCACGGCAACGGGCGATCCGCGATGATGGAGTTGTACAGTCGTTCAAGAGCCTCGTTCTGATTCAGGTCGCGCAACGCATCGGCCCGATAACGCAGGCACAACGGCCCGTAGCGCGGATCCTGCTTGCACAAGGCGATGCAGGCATTGAGCACTTCCATCGGCTTGCCACGATCGAGGGCTTGCAGGATCGGCTTGAGCAGGGTCTTGCGCTGCTCGAGCCGCTCCAGCCGCTGGGCCAGGCCGGAGCGGTTGAACGGTTTGGTCAGGTACGCATCCGGCTCATGCTCCAGGGCACTGAGCACCATCGCCTGGCTGGTCTCGGCGGTCACCATGAGGAAAACACTTTCATGGCTGATCAGCTTTTCAACCATCAGGTCTTCAAGCACCTGCTGGCCATTCTTGCGCCCGTCGCCCAGGTGATAATCCTGCAAGATGAAGTCATAGCGCTTCTGCGAGCACATGCGCAGCGCCACTTCACCGGTGTCGGCGGTGTCCACGTCCTTGACGCCCAGCTCACGCAGCATGGAGCGGATCGAACTGCGGAAATCCGAGAAATCATCGACGATCAGAAAACTTTTTTGGTGGTACGCCAGCATCGAGGATGTCCAGGCAAGTAAGAAAATAACCCAATGGCATAACAACGAAACACCGTGTCACCGCCCCGAGGCGCGCAGATGATAGCCACCAGCCAGCAACGTTCAAGGGATTTCAGCAATCGCTTGGCCTGGCTGTGTCGTGACGCACATCGCGAGCCGAAACGTTGGAGAGAAACGGGCTCATCGGGTTATCGGCAGGAGATGGCGTTCCGTTAAGGGGAACATGGGGAGAAACCAAGTACGGAGGACTGGTCGAACACCCGTGGCGAGGGAGCTTGCTCCCGCTGGGCCGCGCAGCGGACCTGTTTGTTTGGCGGCGGCTGCGCACCCGAGCGGGAGCAAGCTCCCTCGCCACGATCAGCAGATAACTTCACCCTCGCCATTCACACCTTCGAACAACATTCCAGAGAGGTCCGCTCGCTCCAGCCGAAGCTTCACCTCCTCGCTAACGATCAATGCCCCCGAGTGTTTCTTGACGCGGAAAATATGCTTTCCCTGAACCCTGGCAGGATCAATGACGAGACTCAGAAAGACGCTGTATTCGCCGGCTCGATCTGGTCGTACGGGATCATTGACCTCATATTTTTTGAAAGCGGAACGTGATTCGTCTACGCAATCCAATTGGGTCTCAACGATCATTACATAGTGACGATCATGAGCGTGCTCCCCCGCAACCGTCACGGGCTCAAGCACGACATTCATATAGGGTTCATCAACGTCGGGAATGCCCACCAACGCGTCCCTGGCTTTTTCGCTCAGGATCGGCACAGAGGCATATCCAGCCAAGGAAAAATCCAGACTCACACCTTCCTCACGAACCTCGAGGGCGTAGGTACACGGCTCCATGTACTCAGAAGGGGGGTCGATGAAGAGCCAGTTGTTACAGTGTTTGATATCGCCCAGGTACCAGCGCTCAGGAAACTGCACGTCTTCCCGCAATAAGTAATACTTCATTTCAGCTCACCGCATGTCATTGCTTAACTGAAAAAAGGGTCGCGCCTGCGTCTAAAGCCCGAAGAAACGCTCGTAGGCCGTTTCCACTCGGACAGCAAGTTGATCAGGAACGGTGACCAGGTTTTCTAGCGCAGCCGTCTCTGCGGACAACAACGGACTCGACACCGCTGGAGCAGTCAAACCCAGTTGCTGTCGGACCTGGAAAATCGCGTGGATCTCTAAAGGCAACAGATCGAAAGGCGCATGCTTGAACTCAGGATCCCAGGCCCCACCGTTGTCTTCAGCGTTGGATAAGTGATACCGACAAAGCGCTTCCAACGCATCAGCTAGCCCTCGCTCATTTGTCCATTCGTCTATCACGTTTTGATAAATCCCCAGATCCATCGACTTGATCTCCGGAAGCGCAGCACCTTGCGAATAGACTGAATAAAGCCAGAGCATGAAAGGTTCAAATCGACGCCGTTCAAGATAGCTCGAATCGACGGCGCCTTTGACGGACAGCATTCCGGCAAGCACATCGGCCACGGATGCAACCAGATCACGACGATCCACAGCTATCAACCCGGCCAGCAAGCACCCAGCAATGCTCAACTGGTTAGTCAGGTTGGGGACGGTTTGGATGCCCTGAAGAAAACTCGTTTTGGAGAAAGCCTTGGCCTTGAGCATCAGCGCCCAATAACGGTACATCATCGAGCGCGAGACCTGTTCCCAGCCAGTAGCCTCTCCGTCACTGATCGCGACTTCGCCCCGAATGCCGTAATAAGCCGCCAGCATCCCCAACGAGTCAGCCACATTGTCCAATCCGCTTAATGAGTCGCTGGCCAGATCCTCATCGATAAAATCAAGCTCTTGAGCCGTCAGGCCTTCCGACTGTGACAGCCAGCGCCGGTGTTGGTGAAGCCGGACGTTGATTTCATCCATTTCGATATGCTCCTTTTACACCAGTACAACGCCCTTCCGCTTACTGTGCCCACTCAGGAACGCATCTGTCGAAGGCTCGTTAAGTGAATCTCTAAATTGCACTTAACCAACTGATCCAGCGAAGCCGTCCCTCCAACAAACAATGCTGGCTCAAAACCGTAGACCTCATGCTCGTCAAGTGCACCCAACTTTTTCTAGGGCTCGCTCAAATAAAAACTCACCTTGACTATCCTCCAGATCATAACGTTCCTTATCAGACATAGCGAAAAATGTCTGAATAGCTAGATCTGGATCTTTATTAGGTACATTCAGTTTATTCATCAACGCGACGATAGACCCCGTCGGACATGAAACAACAATTTTCTGATTGTATTTCTCGCCCCAAGCATACAGCGTTCCAAAAGCACTCCGGGCAATAACGTGGTAATTATCTATTTGCGAAAATTCAGTATCGGCTAACCACGTATCGAGCAGGTGTTTGTAATCGTCCGGATCCACCGTCCAGAAAAGTCCATTGGCATACCCACACCAACCTTCTTTCTGCCAATAGGTGAGCAACACGTCCGGCAGTACCCCCCGATATTTCGCAACCTGGGAATCAAGCACCGGTCGATGTGATGTAGCGTCACCCATTACACCAATGAAGCACTCAAAATCTTCGTCTCGCACCCTGTGCCTCCCGTAGCTCAACGCCAAATTTCATTTACTGACCTGGCCGCCTTATTCCTGGTTAGCCACTAAGAAGCCGCTTTCGGTGAGAGCACACCTTCCGCCAGCCCGCCAGAATTTAAAATAGGACGCCAAATCAATATCAAACTTAAACAACGGCTGCCCAATATACCAAGCAAGATAGTAGTCCGTAGCCAACCCATAGAGCGCCTCAAACAGCGCATACACCTGCTCGCTCTCAGATACCCTACTCCCCCTGATTGCATCCCCGATCTCATCAAACAACCAGTAATGAGGAATATCTTTCTGAAACGCACCTTGCATACATTGCGCATCAACAAAAAGCACCTGGGCATTATGGCAAATTTCGAAAATTTCGGAATCACCAAGCACACCACATACCCTTTCCTGCTCCTTTAACCACTCCCGACCTAACTGAATCAACTGGTTTTTCTCCGCCCTACATTTAGGTAAGAGATAAAGAGAGTTTTCCATCTCTCCAGCGGTGAGAACGCGCCCTGTTCTAACAATCAACTCTTCCGCAAAAGGAAAGTAACTAAATATTCGCTTAAGCTCCTCAGCACTACCGTGCACCTTCAACAGACCCAGAAAATGAGACTTATCAAAAAGTGTTTCACCTTCACAGAAGGCACACCATTCCGACAACAAAGAGTTCATACCTGACCTCCTCCATTTTTTGACAGAGGCAGCAACGAGTTCCCGCAAGCATAGCTCCCACCCACTTATTGTAAATATATAAACTCGACACCAACTTTTCTTTCAACCAAGTCAATCATTACTTCGCAGCCACTCCAAGCAGACATACCTGCCGTCAGCTTATTCTGGAAATACCAATGTCTGAGCTCCACCAACAGCTTCAACATATCCGTATTTACACGCCCTCCAGCGGTAAACCATGACACATTACCTTGCTCATCTACGAAATCATATTCATGCTCGCAGCTGTCCAGTTCCGGCGCCAACTGTGCGCGCATCACAACCTTACACGCCCCCTTTGGAGCGACATCGAATAAAATCGCACCAATATCATTGTAAATATCATTATCGCCACGCACCAAACACCTCTTGGAGAATCATTAAATAAATTTCTTCAGGACAACCACCAAGCAAAAAAAAGGGGACAAATTCATTTAAGCACCGAGCCATTAAATAAATCCCTCCCCTTTCCCGCTTTTCCCAGATATGCCCGCTAGACCAGCCCCAAGATCGGCTTGATCTGTTCATTCATTTCCACAAAGGTTTCATAGGACATGTCCGGGTCATCATTGAGAACTAAATAAACCCCATCCATCATCCGAACCGCCATACGACATTTGCCTTGCAGTCGCGCAATGACTTCATCAGGGCCGTAGCCTAGAGCACGCTGACAAAGGGCTGCATCCCAGAACTGGGCAGGAAATAGCGTATAAATATTGTTACGCCCATCAACATCTATAGTTTTATCCTCACGCAACCGATTGCAAGCCAAGTTATCATCATTCAACCCTCCTTGATAATACAGACCATACAAATCATAGGACACATGAGCCTTATACCCCTTAAACGCCTCAATCACTTTTGGCAAATACTCATTCACAACAAGCTTATAATCAACAGCCTTGTTTGATATTTTAAATCCAAAACGCAAGTGCTCGTCATAGGAGGCCCTATCCTCATATATGTATCGATCACCACGATACGCATAGTCCCCCACAAACCGAAGCCCTCTGATGGGAAGCTTAACAGTATAGGTAGCAATCAACCCGTCGCCGCAACTCGGGACGGCAGGAAGCTCAAGACCTGCGAACCCTAAAGGAGCACCAATACGAGACATCCTATCCATGACTTCAGCATGCCGCTGATCTATAGATAAAGCTCTGTTAGGACACGCATAAAAACATAGCTCTATATCTGCTGCACTCATGGGATTCTTGCCCTAGCATTAGAAAAAAGGGGATGGTTTTATTTAAGAAGCGATTAAATAAATCCGTTCCCTTTTCTCCTTTCCAACAAATAAATCTATCCCCTTTCCCCAAAAATAATCACCAACTTCATCCTTGCTACAAACCCAGCCCTGCTCACTCAAGACTGAAACAATATCTTTTTCTTCCATTACTTCTCCCGAGAAAAACCCATAATCTTAAAGGAATGCCGTTAGGATACCCTTGATCCTTTCACGCCTCCTGGGAGAAAAGGGGCAGATAAACTTAAGAGCCGAGCAATTAAGTAAACCACTCCCTTTTTTTTGCGGTTCTTTCCTATCAATAAAAACCTAACACTCTAAGATCACCTACAAGCTCTGCAGCTTCATCAGGAGGCAGCTCCTCCAAAACAGAAGAAAGATCAATCTTCCTTAGCAATTCAGAGATAGCATCCTGATGATATTTCTGAACTTTCTCCGAGGATCGGCCTGCCGAAAGAATAAGAGACAGGACCTCCAGCATTAATTTTTCAATAGGCAAATCAAAGGAGTTTTCAAGCTCACTATAGGCATAGCCTACTTCACTTTCACCTTCAATCCATGGGTATTGGTGGCTGAGCTTGACTCTGCAATAGTTATAATAACTACCCAGAAACCAAGCCCGAATCTCACCATAAGTTACTCTCTCTTCCATTAGGGCGTTTTCCTCGGTGGGCGCAGCATAACACCCTGATTATCCAGAATATTAACGGTGATAATGGGGTACTTCGCCTTGAACTGCTCAGCTACATTTAGACAGCTTGTACCAGCCGCTTTCTCCGTAAGAATATTCACGGCCCCTCTGACGGAGGTATTCCCCCCAACTGGTCAGCGATATTATCTAGAATTTTGTATTCCGTCTCTGTCCCCCGGCAAACCAAATCTCCTGCCTTATTGAAAAGAAAAGCTAACACCGATAAAACAACACCGGCGCAAGGCCGGTATTGTGGATCAGCAATGATCAAGAAAACTCTATTTTGCAATCTGACAAAGGGATTGAGCGGCCATCGGAAATAACCAATTGATCACCTTTGATTTGGGCGAGTAATAGACCAAGGCCAATTGCGCCTGCCTCAATATCTTTTCTCCAACCGTCAAGATCACCATGATAGGAAATCGCATGAAAAATAGGTCCCTCGGGCGGTGTGACTCTGCACCCGCGATCATTTACCCCTCCACGAACAGCATTCGGAGGCTCAGAAAAGCAGGTAATGTTATTAAATTGTTTCCGTAGTTTGTTTTTCCCATCGTCCGAAAAATAAACAACTTGCTGCCCGTCCACAACCGTAACACCAGGTACATTTCGAGCGTTCGACTGCTCAATTTTCCCACCCAGAACTTTTTCTAACGTTTCCCGATCACTACTCATCTCACACCTCACTTTGTTGCCGGGGTAATTACAAATTTAAAATTTGTGACGCCGGCACCGGTAAATACCTTCGAATAATAACTAGCTAGCTCTCGGCTGTTCGTATGATAAATAACACCGCCATCGAAAGCAGATGAGTATTTCTTCGCCTGATCTACCATTTTCGTCTGTTCAGCTACTGACCACGGCTTCAAGCCAGCCAGGCTTTCTGGGTTCCGAATAGAACTAGCCCAGTCATCGACAAATTTTGCTTCAATAGCTGTGGGTTTCCCGCCGATCACTGCCACTTCATCAGCGACACCGTTGACACGTTGCCCATCGACAATTGCCGTGTATTTACGTTCAGCAAATGCAGTATCCCCATACATCCCACGCACACCACTTTCGTAACTCTGTGCCTTATCGATGGCCCGGCTACCACTCACAGCAACCGGATTGGTTGTTTCCAGCGTGGTACCTGCCCCTTTGGCACCGACATTGTACTCCCCCGCATTCTCGACAACCTTCCCATTAACCGTCGTCGTGCCAGGGCTATATCCCCCCTCAAGTTTCTTGCTATACGCCCCCTCCACGCTGCTCCACTGCATCGGCTTACCAGCAGCGGCTTCAGCTTTAGCAATGTTGGCCATATCGGCCATTTTTTCAAGCTCTTTGGCCCCCACCTTGATCCCGGTTTTCGCCAGCGCCACGCCGCCCTTGGCCGCCGTGCCCACGCCCGTGGCGATGGTGCCGACTTGCCAGACCAGTTCGCCAATATCCTCGCCCAGTTGCACGGCACGTTCGTCGCCGCCGTGTTCCAGCGCGTCTTCGATACGTGCGATTTTGGCTTTGGCGTCATCGACCATGGCGTTGCCTAATCTCTGGCGCGCCTCGGGATCCTCGATCAAGGCTTTGATACCTTTGATCCCTTCAACCGGATTAAGGAGGAATTGCGCCAGCCCTTCGACGTCGCTCCAACCCGCCTGCGCCAAGCCCTTGCCGATGCCGAATCGGGTCAGTACTTCTTGTTTTTGGTAAATGTACGCCCACTTGGCAACCACCTTAGCTTTGCCCACCAGGTCAGCCTCGCTGTACTCCTTCTCCGCCTGAACCAACTGCTGGGTCGCCAGCCAGTTGTTGTCCACCGCAGCGCCGGCCGCGCTGGTGGCGGTAGCCGGGTCGAGCGAGGAGCTGGTGGCGGCCAGCCCGGTGACGATGCTGACGATCAGGTTGCGCTTGGCCTCACGCTGGGCTTCGCTTTCATCGGGGCTGGCTTCGGAGAACAGGCCGGTGAGCAGGCTCGACGCCGCCGCGCCTGCGGCACCGCTGCCACAGCTCTGGCTGCTGGCGGCGGCGCCCGCGCAGGCGACGATGCCGTGCAGGGCGGCGTGCAGCGGCGAGCCTTCGGTGAGTTTGCCGTCCGCCACCAGGTCGCCGATGTAGCCGGCACCTTGCTGCTGCACGTAATTGACCACCAGCCCTTGAACGAAGGCACTGTTGTCGCCGCTGATGTTGCCGCTGGCCGCGCCCACCAGGGCGGTGGTGATTTGTCGGTAGGTACCGCCCGCGCCCCACTTGTCGGCGATGCCGCTGGCTTCGGCGTTCAGGCGCTGAGCGTTGCCGAGCAGCGCCAGGCGTTCGGTGTCGGTGAGTTTGGCGTTGGGGTCCAGGGCCGCTGTCTGAGCCGCCTCGGCCTGTTTGCGCTTGAGGTCGACTTCCTTGGCCTTGTTGGCGAGCAAGGTGCTGGCTTCGTTGGCGAACGCCCCGACGATCTCGAAACCGGCACGGATTTCGTCTTCGTCGAAGATCGGCTTGAGCGTGTTGGTGGTGTCGCGGTCGCTGGAGACATCGCGGTTGAGGCTGGCGATAGTTTGCTCGCCGTTCTTGCCGGTGCGCTTCTGTTGCTCGGCGTCGTTGCTGATGACGATGGTGCCGCCACTGATGCCGCTGCGGGTGACGCTGCTGGCGTCGTCGCTGGCACTGATGGCGATCGGCATCGTGGCGCTGAGGTCGTTGTCGTTCTTCGGCAGGTCGGTGCCAGGGGTTTGCGTGCCGCCGCTGGTGGCGTTGCCCTGCTGGTCCTTGCCGACTTCGCGATAGCCGCCGCCGACGCTGACGGTGCTGGCGTCGTACTCGGCCTTGTTCTTGATGTCGCGACTGGTGAGGCTGGCGGTGACCAGGCGATTCTTGCCGTCCTGCACGGCCTTGTCGCTGCTGGCGATGACAGCGCCGACCAGGTCGGTGTTGCCACCCACCCGAATGTCGAACCCGTCGTCCCCGGCCTTGATGCCCGATTGCTCGGTGACGCTGGCGTAATTGGAGTCGATATCGGTGGCACCGAAGCTGCCGCTGGCACCGCTGACCGAACTCATGCCTAAGCAGAACGGCGGAATGCACAGGCTGATGCCAACGCCCAGGCTCTTCTCATCGACCACGTAGGTGTTGGTGTCTTGCAGGCTTTCGATGTTCAGGTCGCCGCCGATATCGGCCAACACCTGTTTGCCGCTCGCCACCGCGCCTTTGAGGTTGGTGTCACCGCCCGAGGACAGCAACAACTGGTTGCCCGCCTGGACATGGGTATTGGTGTGGGTGAGCCCATCGCCATCCGCCTGGCCGCGGCTGCCGGAGGCACCCAGGTCCAGGGTGAAGCCGTTGCGTGCACCGAGGGAAAAGCCGATGCCGATGCTCGCGCTGCTGCCTTTGCTGTCGGTTTCCTGCTTGTCGATATTGCGCGCGGCGAGCAGGTTGATATCGCCGTCCGCCAGCAGGCTGGCGTTGCGGCCAGCCTTGATATCGCTGCCTTGCACGGTGATGTCGCTCGCGGCGCCAGCTCCCGTGGCGCGCAGGCGAACGTCGTTGCCAGCGGTCATGGTCGAGCCAGCCGCGCTGTCGCTGGTGTAGGTGGTGGTGCTTTCGTTCTTCTTGGTGCCCAGCGACAGGCTGATGTTGATCCCGCCCACCGCGCCCGGGTCCATCGCCACGGCAGTGGCGGCATTGTTGGCCGCCAGCACGGCAGTGGCGGCAGCCAGGGCCTTCATGCGCCCGTCGTCGGTTTTCTCCGACGCCCGTTTCATTTGCTGGGACGTCTGGATCGCACTGATCACCGGGTTGGTCACGGTGAGGGTGAACCCGGTCTGCTTGAACAGGGTTTCACGCTCGCGCTCGCGGGTGTTGCGCGCCTCGACGACGTCGATGGTCTGCGCCGTGACGTCGATGTTGCCTTGTGGCGCCGACACCTGGCTGCCCACCTGACGGTAGCCCTTGCCCGCTTCGATCAACACATCGCCAGCGGTCGAGCCGACGGTGCTGGCCACGGCCGTGTGCTCGGTGGTGAGGTCCTTGACGCTTTGTTGCTGGCTGCCCAGGGTGACGGCGATGCCACCGCCGCTGAACAGGCCGCTTTTCTTCACGGACTTGTCATGGCGTTCGCTGCTGCTGGCGGTGTCGGCTTCGATGTTGACGTTGTTGTCCGCCACCAGCACCGTCTGGGTCGTGGACACCACGTTGCTGCCCTTGAGGTTGATGTCGCGACCGGCCTGCACATAGCTCTGCTCGCCACTCAGGGTGGAGCCTTCGACCGAGGTCTGGCTGATGGTGTCGCGGGTGGTGGTGGTCTTGCTGGAGAACATCCCGTTGCTGCCCTTGACCTTGTGGGCTTCATCGGCGAACTGGTAGTTCTGGCCGGCGGTCAGGTTGACGTCGCGCCTGGCCTCGGCAAACACCGCGCCTTGTTCGCTGGTGACATGGGCGGCGCGGGCGTTGAGGTCTTGGCCGGCGCTCAAGCGCACGTCGCCCTGTCCTTGGACCTGTGAGCCGACTTCGGTCTGGCTGGCGTCCTTGCGCCAGTTGCTGCTGTTCCAGGTCAGCGCTTGTTCGTGCGCTTCGCCGACCGTGGCCAGGTTGATGTTCTTGCCCGCCTCCAGCAACGTACTGCCGCCTTTGCCGGCATTGACCACCTGGGCCCCGGTGAGGTTGAGGTCGTTGCCGGCGCTCACCCCCATCGTGCCCTGGGCACCGCTGACGAACAGCCCGGCCACCCGCGACAGGTTGGTGCGGGTGCCTTGGGCGCTGCTGCTGTCCCGGCTGCTGGAGATGACGTTGATGTCCTGCCCGGCCTTGACCGACAGGCTGTCCACGGCACCGATCAGGCCGCCGAGGTTGTTGAGGTTGTTGAGGTTTTCCCGCGCGGCGAGCGATACCTTGTCGGCCTGGATGCGCCCACCGAGGTTCTCGATGTTCTGCGCGGTGATCGCCATGACACTGCGCCCGGCCAGGCTGCCACTGTTGACCAGGTCGCCGGCGATGTTCAGGCTCAACTGCTGCCCGGCAATCAGGGCACCGGAGCCGTTGAGGTCGCCTTCCTGGACCCGTACGTACACCTGCGGCACCAGCACGTTGCGGGTGTCACCATTGGCGAGGGTGACTTGCTTCTGCACCAGCCAGACGATGTCACTGGTCAACTGAGCCATCTGCTCGGAGGTCAGGGCCACGCCGGGCACCAGTTGCCATTGGCTGGCGACGGTCACGGCGTTGTCGATCAGGGCACGATATTGCGCTTCGTCATTGGCGTAGCCGTCAAGGAAACGTCGGCCGGTGAGTTGCGCGATCTGTTCACGAATCAATTTCTGTTCGTAGAAGCCGTCGCCCAGACGTTGTTGCGTCAGGGCTGGGTCGACTTGCAAGCGCTGCAACATGTAGTCCGACGACAGCCAGGTGCGATAGCTGGCAAAACGCGGGTCGGTTTCGATCAGGTAGCTGCTGGTGTTCTGCGGATTGGTGGTGAACAGGCTGTTGTTCGGCAAGGCCAGGGATGGCCCGCCACTGCGAATCTGCTCGGCCACGCCCTTGTTGTTGAGGGTGGTCTGGGCCGCGACCTGAACGATAGGCGCCACTTGATAGGTTCTGCCGACCGGGGCGCTGACCGTGCCCGTGGCGGCTATCTGCTCGCCGACGCCCTGTGTGGCGCGGGCGCTGATCTGGGTGCCGGTACCGTTGCCGGCGGCGTTCTGGGCGAACACGGTCGGCTGCAGGGTGATGTCCTGGATCAAGGGGGCTGGCGTGTAGGCCGTGACGGCCGTTCCCTGACGGTCCCGGCCCTTGCGCTGGATGCGATAGAAATTGCTGACGGTGCCGCTGTCGGTAGTGGTGCGCTGGCCGGTCAGTTCGGTGTTGGTCAGGCTGGTAATGTTGGCCTGCAACAACCCACCGGCAATGATGCGGCTCTTGTCGTTGAGCACATCCCCTGCGTTGATCTGCATCGTCCCACCAGACAGGATCTGCGCCGGTGCCGAGGTGGCGATCTGGGTCTCCTGCACCACGCGGGTGTAGTCGTAGCGGTTCCAGTTGTCTTTGCGCCCCTCTGGGGTGGTCAGGTGAAGGACCTCGTCGTTGTTCACGGAGATCTGGTCGCCCTGGTAGCGGTTCGGCGAACCGCTGAGCTGGAATTCCTGCAAGGCGGTGCGGCTGACTTCCACTTGCTGGGTGCTGAAATGTTCGTTGGTGTTGCGCACGTTTTGCACATCGAGCGACAGGTTGCCGAGGGCTTCGATGGTCGCACTGGCGTTGGTCAGCAGTTGAGCACGGTCCTGGGCCTTGTCAGTCGCACTCAGCGCACCACCGATGGCGAGGTCCCCGGCACTGAAGATCAGCGCCTGCTCGCGGTTATCCAGGGTGCCGGTACCAATGTCCAGCGACTCACGGGCGGCGATGGTCGCGGCGCTGCCGTTCTCATCACGGTTGCTCAGCGCCGAAGTGGCGATCGCCAGTCGATCACCATACAGACGTCCGGTGCCCAGGTTGTTGAGCGACAGCGCTTGCACACGCACTTGCTGGCCGTCGATCAGGCCACGGTTGGTCAGGCTGTCGTTTATGCTCAGGCGAACCTGGCCGGCGCTGATCTCGCCGCTGGCGGCGTTGTCCAGCGTCTGCGAGCGCACCAGCAGGAGATTGCCTGCCAACAGTTTTCCGCTGTTGTTGAAAGCGCCCTCGGTGCTCAGGTCGATCTTGTTATTGGCCTGGATCTGTCCACTCAGGTCCAGGCCACTTTGCAGGCTGAACGTCAGGTCGCCCAGGCTCAGGGCTCGACCGGTGCCTGCGTAATAGGCCGCGTTAAGGGACAACAGGCTGCCAGCGAGCAAGGTCCCGTCGAGGTTGTGCACTGCCTGGCGACGCTGCGCCGGATCGCGATCAGTGATGGTCAGGCCGGCTCCCGCGGAAATCAGGCCGCCCTGGTTATCCAGCGTTTGGCTGACGCCGATGGACAATCCTTGGTCGGCGCGCACGGCACCGGCCTGGTTGCCGAAGGTGTCGAGCGCCAGGCTCATGGCACGCCCTTCAAGGCCCTGGTTGGCACCTTGGGTGGCGCTGTTGTCGAGCACGCCGGCAATCACGCCCAGCGTTCCCGCGCTGCGCACCAGTCCGCCCTGGTTGTTGAGCGTATCCCCCAGTACCAACTGGACATCGCCGAGGCCTTGCAATTGACCGCCGCGGTTATCCACCCGGGCACCTTCGACCCGTACGGTTTTCTCGCCAATGATCTGGCCGCCGCTGCCGTTGGTAAGGTCGGTGGCCTTGAGCACCAGCGCGCCTTTGGCGCCGAGGAAGCCGCCACTGTTGTTGAAATGGGCGCTGTGGATTTCCACCGCACCCTGGCCGCTGATGCCTTGGGTGGTGCCGGACTGAAGGTTGTTCAGCGCCTGGCTGTCGGTGTCGATGAACAGCTTGCCCTTGGCCTGGATCAGGCCCGCCGCGTTGCGCAGTTCACCGCTGCGCAGATCGAGGGTCGCACCGGCATTCAACGTGCCCTGGCTGTTGTCCATCAGCAGGCCGTGGCTGTCCAGGTCCAGGGCCTGGCCACTGATCACCCCGCCCTGGTTATTCAGGCCCTGGGCCGACAGATCGATATCGCCCAGCGCTTCAAGACGCCCGCCGCTGTTGTTCAATGCATCGGCCGAGACGCTGACCAGCAAGCCGGACTTCACCGAGCCCAGCACGCCGTTGGTGTTGTTCAACTGCCCGGCGATGATTTCCATGCGCTGGGTGGCGGCGAGCGTGCCGCCGATATTGTTCAAGCGGTCGAACGTCGCGTACAGCTCACCGCCAGCACTCACGGTGCCTTGGGTGTTATCCAGCGCCTCGCCGCTGACCTTTGTCGTCCCGCTGGCGGCCAGCGTCCCGCCGTCGTTATTGACCTCTTTGTCGGCCGTGACGGTCAACGCACCGTTATCGGTGGCGAGGACTTTGCCGTCCTGGTTGTTAAACGTCCCGACCTTCAGGACCACCGCCCCTGGACTGCTGACTTGTCCGGCCTGATTGTCGAAGCGTTCACGGGCGGTGACCTGCAAGGGCTGCGCGCCGGTCTGGAGAATGCGTCCGCACTGGTTGGACAGGGTCGTGGTGTCGAGCGTGATCTGTTGGCCTTGGGTCAGGCCATCATCGACCACCACCTCGCGGGCCTTGACGCTCAATGTGCCATTGCTCGCCAGGGTGCCTTTGCTGCCAGCCAACTGGGTGGCCTGGATGTCCAAGGTACCTTTGCCGGCGTGCTCGACCTTGCCCTTGCTGTTGTCGAGGCGATCGGCGCCAAGCTTCAGGTTGTTGCCGTTGGAGGCAATACGGCCACCGCTGTTGTCGAGCGTGGCAGTGGCTTTGATCGACGCGTCGGCGGTGCCGGTCTGCACCAGCTCACCGCCGACATTGGCAACATCCCGCGCGCCCAATTGCAGGTTGCCAGCGGTGACCTTGGCCCCATTGGTGCGCAGGGTATTGGTCGCTTTGGCAGTCAGCACCTGGGTCGCATCGACTTGACTGCCACTGAGGTTGGCATCGCCGCCGCTGGCCGTCAGGGTGACGTTTTGACCCAGGGTCTGGCTGCTGCTCAGGTCCAGGTCAGCGGCCTCGACGCTGACATCGCCGCCGGCAAGGTTCTGGCATTGCGCCTTGACCGTGGTGGCCCGTAACGCGAGGTTGCCGCTGCTGCCCAACTTGCCGTCCGCCCCGACGCCCGCCGCCAGGCTCGAGGCCGTGGTGCTGCGAATGTTCTTGGCGGTCAGTGTCGTGTGGTTCTGGCTGGCAACGGTGCCGCTGTTGTCGATGTCACCGGTACTGTCGAGGCCCAGGTCGCCCTTGGCGTAGAGTGTGCCGCTGTTTTCAACACTGGCGGCATTGATTCGGGTCGCTGTAGCACTGCTGATCGCACCCTGGTTTTGCAATTTGCCGTCGGCGCTGATCACGACCTCGCCAGCCATGGCACCGATCTGCCCGGCGTTGCGCACACCCACGCCGGATTCGGTGCCCACCAGCATGATCTTCCCGGCATACATGCCGCCGAGCTTGGCAACGTCGATGGCAACGGTGGGTTTGTCTCCCTCGGTGCCTGGCAGCAGCGTGGCCTGGGTGTTGTCGGCATTGACCTGATTACGTCCGGCGGTGACCTTCAAGTCGTTGGCTCACACCCCGGCGTTGACCTGCACCGAGCGGGCAATCAGGTCCGTGTAGTCGGTCTCGCGGGCATCCAGGCCTTTGCCTTCGATATTGATGGTGCCGCCCTGCACGGTGTAGCCGGTGATGCGACCGTTCTCCAACTGCGCCCGGCCGGTGCTGAGGGTGGCCCGGTCGGCGTTGATGAAGCCGCAACCGTTGCAGGTGATGCCGGCCGGGTTGGCGATCACCACTTCGGCGCGCTGGCCGGCGACTTCGACGTAACCGCGCAGTTGACTGGGATTGCTGGCGTTGACTTCGTTGAGGATGACCCGCGCGCCGCCATTGCCCAACATCGGGTTGCCTTCGATCCAACCGCCCAGTTTCGTCTGGCTATTGCCCGTGCCGTTGTTGAGGATCACCCCCCGGCTATCGACGTCGAACTGGTTGTAAGTGTTGCGCGAGACACCGCCGGCGCTGGGGGGCTGGATATTGACCTGCGGCGTGCCGTTGGCGCTTTGTATCACCATGGGTTGCTGGCCGGCCGGAGCGCCAGGATCGGCGACGATGGTTCCAGCCCAGGCCGGCGCCACGCTCAAGGACACCAGGCCAATCGCGGTCATCAAGGCAAAGCGCAACGCCCCGAGTGTCGCCGTGCAAGCCGCTGCGCTCGTCGTCGGCCCGGAGCGGGTCCCCGGCGCCTTGACTTGGCTGGTGACGTTCTCGGCCACGACCATCAGCAGTACGCGGGCCTTGTTGAAAACGATTCGGTACAGATGCTTGTTCATAGCAATTCCATTTGCGGAGCCAGCCCGCACGACCAGTGGTTGGAGTTACGCTTCGATTGCCAGTGGGTGGGCGGCGAACCAGGCCTGGGCCTGTTCGGGAATGACCCCGATCCCTTGGAATGTCTTGACCCGCAGGCCGCGCTCATCGCCTCGGTGATAGAGCGCACGGGCGCAGCGATCGATGAAAAGGTGACGTTGCAACAAGCGGCTCAATGCCGCCGTGTGACCAAAGGGAGCGACCCAGTCGTTGAGCCAGAGGCGCTCGCCGCTGTTCCAGTCGTCTTGGGTCAGCGCCAGCGGCGACTGGCGCAGGTAACGTTGCTCTGCCGCCTCGTCGAGGTTGAGCCAGGACAGGTAGAACACCGGCTTGCCGTGCTCGGAGCCGAGCACGAATTGGCGATGCTTGAGGGCCGGCAGCAGCAGCGTCGGCAAGGTGTGCAACGGCGCATCGCGATGGGCCTTGGAATGCATCCACAACCAAGTGGCAGAGCCGAACACCGCGGCTTCGCTCCAGGGTTCATCGATCAGGCCGGGGGCGATAATGTCTAGCGTCTCGAACAGCATGGGATCACCTCAGAATGACCAGATGACGGTGAAGGCGCTGGTCACGTTGGCCGTCTCGAAACCATCGGGTTTCTTCAACGGCGTGCCCACCGACCAGTCATAGGACAGGCCCTTGTAACCACCGCGAATGCCCACCACGGCCCCTGCCAGGCGCTAGCCGATCAGGAACTCACTGGATTGACCGCTGACTTCGCCATAGTCGATACCGGTGTAGAGCTCCTGGCCGGCCTGCCCCAAGGACAGGCCGACCTCGTTGCGCAGGGTCCAGCCACGGTCGGCGGAAAGAATGTTTTCACCATCGAAGCCCCGCACGCTGTAGCGCCCGCCAATCGAGAAACGATCCTGGGGCACCAACGGCGTCCGGTTCCATTGCGCACGCCAGCCGCCGATGTAGCGCAGTCGCTGATCGCCAAGCTGAAATGGCACCTGCAGTTGGGCGTCGGCGGTGATGATTTGCGAGCGCGACGTGCCGGCATCAAAATCTTCCTCGGGTGCCCTGAGCGAGTCGTGGGCACCGGTGCCGCGACGATAGGCGACACCCAGGTCAAGAATCGAAGCGCCAATGAACTCTCGATGATCCAACCCCAACTGCCAGCCGGCCATGCGGCGTTTCTGGTTGCCGACTTCGGTGTCGTCGATGAAGTTCTCCGACGAACGCGTCCAGAGGCTGCCCCAGGCGGTGGTCTTGCGAACAGCGTCGCGGTACAGCAGGCGGGACAGACGCAACTCGTTGTTACGACTCTCGCCCCGGTACTGATAGGTCTGGTTGGTGCCGGCGACGGACTGTTCGTAGTTGTATTCACTGCTGGTGAACCCCACCTGCCAGTAGCCGAACGGCAGCGAATAATGCAGCGTGCGGCCATCGGAGCCACGGTGCCCGGACTCGCCCCCGCCCAAGTCATGGTTGACGCTGGCGTAGAGCAAATCGTTGAGCGAGAGCAGGTTGTCCAATGACAGCGACACGTTGCCCTGGTATTTACCGGTGGTCTTGCTGCCCGAATTGTCCACCGACAGGCTCACACGGGCGGGGAACCGCTGGCTCCAGGCGATCACCACGTCGCTCTCACCGGGTTTGGCGTCGACGGCACGGGCCGGCGCGATCTTGATATCGGCTTCGGCGGTCGGCACACGTTTGAAGTTTTCCAGCGCCTGCTCGATGTCGCGCAAGTTGAGCAGATCGCCAGGATTGGCCGGCATCGCGTTCCAGGCATTGGCGCGGGAGCTGGTGCCCTCTTCGAAACGAATCTCGCGAATGCGCCCCGGCACCAGGGTCAAGACCAGAACCCCGCTGTTCAAGTCCTGGGCTTCGGCGAGCACGCGAGTGGTGACGTAGCCGGCCTCGATGATCGCGTTCTGCATGCGCTTCATCGTCAGATTGATCCCGCCACCGCCGAGGCAACGACCGATGGCAGGGTCATCCTTGGGGTTGGCAGCGCGCAACGCCCACTGGAATTTCTCCGACGCCTCGCCAATCAGACGGATGTCATTGATGGCAAAGCAGGGACTTTCCTTGGCGGGCAAGCGATCGACACCCTCAGCCACAGGGGCCGCCTGCAGGCGCACATCCGGCCGGGGTTCCAACTGCTCCCTCAACACCCGTTCGCGCTCTTGCTGGCGCAGCAGTTCTTCTTCAGGCCCAGCCGCCTGCGCAGCGCTCCACGCACCCGTCATCCACGCTGTCATCAACAGCAGCGCGAGAGACTTGGCGTTTTGTGCAGATGAACGGGTTCCGTCAACACAACGGCGAGTATTGCTCGGTTTACGCGTTCGGCAGGGTGCGGCTGGGTGCATGTCACATCCTTGTGGCCTGAATCAAAGACACGGTGGGTCACGCCCGCCGGACGCGGCATTGGCGCTGACATAGATAAAAGAGGTACGAACTCCATCGAAAACGAAGGAAAAGTCCTACAACGTACCGAGACGGTCAGATAGCCGAGGGGAAAGAAAGTTTCGCATTACCGAAATATCCTCGATACAAATGGCTAGAAATGGGGAATCGGTCACAGCATTGAGGGGTGAAATGGCCGTGCAAGGCCTGAACGGCGCGCTCAGACCGGAGTTGATCGTTCGGGGATGGGGATGGGGATGGAAGCAGGAAAAGTCAGCGGCAATTTCGCTAACCCATTGTTTATAATGGTGTCCCAGGGCAGGTTCGAACTGCCAACCTTCCCCTTAGGAGGGGGATGCTCTATCCAATTGAGCTACTGAGACACGAGTCGACCACGAGATACGCGGTGCGCGGGACGGCGTGCATGTTAACGACCTGCCCTGCGTTTGTCATGTCGCCCATGGCTTTTTAAGTGTAGGCAAATAGTACTCCCTGTAAGGCTGGCAGATCCCGGATGCCGAGTTTTGGCCGCCATTCATCCGCCCTGGTTCGCTTATCCTAGTAAATCGGCAATTTGCCACTATCCTGTACAAGACAGGGACGGCACACGTTTTTGTCCATTTCCGTTATCCGCCAGACGGTATGGCACATAGACACAATCCGACGGTCACAGATGCGAACCTGTTGTTTTTTACCAACCAGTCCGCATTTTTTGATGAAGGGTACTGGCAGAACGCCTTTACCCGGATCAGAATTTGTCACAGAATTGGCGCCAATGATCTGGCAATTTTGAGGCATGATGCGGGCCTCTTAACAATTCAGGTTGAACATTTGGCAATGGAGCTTGTCTTATCGACATCCTGCGGCCAATCCCGAGAACCGCTCCCCTGAACTAACCGGTTAAATATATGCGCCCATTGAAACAGGCAATTTATTCCAGCCGTACGGCTGACAAGTTCGTCGTACGTCTGCCAGACGGAATGCGGGAACGCATTGCCGAAGTGGCTCGCAATCATCACCGCAGCATGAACTCTGAAATCATCGCGCGTCTTGAACAAAGCCTTATTCAGGAAGGCGCGTTGGGTGAAGAGTTGAGCATGCGCCTGGACAGCCCAGAGCTGTCATTGCATGAGCGCGAACTGCTTCAACGCTTCCGACAACTCTCCCATCGCCAGCAGAACGCCCTCGTTTCGCTGATTGCCCATGACGCAGAAATGGCCGCAGACGCGACCTGATAGTCCCCAAAATACTCAAGCCAGCCTCGTGCTGGCTTTTTTTTGCCTGGCATTTGGCCCAAGCCTGCTTTTCAAGCACTCATCAGCGAACCAACACCACTGCTGCCCCATGGCAGTAATGCTAAATTGATCCGCTAAAAAGTATGGGCATGGAGGCCTGCATGACAGGTCACGCATTCAAGATCCAAAGAATCCCAGGGCTGGGCGTGGAAATCGTCGAGGCCGATTCAGATCGAACGTTCGTCCGGCATATGCACGAACATTTTGGCATTGGCTTGCTTGTGCGCGGGGCGCAACGTTCAACCAGCGGCCGAGGCCAGGTAGAAGCGACGGCCGGCGACCTTATTTCGGTCAATCCGGCCGAAGTGCATGATGGCGCGCCCATCGGAAACGGGACACGTCGTTGGCAGATGCTGTATTTCGACCCGCCACTGATTGCGCAGGCATTCAAGGATATGGCGAACGATGGGGGCATCTGTGCCCAGGAATTCGCTTATCCGGTACTGCCGCGCCCGCGCGCGGCAGAATTGTTCCGCACTTTGTACCAAGCCGTCGCTCAAGCCGAGGAGCTTGGCGATCACCTCAAGATCGAAGAAACGCTCGCGCTTTTGCTCGAACATTTGCTGGATCGCTCCATACCGGTATCGTCTTTGCCGGAGGTCGCGGCAAACCGTGCAAAAGCCCTGATCGACGACGATCCGCAGTCGTCCATGTCGCTTGCCCTGCTCGCCAGGGAGGCCGATTTAAGCCGTTTTCAACTGGTACGCGCCTTCACCCGCCTGACCGGTTTGACACCCCACGCCTATCTGCTGCAACGACGTATCCACCGGGCACGACAACTGATCGCTGCTGGCATGCCGCTGGCCGATGCGTCCCTGGCCAGCGGTTTCGCCGATCAGAGCCATATGACCCGATGCTTCGTGCGCAGCTTTGGATTCTCACCCGGCATGTACGCCCGGCAAGGGCACCCGTAGCGACCCGCAATTTCGTTCAAGATGCTCCTCCTCATCACAGGCAGGCTGGAGACTCCATAACTGCCAAGGTCGGCGTCGCATGAACCTCGAATTTTTTGTCACTTCCCTGATCGTGGCGGCTTCGCCTGGTACTGGCGTGGTCTATACGGTTGCAGCCGGCCTGGCCCGGGGCTGGCGCGCGAGTGTGGTAGCGGCATTGAGTTGTACCCTGGGGATCGTGCCGCACATGCTGGCAGCCATCACGGGCCTCGCGGCACTGCTGCACACCAGCCCACTGGCTTTCGAGATCACCAAGTACCTGGGCGTCGCTTACCTGCTGTGGATGGCATGGAGCACGCTCCAGAGCCACGGGGCATTGCATATTGATCCGCACAAGACTCCGCGCTCGAATGACGCGGTGATTTTTTCGGGCATTTTGCTCAACCTGCTGAATCCAAAGCTGTCGATTTTTTTCCTGGCCTTTCTACCGCAATTTCTCGCGCCAGGAGAAACGGATGCCATGTGGCGCATGCTGCAACTGAGCTTCATCTTCATGGCGATCACCTTTGCCGTCTTCGTCATCTATGGCGTGCTCTGCGCATCGATGCGCCGCCATGTTCTGGAACGTCCATCCGTGTTGCAGTGGTTGCGCCGCCTGTTCTCGGCAGCCTTTGTGTTACTGGCTGTACGACTGGCGTTGATGCAGTGATGCGTGGGGGATTTTGTGAAGAGCAGGGTTGGTGTGTATATCCATTGCTGCGGTAACGGGGCGCCGAAATCAACGTCCACCGCGAGGCGGCCTTGTAGCCGACCTGGCTCTTTGGTGATCGCGTTTCTCCTGTGGGAGCGAGCTTGCTCGCACGATAGCGGAGGGTCAGTTTGTGGTGATGTTGGATGTGCCGGCGTCATCGCGAGCAAGCTCGCTCCCACAGATTTTGCGGTGCACACGGATTTTGTGCCTGCCAAAGATCCAATGTGGGAGATCCAATGTGGGAGCGAGCTTGCTCGCGATAGCGGTGGTGCAGTTGCATAGAGGCTGGACCTGCCAGCTGCTCTTGTCTTTAGTCTTGACGCCCCGCAATCCAAAAGAAGCGCAAAAAAAACGGCGCTTCCCATTTCTGAAAGAAGCGCCGTTTTTTCTATGTGGACAGTATTACGCCAAACAGGCGGTTTTTTCGATGAGCGACTTCAGAGCAGGAAAATCGTCGCCAACCCCAGGAAGATGAAAAACCCACCACTGTCAGTCACGGCAGTGATCATGACACTGGCGCCCATGGCAGGGTCACGCCCCATGCGGGCCAGGGTCATGGGGATCAGGACCCCCATCAATGCCGCCAACAACAGATTGAGCGTCATCGCGGCCGTCATGACCACCCCCAGCGACCAGCTGCCATAGAGCAGATAAGCCACCACGCCAATCACACCACCCCAAATCACACCGTTGATCAAGGACACAGCCAGTTCCTTGCGCATCAATCGCGATGTATTGCCGGTACTGACCTGGTCCAGCGCCATGGCACGGACGATCATGGTGATGGTCTGGTTGCCAGAGTTGCCACCGATACCGGCGACGATGGGCATCAGCGCCGCGAGTGCCACCAGCTTCTCGATGGAGCCTTCGAACAGCCCGATGACCCGGGAAGCAACAAACGCCGTGATCAGATTGATCGCCAACCAGGCCCAGCGGTTACGCAGGGATTTCCAGACCGAGGCGAAGATGTCTTCTTCTTCGCGCAGACCGGCCATGTTGAGGACTTCGCTTTCGCTTTCCTCACGAATCAAGTCGACCATTTCATCGATGGTCAGACGACCGATCAGCTTGCCGTTCTTGTCGACCACCGGCGCCGAAATCAAGTCATAACGTTCGAACGCCTGGGCCGCATCATAGGCGTCTTCGTCCGGGTGAAAGCTCACCGGATCGCTGGCCATGACCTCGGCCACCTGTTTTTCCGGATCGTTGACGAGCAAACGCTTGATGGGCAGAACGCCCTTGAGTACGCCGTCGTAGTCGACCACGAAAAGCTTGTCGGTATGCCCCGGCAGCTCCTTGAGGCGACGCAGGTAGCGCAATACCACTTCAAGGCTGACGTCCTCTCGGATCGTCACCATCTCGAAGTCCATCAGCGCACCGACCTGCTCCTCGTCGTAGGACAACGCCGAGCGCACACGCTCACGCTGCTGGCCGTCGAGGGCTTCCATCAGTTCGTGGACAACGTCCCGCGGCAGTTCGGGCGCAAGGTCGGCGAGTTCGTCGGCGTCCATTTCCTTGGCCGCCGCCAGCAACTCGTGATCATCCATGTCGGCGATCAGGGTTTCCCGAACCGAGTCCGACACTTCGAGCAGGATGTCACCGTCGCGATCAGCCTTGACCAACTGCCAGACCGTCAGACGCTCTTCCAGTGGCAAGGCTTCAAGAATGTAGGCGACGTCGGCGGAGTGCAGATCATCGAGCTTGCGTTGCAGCTCAACGAGATTCTGCCGGTGGACCAGGTTCTCGACCCGGTCATGATGCGGACCTTCCTGGCGATGCGTCAGGTCTTCGACGACCCGCTGGCGCTGCAGCAGCTCAACAACTTGAGCGAGGCGATCCTGAAGGCTTTCCTGCGTTTTTTTTACATCTACTTGGGTCATAGGCGAACTCCACTCCCAGCAGTGGAGCACGCCGGAAGGATCAATCAGTCAATTCATGATTGGCAAAACTAAATATTGAGTAACTACTGGGTAAGTCCATGGAGATATTCCAAAGCCCCGGCGGGGCTGACGGGCGCAATCATACACCGCTTGACGCTTTAAAACGCTAAAAAATCATGGCAAGAACAAGCGCTTGCGAGACAAACCTGAACACAGGCTGAACCTGTTCCTTTACGACGACTTATCCAGAAAAGAAAACACACGCCGCGGCGCAAATGCAGCGACTACCCTTCTCTTCTGCACCGTCAAGGAGGACGATCGGATGCATCCAAACCACTGCCTGTTCCTGCTCGCCTGCTTGCCCTGCCTGCCTTTGTGGGCTGCCGGGCAGACCGTGCATCGCTGCGAAAACATCGCAGGGCACGTGACATTCACCACCCTGAGCTGCGGCCCGGGAGAAGCCCTGTCGCTACAACAGATCCATCCGTACCGCCCAGGTTCGACCGAACCGACAATCAAACCGACGACCGAGGCAATGCTGCCTGAAGCGGAGCGCGGGCAAACATCCGGCAATAAAACCACGCGCAAGGAACCGACCGTGGTTGGCCAGTTCCAGGACCGCTGCGGGAACCTAATCGACGCCAGGCAACGCCGCGACGCCATCCTGGACCGACGCATCATCACCGGCATGAGCCAACAGGACGTAGAGAGCGCCCTGGGCAAGCCAGACTCGATCAAAGTTCGGAATTCGAGCACGCGGTATACCTACAAGGCGAGGAAAGGTCGCAGCGCAGAGGTCGTGTTCGATGAGAGGGGATGCGTGAAAGGCAAATCGTAGACAGCAAAAAGCCCGCGTTAAACGCGGGCTTTTTGGTGTTTGGTGCACTCGACAGGATTCGAACCTGTGACCGCTCGGTTCGTAGCCGAGTACTCTATCCAGCTGAGCTACGAGTGCAGATTGTGGTTTTATACCAGATCACAACTGGTTGAAGCCAAGTTATTTGCATTGCTGCAAACAACTCTTAAATGGTGCACTCGACAGGATTCGAACCTGTGACCGCTCGGTTCGTAGCCGAGTACTCTATCCAGCTGAGCTACGAGTGCATTTGTTGCCGCGCATTATAGGTCGTCAATTCCTTTTGTAAAGCGCTTTTTTCAGTAATTTCAATCACTTACTGAACAAGCCAGGTTTTGACGCACTAAACGAATAATGGCGGAGAACGGGGGATTCGAACCCCCGACACCCTTTTGAGGTGTACTCCCTTAGCAGGGGAGCGCCTTCGGCCACTCGGCCAGCTCTCCGCAACACGGGGCGTATATTAACCACCTTCATCCCCGTTTGCAAACATAAAAATCGATAAAAATTAATGGCTTGGTTCGTCGTCCTTCTCTTTCTTGATACGCAGGTAAATTTCCTCGCGGTGTACAGCAACCTCTTTCGGGGCATTGACGCCGATACGCACTTGGTTTCCTTTGACGCCGAGCACGGTCACGGTGATTTCGCCATCGCCAATAATCAGGCTTTCTGCACACCGACGGGTCAGAATCAGCATACCTTTCTCCTCACGCAATTCACTTAAGGGACAACAGTCTGCAAAAAAAAGGCGTTGGACCTACAACCGAAACGGTCGAAGCCTACAGGCCTAGTATTGACCAGCGCGGGCAAAAGAACAGTTTTGGGACGCGCCATTCAGAAAAACAAAGGGCGCGGTCCAGCCGCGCCCTCCAGACAACGCTTTATTCGCCCGGCTGGGCAGGAGCGTCGAGTTCGAAAGCCGTGTGCAGGGCGCGCACGGCCAGTTCCAGGTATTTCTCTTCGATCACCACGGAAACCTTGATTTCCGAGGTAGAGATCATCTGGATGTTGATGCTTTCCTTGGCCAGGGATTCGAACATGCGGCTGGCCACGCCTGCGTGGGAGCGCATGCCGACACCGACGATCGAGACCTTGGCGATCTTGGTATCGCCCACCACTTCACGGGCACCGATCTCGCCAGCGGTTTTTTTCAGTATCGCTTCGGCAGACTGGTAGTCGTTGCGGTGCACGGTGAAGGTGAAGTCTGTGGTGTTATCGTGCGAGACGTTCTGCACGATCATGTCGACTTCGATGTTCGCGGCACTGATCGGGCCGAGAATCTTGAACGCCACGCCGGGGGTGTCTGGCACGCCACGGATGGTCAGCTTGGCTTCATCGCGGTTGAAAGCGATGCCGGAAATGATCGGCTGTTCCATGGATTCCTCTTCATCAATAGTAATGAGGGTGCCCGGACCCTCTTTGAAGCTGTGCAGAACGCGCAGCGGAACGTTGTACTTGCCGGCGAATTCGACCGCCCGGATCTGCAACACCTTCGAACCGAGGCTGGCCATTTCCAGCATCTCTTCGAACGTGATCTTGTCCAGGCGCTGGGCCACAGGCACCACGCGTGGATCAGTGGTGTAGACACCATCCACATCGGTGTAAATCTGGCATTCGTCAGCCTTGAGGGCTGCTGCCAGCGCTACGCCCGTGGTGTCGGAACCACCACGGCCGAGGGTGGTGATGTTGCCCTGCTCGTCCACACCCTGGAAACCGGCGACCACCACGACACGGCCAGCCTTCAGGTCGCCGCGAATCTTCTGGTCGTCGATCTGCAGAATACGCGCTTTGTTGTGCGCGCTGTCCGTCAGGATACGCACCTGGTTGCCGGTGTAGGACACCGCTGGCACGCCACGCTTGATCAGCGCCATGGCCAGCAAGGCGATGGTCACCTGCTCGCCGGTGGAAACGATCACGTCCAGTTCCCGCGGAACCGGTTGCTGATCGCCGCTGATTTGCTTGGCCAGATCGATCAGACGGTTGGTCTCGCCGCTCATTGCCGACAGCACAACCACCAGGTCATCGCCCGCCTCGCGGAATTTCTTAACCTTGTCGGCGACTTGTTCGATTCTCTCGACAGTGCCGACCGAGGTGCCTCCAAATTTCTGTACGATCAAAGCCATTTCAAAGCCGCCTCTGCCCATGAAGGGCGCCCAATAATCACTCAACAGCGGTCGGGCCCGTGACTAGACCACGAGCCCGCGACGCTGCCTTAAATACCCTGCTCTACAAATGCAACGGTCTGGGCCAGTGCTGCGTCCAGTGCGCCGACGTCGGTACCACCGCCTTGCGCCATGTCCGGACGACCACCGCCCTTGCCGCCCACTGCCGCAGCGGCTTGCTTCATCAAATCACCGGCTTTGAGTTGGCCAGTCAGGTCTTTGGTCACGCCTGCGACGAGAACGACCTTTTCCTCATGGACACTGCCGAGCAGGATCACTGCGCGGCCGAGTTTGTTTTTCAGTTGATCGACCAGCGCCAGCAGCGCCTTGCCATCCTGGCCGTCCAGACGCACGGCCAGCACTTTCACGCCCTTGACGTCCACGGCCTGGGCCGACAGATCGTCGCCCGCGGCGCTGGCGGCCTTGGCCTGCAACTGCTCGAGCTGCTTCTCCAGCAGGCGGTTGCGCTCCAGCACAGCCGACAGCTTGTCGATCAGGTTGTCGCGGCTGCCCTTGATCAGGGTTGCCGCTTCCTTGAGTTGTTCTTCGGCCGCGTTGAGGTAGGCCAAGGCCGCCGCGCCGGTGACCGCTTCGATCCGGCGCACGCCGGATGCCACGCCACCTTCGCTGATGATTTTCATCAGTCCGATGTCACCGGTGCGGTTGGCGTGGATGCCACCGCACAGTTCAACGGAGAAGTCGCCCATGCTCAGCACACGCACGCTGTCGCCGTATTTCTCGCCGAACAACGCCATCGCGCCCTTGCGCTTGGCAGTCTCGATGTCGGTTTCTTCGGTTTCCACCGGGGAGTTCTTGCGAATCTCGGCGTTGACGATCTCTTCCAGCGCCTTGAGCTGCTCAGGCTTGATGGCTTCGAAATGGCTGAAGTCGAAGCGCAGGCGCTGACTGTCCACCAACGAACCCTTCTGCTGGACATGCTCGCCCAGCACCTGGCGCAACGCGGCGTGCAGCAAGTGCGTGGCGGAGTGGTTCAGCGACGTGGCATGTCGAACATCGGCGTCGACATGGGCGGCCACCGGGGCGGCGATCATCAGGCTGCCCGAAGCCAGCACGCCGTGGTGCAGGAAGGCACCGCCGGTCTTGGTGGTGTCACGCACGTCGAAACGCGAACTGCCGGCCTGCAGGTAACCGCTGTCGCCGATCTGGCCGCCGGATTCGGCGTAGAACGGGGTCTTGTCCAGCACGATCACGCCTTCCTGGCCTTCGCTCAGGATGTCGACCGATTGCCCGTCCTTATAAATGGCAACGATCTTGGCCGAACCGGTGGTGCCTGCATAACCGGTGAACTCGGTGGCCACGTCAACCTTGACCAGGCTGTTGTAGTCCATGCCGAAGGAACTGGCGGAACGCGCACGCACCCGCTGGGCGTCCATCTCGCGCTCGAAACCTTCCTCGTCGAGGGTCAGGTTGCGCTCGCGGGCGATGTCGCCAGTCAGGTCCATCGGGAAACCGTAGGTGTCGTACAGCTTGAACACCACATCGCCCGGGACCACGTTGCCCTTGAGCTCGGCCAGGTCCTGCTCGAGGATCTTCAGGCCTTGCTCCAGGGTCTTGGCGAATTGTTCTTCTTCAGCCTTGAGCACGCGCTCGATGTGCGCCTGCTGGGATTTGAGCTCCGGGAAGGCTTCGCCCATCTCGGCCGCCAATGCCGCGACGATCTGATAGAAGAAGCTGCCCTTGGCGCCCAGCTTGTTGCCGTGACGGCAGGCGCGACGGATGATCCGACGTAGCACATAACCGCGACCTTCGTTGGAAGGCAGCACACCGTCGGCAATCAGGAAACCGCAGGAACGGATGTGGTCGGCCACCACTTTGAGCGACGCCTGGTTGTCGTTGGTGCAACCGATGGCCTGGGCCGACGCGCTCAGCAGGCTCTGGAACAGGTCGATTTCGTAGTTGGAGTGAACGTGCTGCAGCACCGCACTGATCCGCTCCAGGCCCATGCCGGTGTCGACCGACGGCGCTGGCAGCGGATGCAACACGCCATCGGCGGTGCGGTTGAACTGCATGAACACGTTGTTCCAGATCTCGATGTAGCGGTCGCCATCTTCTTCCGGCGAGCCGGGTGGGCCGCCCCAGATGTCGGCGCCGTGATCGTAGAAAATCTCGGTGCACGGGCCGCATGGGCCGGTGTCACCCATGGTCCAGAAGTTATCGGAGGCGTAAGGCGCGCCTTTGTTGTCGCCGATGCGCACCATGCGCTCAGCCGGGACACCGACCTCTTTGGTCCAGATGTCATAGGCTTCGTCGTCAGTGGCGTAGACCGTTACCCAGAGCTTCTCCTTGGGCAGGTTCAGCCACTTGTCGGAGGTCAGGAAGGTCCAGGCGAAGGTGATGGCGTCGCGCTTGAAATAGTCACCGAAGCTGAAGTTACCCAGCATTTCGAAGAAGGTGTGGTGACGAGCGGTATAACCGACGTTCTCCAGGTCGTTGTGCTTGCCGCCTGCACGCACGCACTTCTGGCTGCTCACCGCACGGGTGTAGGCACGTTTTTCCTGGCCCAGGAAGCAGTCCTTGAACTGGTTCATCCCCGCGTTGGTGAACAGCAGGGTCGGGTCGTTGCCCGGAATCAAAGAGCTGGAGGCTACTCGGGTGTGGCCTTGCTCTTCGAAGAAGCGAAGGAAGGCTTCACGGATTTCTGCGCTTTTCATTAGGTTCTTCCACGGAGGCTGCGGCCAAAGGCCTGTGCAAAACGTCAACAGACGAAGCAACGGCAAAGGGCCGCATTATATCGGCCCTTCGCGTGGGGTACAGCGTGTTTATGCGATAGAAACTGTCAATTGGCCCGGTTGACGGGTCAGTGGCGGGAAAATTCGACGAAAGTGGCGACCACCTGGTCGATTTGCGCCGCGCTCACGTCCATGTGCGTCACCATTCGCAGGCGTGGCGCCGCGCTGAGCTTGACGCCCCGTTCATCGGCAAATGCCTTGATCGCCTCGGCCCGCTCGCCCATTTGCACGTAGACCATGTTGGTCTGCACCGGCTCGACTTCATAACCCGCCGCACGCAAGCCCTCGGCGAGCCGCTGGGCATTGGCGTGGTCATCGGCCAGGCGCTGGACCTGATGTTCCAGGGCGTACAGCCCCGCCGCCGCGAGAATCCCCGCCTGGCGCATGCCGCCACCGACCATCTTGCGCAGCCGGCGGGCCTTGCCGATCAGTTCGGCGCTGCCACACAAGACCGAGCCCACCGGCGCGCCGAGGCCCTTGGACAAGCACACCGACACCGAATCGAAGTACTGCGTGATCTCATGGGCATCGACATTCAGCTTGACCGCAGCGTTGTACAACCGCGCCCCGTCCAAGTGCAGGGCCAGGCCATGTTCCTGGGTGAAACGCCGGGCCCGGGCCAGGTATTCCAGTGGCAGCACCTTGCCCTGCATGGTGTTTTCCAAGGCCAGCAGGCGGGTGCGGGCAAAGTGGAAATCATCGGGTTTGATCGCCGCGGCGACATGCGCCAGGTCCAGGGAACCGTCCGCCTGCACTTCAAGGGGCTGGGGCTGGATCGAACCGAGCACGGCCGCACCGCCGCCTTCGTATTTGTAGGTGTGGGCCTGCTGGCCGACGATGTATTCGTCGCCGCGCTCGCAGTGGGCCATCAAGCCCAACAGGTTGCTCATGGTCCCCGTGGGCACGAACAGCGCTGCGGCAAACCCCAGGCGCGCGGCCAGTTCGGCCTCGAGGCGATTGACGGTCGGGTCTTCCCCATACACATCGTCGCCGGTAGGCGCGCTGGCCATGGCATCCAGCATGCCGGCGGTAGGTTGGGTGACCGTATCGCTGCGAAGATCGATAACACTCATGAATCTGGCCTCGGGCTCAAGTGGAGGGAAATCCCTTTCGAAGGGCAATTACTGCGGTCATGGCGAGGAATAATCAAGCCCAGGACGACACGAACCAACAGATTATTCAAAACCCCTGTTGGAGCGAGCTTGCTCGCGATGACGGCGGCACATTCAGCAGCGATGCAAGCTGATCCACCGCCATCGCGAGCAAGCTCGCTCCCACAAGGGGTTATGTGTTAAAAATTGCCCGCCGTCACAAAGCGTGGCGGCAAAACGTTCTCAGGGCGGGGTGTAATTCCCCACCGGCGGTAATTGCACGCAACGTGCATAGCCCGCGAGCGCTTGGTGGTGCACCAGTTTTTGGGGTGTAGCGACAAGGTCAGCAGACCCGGTGTGATTCCGGGGCCGACGGTCATAGTCCGGATGAAGAGAGAACGGGATTGATACCCAAGGGCCGACTGCGACTGTCCGTGCGCGGCGTACCCTCGAATCCCCTTCGATTCATGACGCCCTGTTTTTCACACAAACAGGAACCAGAATATGCAACCCACTGCAATCGACAGCAAAAGCAAAAGTCATCCGGGCGAGCGCGTCGCGTTCATCCAGGCCTGCTGGCACAAGGAAATCGTCGACCAGAGCCGTAAAGGTTTCGTCGCCGAAATGATCATCCAGGGTTACCAGGAAAGTGATATCGACTTCTTCGAAGTCGGCGGTGCCTTCGAGATTCCGCTGCACGCCAAGCTGCTGGCCAAGTCAGGCCGCTACGCCGGCATCGTCGCCGCTGGCCTGGTGGTGGACGGTGGCATCTACCGTCACGAGTTCGTCGCCCAATCCGTGATCAGCGGCCTGATGCAGGTCCAGCTGGAAACCGAAGTGCCGGTGTTCTCGGTGGTGCTCACGCCCCATCACTTTCATGCAGGGGAAGAACATCAGAAGTTCTTCTTCGAGCATTTCGTGCACAAGGGCCAGGAAGCAGCGAAGACCTGTGCCGATACGTTGCACAAGACCCGGGCGTTGCGCCGTAGTGAGCAGCGGGCGGTAGCGGTCTAAAAGCCGCTAAAAACCTGTGGGAGCGAGCTTGCTCGCGATGGCGGTGGTTCAGCCTGCATTAATGTTGACTGATACATCGCTATCGCGAGCAAGCTCGCTCCCACAATAGTTCGGTGTGGGTTTTAGATCAGGTTTTCATCGGTCGCCGGCACGATCAGGATGCCAGCCCGCAAGCCATTCTTGACCTTGGGGTTCGGAAAGATGATCCGGGCACCCTCTTCTTCGATCACCCAGCGGGTCTGGGCGATGTCTTCGGCCAGCACGTAGCCTTTCCCCAATTCCGAGAAGTTCTCGATGTCCGCTGGCAGGTTCAGGCGGAAACTGTCGCTGTGCTTGATGATTTCCCGGGCCACGCTGAACAGCTGCAGGCCATCGAGCCCCTCATCCAGCTCCGGCTCGTTGCCCTCGATGATCTGTTGCAGGCGGGTTTCCAGCAGGCTGACGTTGACGCCGTCGTTCTGCCCGAATGGCCGGGCCTTGCCCAGTTCCAGGGTGAAGGACTCGGCACCGAGCTGGTCGTAGGTGTAGGCGCTGAACACAATGGACGGCTTGTTCTGCAGCAGCACCGCCTCCATGCCCCCGGCACGCAGGCGTGCCAGCTCACGGCGTGAATGCTGGCGACCTTCTTTCCACGGGTAGAGGGCGAATTGCTCGATCTTCGAGCCGCGGATGGCGGTGTGCAGGTCGTAATGCAAGCGACTGCGTTCTGGCCGGCTGAAGAAACTGGCGGCCAATCGCTCCAGCTCGCAGGCCCGCAGCGCCTCGGGGCCGCCGCTCAGCTCGTGGCGGCCATTGAACAGGCGGTTGACGTCCTGTTCGACGAAACGCTCACCGCGCCGGATGGCCTCGGGGTTGCCGAACAGGAACAGAATGCGTGCCCGCGGCTTCAAATGGCCACGGGCGATGTCATGCAGCAAGCGGTCGAGCAGCTCGATAGGCGCGGTTTCATTGCCGTGGATACCGGCCGACAGCAGCAGGTCCAGGCCGTTGTCCCGGGCTTCGGGCGGCTTGACCTCCAGCGCGCCCTCGCTCAACCAGCGCATCCGTACGCCTTCGACAGTCAGTTGAGTCTTCTCCGCCGGTTCACGGCCGGCGAGGGTCAGTTCAAGCAGTTTGCCGAGGGCGAGCATAGCGCGGTTTCCTTAATGGTCGTGGCCGCAATCCGGGCCATGGACATGGTCATCGTCGCCGACGTCCGCTGGTTCCATTTCCAGTTGCAGGCTGACCAGGTTGGTCGCCAATGGACGCAACAACAGGTTGGCGTATTCCTCGTCCCCTTCCTCGACATCGACGCCGATCAGCAACTGACCGCGGCCATCCTGCTGGATCCACAATTCCTTGCCTTGCCACATCACCGCGACGCGGGTGCAGGAAGTTTCCAGTTGAGTGCCGTCGGTGTCTTCAAGGATCAGCTGCAGGGTATCGCTCATGTCTTTACATTCTCGTCTGGGGATAAGGCAACGCGCCCTGCTTTGACTGTAGTCAGGTCGCGCGCGCTTTCAATTGATCTGGAAAGGATAAACCGCGCCAAGTTTAAGGATTTGTGTCAGTTCATCCAGTGCCGCACGGCATTCGAGCAGCAACTGCGGGTCTGCCAGATCGTTTTCGGTCATGCGGTCGCGGTAGTGCCGCTCGACCCATTGGGTCAGCGAATCGTACAGCGGCGCGGTCATGATAACCCCTGGGTTGACGGCCGCCAGCTCGGTTTCATTGAGCGCCACGCGCAACCTCAAGCAAGCCGGGCCACCACCGTTCTGCATGCTTTGCTTGAGGTCGAAGACCTTCACTTCGCGAATCACCCCGCCAGTGCCCGTCAGGCCCTGCAGGTATTGCCAGACACGTTCGTTGCTACGGCATTCTTCCGGCACGATCAACAGCATCGAACCGTCGGGACGCGACAGTAACTGGCTATTGAACAGGTAGGAACGTACCGCATCATCGACGGTGACCGCCGAACGCGGCACGCACACCGATTGAAATTTCCCACCGACCTTGGCGAGTTTACCGCTCAATTCGGCCAGCATCTTGTCGGTCTCGAGAAACGCGTCCTCGTGATAGAACAGCACTTCGCCATTGCCCACCGCGATCACGTCGTTGTGGAACACACCCTGGTCGATCACCGATGGGTTCTGTTGGGCGTACACCACGCCCTCCTCCCTCAGCCCGTGCAGACGGGCAACGGCCTGGGAAGCTTCGAGGGTCTGGCGCGCCGGGTATTTCTGCGGCGCGGGATAGCGGGTGTCAAAAGCACTGCGACCGAACACGAAGAATTCAACACCAGCCTCGCCGTAGGCGCGGCAGAAACGGGTGTGGTTGGCCGCGCCTTCGTCACCGAACTGCGCCACCGCCGGCAAGGCGGCGTGGTGGGCGAAGTGTTGCTGGTTGGCGAACATCGCCCCCAGCACTCGACTGGTGGTCGGATGTTCGATGCTGCGGTGGTATTTGCAGTTCAGGTTGGCGGCGGTGAAATGCACGCGGCCATCGGCCGTGTCGGCGCTCGGGCTGACTGTGGCGGCATTGGCCACCCACATGCTGGAGGCCGAGCAACTGGCAACCAGCAACGGCATCGCTTCTTTCGCGGCCTGCTGGATGACCTGGGCATCGCTACCGGCAAAGCCCAACCGACGCAGGGCCGCCACGTCCGGGCGTTCCTGTGGCGCCAGCACACCTTGCTGGAAACCCATGTCCATCAACGCTTTCATTTTCGCCAGGCCCTGCAACGCCGCTTCCTTGGGGTTGGAGGACTGCTGGCTGTTGCTCTGGGACGCGACGTTGCCGTACGAGAGCCCGCCGTAGTTATGGGTCGGCCCCACTAGACCGTCAAAGTTGACTTCATAGGATTTCATCAGCGAGGCTCCACGAGGATCTGTTTTTTTATAGGCATCAATAACAACCGAGTCGCGGCTATCGCGGGCAAGCCTTGCTCCCACAGGTTCTGCATAGTTCCTGTGGGAGCAAGGCTTGCTCTCACAGATTTGGCATAACTCCTGTGGGAGCAAGGCTTGCCCGCGATGGCGGTCTCAAGACATGCGCACGCCGGGGGTCAGGGCAGCCGGCATCACAAGGCTTGGTGTCTCCAGGGAAGCCACCGGATACGCGCAATAATCGGCCGCGTAATAAGCGCTGGCGCGATGGTTGCCCGAGGCGCCGACACCGCCGAACGGCGCGCTGCTGGCGGCACCGGTCAGCTGTTTGTTCCAGTTGACGATACCGGCGCGGCTTTGCAGCCAGAACTGCTGGTAACGCTCCAGGGAATCGGACAGCAACCCGGCGGCCAGGCCATATTGCGTATTGTTGGCCTCGGCGATTGCCGCTGCGAAATCTTTGTAGCGGATCACTTGCAGCAACGGCCCGAACAGCTCTTCATCGGGACGCTCGGCCACGGCCGTCACGTCCAGGATACCCGGCGTCAGCAATGCGGCCTGGGCCTGCGGTTGGGTCATGCTCAACAGCGGCACGGCGCCTTTGCCCAGCAAATGGTTTTGCGCATCCATCAGCGCCTTCGCCGCGGCCAGGGAAATCACCGAACCCATGAACGGCGCCGGTTGCTGGTCGAAGGCACCGACTTCAAGGGTCGAGCTGACCGCCACCAGGCGCGCCAGCAAGGCATCGCCCCAGGCGCCTTCCGGCACCAGCAGGCGGCGCGCACAGGTGCAGCGCTGCCCGGCGGAAATGAAAGCGGACTGGATAATGGTGTAGACCGCCGCATCGACGTCGGCCACCTCATCCACCACCAGCGGGTTGTTACCGCCCATTTCCAGCGCGAGGATCTTGTCCGGACGCCCGGAAAATTGTTGATGCAACAGATTGCCGGTGCGGCTGGAGCCGGTGAAGAACAGCCCGTCGATGCCTGGGTTCGCCGCCAGGGCGATACCCGTCTCCCGCGCGCCTTGCAGCAGGTTCAGTACGCCCGCCGGCAGACCGGCCTCGACCCAGCACTTGACCGTCAGCTCGGCAACTTTCGGCGTCAGTTCGCTCGGCTTGAACAATACGCTGTTGCCGGCCAGCAGGGCTGGCACGATGTGGCCGTTGGGCAAATGACCAGGGAAGTTGTAGGGGCCGAACACCGCCACCACACCGTGGGGCTTGTGGCGCAGCACAGCGGTGGCGTCGCCCAGGGGGCCGCTCTTCTCGCCAGTCCGCTCGCGGTAGCTCTGCACCGAAATGGCGACTTTGTTGACCATGCTGGTCACTTCGGTCGCCGCTTCCCACAACGGCTTGCCGGTTTCTTCACCGATGCAATGGGCCAGTTCGTCCGCGTGGCTTTTCAGGGCAGCGGCAAAGGCTTCCAGCACCTGGATGCGTTCATCCAGCGAGCGCCGAGCCCAGTCCGGGAACGCCTGGCGCGCGGCCTGCACCGCCGACTCCACTTGTGCCGCCGTGGCGCCGTTGCCCGACCACAATACCTGCTGGGTCACCGGGTTCAACGACTCAAAGAGATCACCCTGGCCTTCCAGCCAGCTTCCTGCGATGTACAGCGAGTTCATTATTTCGACTCCCGGGCAGCAGACAGCGCGACGGCACGTACCTGATCGCCGGCGTTGAGTTGAAGACGTTTGGCGGTCAGCGGATCGACCACCAGCGTGCCGGCGGCAAAGCGCGCCGGTGCAGCGGTGATGCGGCAGTCTTCGCGCTTGCGGTTATGGATGAGGAACGGCGTGGCGTCATCGCCCGGCGTACCGATGGCCAGCACCAGCGCCTGGCTGTCGCGAATCGCGCGGATCTTGCCGGTTTCGCATTCCACCGCTGGGCCGGCGTCGAAGATGTCGACGTAACCCTGGTAGCTGAAACCTTCGCTCTTGAGCATCGACAATGCAGGTTCGGTATCCGGATGAACCTGGCCGATCACGGCCCGGGCATCTTCGGACAAGAAACAGGTGTACAGCGGAAACTTGGGCATCAGCTCGGCGATGAACGCCTTGTTGCCCACCCCGGTGAGGTAATCGGCCTGGCTGAATTCCATCTTGAAGAAGTGCCGGCCCAGGCTTTCCCAGAACGGTGAACGCCCCTTGTCGTCGGACATGCCGCGCATCTCGGCGATGATCTTGTTGCCGAACAACTGTGGGAATTCGGCAATGAACAACAGCCGCGCCTTGGCCAGCATGCGGCCATTGAGACCACTGCGGAAATCGGCATGGAGGAACAGCGAGCACAGCTCGGAATTGCCGGTCAGGTCGTTGGCCAGGAACAGGGTCGGGATTTCCCGATAGATGTTCAATTCCTGGGACGCGCTGACCGTCAGGCCAACCCGGAAGTTGTACCAGGGCTCACGCAGCCCAACGGCACCGGCGATAGCGGAAATGCCCACCACGCGACCGTCGTCGTCTTCGAGCACGAACAGGTAGTCCGCGTCACCGCGCCCGGCTTCACCGCGAAAGGTCTTCTCGGCCCAGCCGACCCGATGGGCCAGGCGCTCTTCGTTGGCCGGCAGGGTGGTCAGGCCGGTGCCCGTGCTGCGGGCCAGGGCGATCAGAGCGGGTAAATCGCTGCTGCGTACGGGACGAACGATCATGCTATCTCCTCAAACGGGTCGCTCACGCCACCCGCGAAACTCAGCTGTAAAGCGTTATACGGCTACCAGACGCACGCTGGCGCCTTCGCCGACGCCCAAGGCTTCGGCCGCTTCCATGTCCAGCGTCACGGGTTTGCCCGGCGCGTAATCGAGCTCGAGCAGCACGGCGCGGTAATCCTGCAATTGGGCATTGGCCACCAGGTATTGGCGGCCGGCCCCCTTGACCGGTTCGCCGATCTTGACCGGCACCACGCGGCTCTGGGCAATCGAGCGGATGCCCGAGACACGAGCATGCAGGGTCGGACCACCGTCGAAGATGTCGATGTAGTGATCGGTCTCGAAACCCTCACGCATCAGGATGTCGAAGGTGATCTGCGCCCGCGGATGGACCTGGCCCATGGCTTCCTGGGCGGCGTCCGGCAACAGCGGCACGTAGATCGGGTAATGGGGCATCAACTCGGCGAGGAAAGTACGGCTTTTCAGCCCGCACAAGCGCTCGGCGGCGGCGTAGTTGAGGTCGAAGAAGTTGCGACCGATGGCATCCCAGAACGGCGAGTCGCCATTCTCATCGCTGTAGCCGACGATCTCGGTCACCACCGAATCGGCGAACCGTTCCGGGTGGCTGGCGACGAACAGCAGGCGCCCGCGGGAATTGAGTTCCGACCATGGCGAACCCACCAGCTCCGGCACCACGTAGAAACTGGTCAGCAGGCTGTTGCCAGTCAGGTCGTGACACTGGGAGAGCACGTGGATCTTGTTGTGGATCTTCAGCTCACGAGAGGCGTGAACGAAGGTCTCGTTGCGAAAGCTGTAGAACGGTTCGGAATAGCCGGCCGAAGCGACGATGGCCGAACAGCCCACCAGCTTGCCGGTCGCGGTGTCTTCAAGGACGAAGAAGTAGCTCTCTTCACCATTGAAGCTGACTTCGGCGGCGAACGAGGCTTCGCTTGCGGCGATCTTGTCGCTCAGGCGTTCCACGTCATCCGGCAAGGAAGTGACACCGATCGGACTGTCCGCAGCCAGACGCTGTACCTCGCCCAGATCAGCCATTTGCGCGGGGCGCATCACCAGCATGGTGTCACTCCTTAACTTGAAATAAAGGGTTCGACCGTCAGGTCGATACACAGAAAAAAACTAAACGAACACCCTGGCCCGCATTGCATCTGCGGCGGTCTTCGATTTTTCAACCGCTGCAAGACTCCTGTGGGAGCGAGCTTGCTCGCGATAGCGCAGTGTCAGCCAACATTCATTTCACTGAGGCACCGCTATCGCGAGCAAGCTCGCTCCCACAAGGGGTCCGACTCAGCCTTAGGCTTGCGTCAACTTCGCCACGGCCCGCTCGAAGCGGTCCAGGCCTTCGTCGATATCGGCGTCTTCCACCACCAGGCTCGGAGCAAAGCGAATCACGTCCGGGCCGGCTTGCAGGATCATCAGGCCTTCCTGTTCGGCGGCGTTGAAGATGTCCTTGGCCTTGCCTTTCCAAGAGTCGTTCAGCACGCAGCCGATCAGCAGGCCCAGGCCGCGCACTTGAGTGAACAGGCCATACTTCTCGCCGATCTGCTCCAGGCGCGCCTTGAACTTGGCGTGCTTGGCTTTGACACCCGCCAGCACTTCAGGGGTATTGACCACATCGATCACCGCCTCGGCCACCGCGCAGGCCAGCGGGTTACCGCCATAAGTGGTGCCGTGGGTGCCGACGACCAGGTGCTTGGCCAGCGCTTCGGTGGTGAGCATCGCCGCGATCGGGAAACCACCGCCCAGGCTCTTGGCGCTGGTGAGGATGTCCGGGACCACGCCGTAATGCATGTAGGCGAACAGGTGGCCGCTGCGGCCCATGCCGGTCTGCACTTCATCGAACACCAACAGCGCGTCGTGGGCATCGCACAGGTCGCGGGCGCCTTGCAGGTAGGCCTGCTCGGCTGGCAGTACACCGCCCTCGCCCTGGATCGGTTCCAGCACCACGGCGCAGGTCTTGTCCGAAATAGCGGCTTTCAAAGCAGCCAGGTCGTTGTAAGGAACGTGGGTGATGCCAGTAATTTTAGGACCAAAGCCGTCGGAGTACTTCGACTGCCCGCCGACGTTGACGGTGAACAGGGTACGACCGTGGAAGCTATTGAGCGCGGCGATGATTTCGTACTTTTCGCTGCCGAAACGATCGAACGCGACGCGACGGGCCAGCTTGAAGGCGGCCTCGTTGGCTTCGGCGCCGGAGTTGCAGAAAAACGCGCGCTCGGCAAAGGTCGCGTTGACCAACTTATGGGCCAGGCGCAGGGCCGGCTCGTTGGTGAATACGTTGGACACGTGCCACAGCTTGTTGGCCTGTTCGGTCAGTGCACCGACCAGTGCCGGGTGGGCATGGCCCAGTACGTTGACTGCGATACCGCCAGCAAAGTCGATCAACTCACGACCGGATTGGTCCCATACGCGGGAACCGGCGCCACGCACAGGTATGAAGGCAGCAGGTGCATAGTTGGGAACCATAACCTGGTCGAAATCGGCGCGTTGTACCGCGGCTTGCTCAACGGACATCGGAGTCTCCTGATGAGGAACACCCGCCTGGAACTGGCGGGCTTGGTAAGGATTGTAAGGACAGTTTTCAGCCCGGCCTTGCCGCCAAGCGACAACTTCTTATAGCGCCAACCCACGTTTTTCGCGGGTTTACGGCAATGCGACAAATAGCGTCGCAAAGGCGCAGTTTAAACGTTGTGGCGGGATTTGAGGTGTCGGCATCTACGTGCGGCGAGGAATATATCTGTGGGAGCAAAGCTTGCTCGCGATGCAGGCACCTCGGTTCACCAAGGACCGCGTCGCCTGTATCGCGGGCAAGCCTTGCTCCCACAAGTCCAGCCCCCCCCCCCCACAAGTCCTGTTCCCACAGATCTTGCTCCCACAATAAATCCCCTCGCCACAGAGAGGTTGTGCCTGCCCTACCCGCGCTCGGACGGCACCGAGGACAATTCGAACGGGCTGCTGCTGCGTCGCTGGTTGCGGTCTTCCCGCGGTGTGGCGCCGAAGAAGTTGCGGTAGGCGCTGGAGAAGTGTGGCCCTGAGGAGAAGCCGCAGGACAGGCCGATCTGGATGATGGATTTGCTGGTCTGCATCAGCATCTGCCGGGCCTTGTTCAGGCGCAGCTCCAGGTAATACTGGCTGGGCACGCGATTGAGGTATTGCTTGAAGATCCGCTCCAGTTGCCGACGGGATACGCAGACATGCTGGGCGATCTCGTCGGTGGTCAGCGGCTCTTCGATGTTGGCTTCCATCAGCAGCACCGCCTGGGTGAGCTTTGGATGACTGGAGCCAAGGCGGTTCTGCAACGGGATGCGTTGACGCTCGCCACCCTCGCGAATGCGCTCGACCACCAATTCTTCCGACACCGCACCGGCCAGTTCCGCGCCGTGATCGCGGGCCAGCACCGCCAGCAACAGGTCGAGTACCGACATGCCGCCGCAAGCGCTCAGGCGATCGCGATCCCAGTCAAACAGATGGCTGGTGGCGATGACCTTGGGGAAGCGCTCGGAGAAATCGTCCTGCCAGCGCCAATGCACGGCGGCACGGTAACCGTCGAGCAACCCCAGTTGGGCCAGGGGATAGACACCGGCAGACAAACCGCCGATCACACAACCGGCACGCACCAGTTGCTTGAGGGCGCTGCTCAAGGGTGAGGCCAGCGCAGCCGGCGGCTCATCGGCCAGCAGGAACAGCTTCTGGAAACCTTCGAGCTTGCCGGCCCAAGGCTCGCCCGGCAGTTGCCAGGCGCCATCGGCCGGTGGTTCGGCCTGCAAGAACGACAGTTCGTAGACCACATCCGGATGCACCCGCTGAGCAACACGCAAGGCCTCCTCGGCCAGCGCCAGCGTCAAGGCTTTAGTGCTGGGCCAAATCAGGAAACCTATTCGATGGGCAGTCATGGCGGGCGATCCGAAGCGAAAACAGTGTTAAAGCCAAAAGCGGCTGCAACCAAATTAGACCATCTGGCGCGCGGTGCGCAGCATGACCCAAATCAGGTGCGTAACGGGAGCGATTACTTGAGGCTGCCCGACAGAAATTGTTGCAAGCGCTCGGATTGCGGATTGACCAGCACTTCGCGCGGGTTGCCGCTTTCTTCGACGATGCCTTTGTGCAAGAACACCAGTTGGTTCGACACTTCACGGGCAAAGCCCATTTCGTGGGTCACCACCACCATGGTCCGGCCTTCCAGGGCCAGAGCCTGCATCACCTTGAGCACGTCGCCTACCAGTTCCGGGTCCAGAGCCGAGGTCGGCTCGTCGAACAACATCACCTCCGGCTCCATCGCCAGCGCACGGGCAATCGCCACACGCTGCTGCTCGCCGCCGGACATATGGCCCGGGTAGGCATCCTTGCGATGAGCCACGCCAACCTTGTTCAGGTAGTGCTCGGCCTTCTCCCGCGCTTCAGCCTTGGACACGCCCAGCACATGCACCGGCGCTTCCATGATGTTTTCCAGCGCAGTCATGTGGGACCACAGGTTGAAATGCTGGAACACCATCGACAGCCGCGAACGCATGCGCTGCAGTTGCTTGGGGTCCGCGGCCTTCAACGCGCCGTCCTTGCCGGCCACCAGCTTCAACTCTTCGTTGTTGAGCAGGATCTTGCCGGCGTGGGGCTGCTCAAGCAGGTTGATGCAACGCAGGAAAGTACTCTTGCCGGAGCCACTGGAGCCGATGATGCTGATCACATCGCCAGCGGCGGCTTTCAGGGACACGCCCTTGAGCACTTCGTGACTGCCATAGCGTTTATGCAGGTCTTGGACTTCAAGCTTGTACATGCGGTCGGTTCTCACAAAACGTCAGTCGTTGAGCAGTCGATCGGATCGATGCGTTATCAGTGCTTGCGCGGGGCCAGGTAACCCAGCCAGCGGCGCTCGGCCAGTTTGAACAGGCGCACCAGGATGAAGGTCAGGCACAGGTAGAAAACGCCGGCCGTGATGTAGGCCTCGAACGGCAAGTAGTACTGCGCGTTCACCGTGCGCGCGGCACCGGTGATGTCGATCAGGGTCACGATGGATGCCAGGCTGGTGGTCTGCAACATCATGATCACTTCGTTGCTGTATTGCGGCAGCGCCCGACGCAAGGCCGATGGCAGCAGGATCCGGCGATACAGCTTGTAGCGCGACATGCCCATGGCCTTGGCCGCTTCGATCTCACCGTTGGGCGTGGCCCGCAGGCTGCCGGCGATGATTTCGGCGGTGTAGGCGCTAGTGTTGATGGCGAACGCCAGGCAGGCGCAGAAGGTTGCGCTGGACAGCCACGGCCAGAGGAAGCTTTCACGCACGATCGCGAATTGCGCCAACCCGTAGTAGATCAGGAACAGCTGGACCAGCATCGGCGTGCCGCGGATCACGTAGGTGTAGAGCCACGCCGTCATGTTGACGACCGGCTGCTTGGACACCCGCATCAGCCCCAGGGGCAACGCCGCCAACAGACCGAAGAACAGCGACAGGGCCAACAGCTTCAGGGTGGTCAACAAGCCACTGAAATACAGCGGCAAGGCTTCATAGATGACGTTGTAGTCGAAGATCATAGATCAGCCGCCCTTACGCCTACCGAGTAGCGCTTCTCAAGGTGACGCAATGCCAGCAACGAGACGCTGGTGATCACCAGGTACATCGCCGCCACTGCGAGGAAGAAGGTGAAAGGCTCGCGCGTGGCATCTGCCGCCTGCTTGGCCTTGAACATCATGTCTTGCAGGCCCACCACCGAAATCAGCGCGGTCGCCTTGGTCAGCACCAGCCAGTTGTTGGTGAAGCCCGGGATCGCCAGGCGAATCATCTGCGGCACCAGCACTCGGAAAAACACCTGGAAGCCGTTCATGCCGTACGCCATGCCCGCCTCGGCCTGCCCCTTGGGGATCGCCATGAAGGCACCGCGGAAGGTTTCCGACAGGTAGGCACCGAAGATGAAGCCCAGGGTACCGATACCGGCCGCCAGCGGGTTCAGGTCGAGGTAGTCGTCGTAACCGAGCATCGGCGCCACGCGGTTGAGCAGGTCCTGGCCGCCGTAGAAAATCAGCAGGATCAGCACCAGGTCGGGAATGCCGCGAATGACCGTGGCATACAGGTCGCCCAGCCACGCCAGCCAGCGCACCGGAGAGAGGCGCAACGCAACGCCGATCAACCCCAGGACGATGGCCAGGGCCATGGACGACAAGGCGAGCTCAAGCGTCAACCATGCGCCATCGAGGATGACAGCCCCGTAGCCTTTCAACATGATTCAGGTCCTCGAAAGTGGGATGAAAAAATGGCGCAAACCGCAGAGATCCTGTTGCTTGCGCCATTTCGCACGAGTGGCGGGACGTCGTTACTTGCCGTAGATGTCGAAAGCGAAGTATTTGTCCTGGATTTGCTTGTACTTGCCGTTCTCGCGAATGGCCGCGATCGCGCCGCTGATCTTGTCCTTCAACGCGTCGCCCTTGCGCACCGCGATGCCGACGCCGTCGCCGAAGTACTTGACGTCGGTAAAGGCCGGGCCGACGAACGCGAAGCCCTTGCCGGCATCGGTCTTGAGAAAGCCGTCATCCAACAGCGTAGCGTCTGCCACGGTGCCGTCGAGACGACCAGCGGACACGTCCAGGTAGATCTCGTTCTGCGAACCGTATGGCTTGATCTCGGCACCCAGCGGGGCCAGGACTTCACGGGCGAAACGCTCGTGGATCGAACCACGCTGCACGCCGATGTTCTTGCCCTTGAGCTCGGCCAGGCCGTCGCTGACCTGGGTACCGGCCTTCATCACCAGACGGGCCGGGGTGTTGTAGTACTTGTTGGTGAAATCAACCGACTTCTTGCGATCTTCGGTGATCGACATGGACGACAGGATCGCGTCGATCTTGCGGACCTTGAGCGCCGGGATCAGGCCGTCGAACTCTTGCTCGACCCACACGCACTTGACCTTCATCTCTTCGCACAGCGCATTGCCGATGTCGTAGTCGAAACCGACGATGCTGCCATCCGGAGCTTTCGAGGCGAACGGAGGGTAAGCCGCTTCGATACCAATCTTCAGGGGCTTCTCATCAGCGAAGGTCGGCAGGGACAGCACGGACAGTGCCAGGGCGCCAAGCAGCACAAGTTTCTTCATCTTGGGACTCCATCGGTAAAGGGCAAAAACGGCAGAGTGAGCAACAGCCCAATATGCGAATGGGTGAAACGAACTTTGGTGCTGCGTCCTAGGAAGCTCACGTTTTATTCAACACGAGCCACGACGAGCGAGTGATCGGCATTCTAACGACAGGCCCGAAGCCGATATTTCTTCAATGCGACAACAAATTACAGAAGCACCGAGAAAGCTGTTCGAGCGCATTGACAGCCCCGCAAATTCATGCAAGAGCAAAAGAAGGGAAACCGATCTATGCTGCAAATAGCGGGCCCATTATTCGCAAACCCTTCTAATCCGGCAAGCACAGCGTGTCGGCTTATTTTGGGAGACGCCTGGAACCGCCCTGTAATGGGGCTTGGCGTTTCACATCGCCCCGCTGTGGCGCCTTTGGTTACACATTTCGAAACACCGGTAACGTTCAGACACCTCCTACTTTGAAGGTCGATATTTATTCATCCATTCGCACGAGCCAGGCCTGATCGTTCCCACGCTCTGCGTGGGCACGCCTCTACGGACGCTCCGCGTTCGACTTCTGGAGAGGAACGCGGAGCATCCCGGGCTGCATTCCCACGCGGAGCGGGGAACGATTATTCGAAATAAAAAAGCCCCGCTCGGTACTACCGGGCGGGGCTTTTCGGTTTTACACGCTACCGTCAGGCAACGTTCATGGTCTTGTGCGTCTCGATCAGATGTGCCACCACACCCGGATCAGCCAGGGTGGAGATATCACCCAACCCGTCGTACTCCGCCGTGGCGATCTTGCGCAGGATGCGGCGCATGATCTTGCCGGAGCGGGTTTTCGGCAGCCCCGGCGCCCACTGGATCACATCCGGCGAAGCAATCGGACCGATCTCCTTGCGCACCCAGTTCTTCAGTTCCAGGCGCAGGGCCTCGCTGGTTTCTTCGCCGGCATTGAGGGTGACATAGACGTAGATGCCCTGCCCCTTGATGTCGTGCGGCACACCGACCACCGCCGCTTCGGCGACTTTCGGGTGGGCGACCATGGCGCTCTCGATCTCGGCAGTACCCATGCGGTGGCCGGACACGTTGAGCACGTCATCCACCCGACCGGTGATCCAGTAGTAGCCATCCTCGTCGCGACGCGCACCGTCACCGGTGAAGTACATGCCGCTGAAGGTCTTGAAGTAGGTGTCGACAAAACGGTCATGGTCGCCGTACAGCGTACGCGCCTGGCCTGGCCACGAATCGAGGATCACCAGGTTGCCTTCGGCCGCGCCTTCGATCAGGTTGCCAAGGTTGTCCACCAACGCCGGCACCACGCCGAAGAACGGACGCGTGGCCGAACCTGGCTTCAACGCCGTGGCGCCTGGCAGCGGGCTGATCAGCACGCCACCGGTTTCGGTCTGCCACCAGGTATCGACGATCGGGCAACGCTCCTTGCCGACATTCTTGTAGTACCAGTCCCAGGCTTCCGGGTTGATCGGCTCGCCCACCGAACCCAACAGGCGCAGGCTGCTGCCGTCAGCACCTTCGACGGCGGCGGTGCCCGAGGCCATCATCGCGCGGATGGCGGTCGGCGCGGTGTAGAGAATGCTGACCTTGTGCTTGTCGATGACCTTGGCCACCCGGGTGATGTCCGGGTAGTTCGGCACGCCTTCGAACAGCAGCGTGGTCGCGCCATTGGCCAGCGGGCCGTAGACGATATAGCTGTGGCCGGTGACCCAACCCACGTCGGCGGTGCACCAGTAGACCTCGCCTGGCTTGTAGTCGAACACCCGCTCATGGGTCAGCGCCGCGTACAGCAAGTAGCCGGCCGTGGTGTGCTGCACGCCCTTGGGCTTGCCAGTGGAACCGGAGGTGTAGAGGATGAACAGCGCTTCCTCGGCACCCATTTCCTTCGGCGCGCAAACGGTACCTGCCACTTTCATCAGGTCTTCGTACCAGATGTCGCGGTGCTGGTTCCACTTGATGCCGCCACCGGTGCGCTTGCACACGATGACCTTCTGGATGCTGCTGGTTTCCGGGTTGGTCAACGCGTCATCGACGTTGGCCTTGAGCGGGATCTTCTTGCCGGCGCGAACGCCTTCGTCGGCGGTGATCACCACTTTGGATTTGCAGTCGATGATCCGGCCTGCCAGCGCTTCAGGCGAGAAACCGCCGAACACCACCGAGTGAATCGCACCGATCCGGGCACAGGCCAGCATCGCGACCACGGCTTCAGGGATCATCGGCATGTAGATGGTCACCACGTCGCCGCGGTGCACGTCCTGGCCGCGCAGGGCGTTGGCGAACTTGCAGACTTCTTCATGCAGCTCGCGATAGGTGATGTTGCGGCTCTCGGCAGGGTCATCGCCCTCCCAGATAATCGCAATCTGATCGCCGCGCTCGGCCAGGTGACGGTCGAGGCAGTTGTAGGAAACGTTCAGGGTGCCGTCGGCGAACCACTTGATGTCGACATGGTGATCGTCGAAGGACGTCTGCTTCACCGTGGTGAAAGGCTTGATCCAATCGAGGCGCTTGGCCTGCTCGCGCCAGAAGCCGTCCGGGTTGACGACCGACTGCTGGTACATGGCCTTGTAGGTCGCCTCGTCAGTCAGCGTATTGGCCGCAACCTCGGGACGAACGGGATACACAGAAGCCGCACTCATCTTTCTTACCTCGGTGAATAGTTGTTTTTGTATGACCCCGTTGTAGCCCGGGGCGGGCCTATAGAACCATTCGACGATGGTAGTAACAAGTCCCTACAAAATGTCGGTACTAACGTGCAATCCCACCAAATCCCCTGTGGGAGCGCGCTTGCTCGCGATAGCGCCTGCCCATCCAATATCAATTCACCAGACAGCCACCGACTCCCAGTCGATTATTACCAGATCAACCAACAGTGTTTATCAAAACCGAGTCTGTTTACCCCCACCCTCACCTTCTAAAATCCACCTCGCCAACCGGCAAACACGATTAGCGCAACACAGCCCCCACGAAGGCCGTTAATCAAACTTCCAAAATCAGCTCCACACGCAACCCTAAAAAGGTTGCGTGACCCCACTCGACTTCAAGAAAGGTGAATTAGATGAAAGCTTTATGGGTTCTGGTCCTCGGCAGCCTTTGCGCCACCGCGATGGCAGACGAGCTCCCGACCGATGCTGCACAGCAAAAACCGGCCATCGAGGAGTACACCTACTCCACCCACCTGGACATCGCCAAAGTCATCTCCATGAGCGAAATCCCGAACGTCTGCGAAGTGGTCCCGGCGAAGATGGAATACGACGATTCCAAGGGCCAACGCCACATCCTGCGCTACAGCGTCATGGGCAATGGCTGCTCCAACGGCTGATCAACGTCATCGAACCAGGAACAACTACCAAATGAAAAGCAGATTGATCTTCGCCCTTGCCCTGTCCGTGCTGGCCACCAATACTTTCGCCGCCGACGGTTTTGATCGCACCGGTTCCGCAGCCGCGATCAAGGGTTACGACCAGACGGATTCCGCCACGATCGCCAGTGACGATCACGCCAACACTGACCCCACCGCGGTGGCTAGCGACGGCAGCGATCACACCGGTTCGGCCCATATCGATTGATCATTACTGACATTTTCCACGGCCCGGTTTCGATCGGGCCTGGTTGTGTCTAGAACCGCTTAAACCCCTCCGCAAACACAACATGTAGTGCAAACACGCAAAAAACGCTCGTTTTTTGATCAAAAAAAACTGCAATACGATCCATGCAAAAAAAATCTTCAGCGGCCAAAGCCTTGTAAACCCTCGCTCCCATGCGGATATGCCGCCCACTACCCCTTCTGTGAGCTATTTCGTCGCAGCACGTAGGCAAAAAAGTCCTTATAATGCCGCGTTAAACGGGCCTGCAATATTCCCTTACAGGGGATCACGCCTACCTGGAGCCCACGCAGAGGCCAATCGCCTCCTCGCGTTCACAGCCGCTCCGGAATGACCCGTACATTTTTCTGTTTATTGCCTGCGTCAGCTGCTGCAACAAACGATTTTTCAAGATCCACCGCGGCCAGTAGGCCTTCATCGGGCATCTGGCCCTCACGCAGGAGACGACACGTCATGCTGAGCTGGGACGAATTCGACAAAGAAGACGGCGAAGTTGCTGTAAAAGGCGCAAACGCCGGCCACGCTTCTGAAGCCAACATGGACCGCCTCGACAGCGCCGGCGGTGCCGCCGCCCTGGAAGCCCGGGCCGTGACAGCCAGCGACTCGGCCGCGATCATTCGCGCCAAGGCCGCCCTCGACAAACTCGACGTCGCCGAAGGCCTCGCCGAACTCGAAGGCGCCTCCGCCCGTGTCGCCGTCGATGAAAAGCGCATGATCAACTGCCGCGCCGACCTCAACCAGCTCGTGCCATTCAAATACGACTGGGCCTGGCAGAAGTACCTGGACGGCTGCGCAAACCACTGGATGCCGCAAGAAGTCAACATGACCGCCGACATCGCCCTCTGGAAAAACCCGGAAGGCCTGACCGACGACGAGCGCCGCATCGTGATGCGCAACCTGGGCTTCTTCTCCACCGCCGACTCCCTGGTTGCCAACAACCTGGTCCTGGCCGTGTACCGCCTGATCACCAACCCGGAATGCCGCCAGTACATCCTGCGCCAGGCGTTCGAAGAGGCGATCCACACCCACGCTTACCAGTACTGCATCGAATCGCTGGCCATGGATGAAGGCGAGATCTTCAACATGTACCACGAGATCCCATCGGTCGCGAAAAAAGCCGCCTGGGGCCTGAAATACACCCGTTCGATCTCCGATCCGAAGTTCGAAACCGGCACCCCGGACACCGACAAAGAACTGCTGCGCAACCTGATCGCTTACTACTGCGTCCTGGAAGGCATCTTCTTCTACTGCGGCTTCACCCAGATCCTCTCCATGGGCCGCCGCAACAAAATGACCGGCGTCGCCGAGCAGTTCCAGTACATCCTGCGCGACGAATCCATGCACCTGAACTTCGGCATCGACGTGATCAACCAGATCAAAATCGAAAACCCACACCTGTGGGATGCCGAGATGAAGGAAGAAGCGACCCAGATGATCCTGCAAGGGACCCAGCTGGAGATCGAATACGCCCGCGACACCATGCCTCGCGGCGTGCTGGGCATGAACGCGGCGATGATGGAGGACTACCTCAAGTTCATCGCTAACCGTCGCCTGTCGCAGATTGGCCTTAAAGAAGAGTACCCAGGGACGACTAACCCGTTCCCTTGGATGAGCGAAATCATGGACTTGAAGAAAGAGAAGAATTTCTTTGAGACTCGGGTGATTGAGTATCAGACCGGTGGGGCTTTGAGCTGGGATTGATTTGAAAGAAAAATCCTAGGCTGCACACGTAACTAAAACCCCGTGAAAACGGGGTTTTTGTATTCAACGGAACCAAAGCCGCGTTTAACTTCAGGACAGGCACGCCACCTCTGCCCTACGAAAAACTCAGAATCTTTCCGCATTGACGCCGTATCGCCTCGTTACTTATCTTAGTCGCAGGTGCCTAAGAAACGCCCAACGTAGTAGCTAATCGCCGAACATAGAACCGCGTACTGTCTAAGGACATTTGCAACTCTATGTGGAGAAATAGCTAGTTGGGATTTTTCTTACATCCTCTACGTCGGGCTCGCGCCGCTAACCTTTGAACGTAGAGGTCGTTATGCCCACAAAAATTTCACCCTGCTCTCCGTATACCTCGGAGACCCATCTGCCTGATGCTTATATTCCGATCGCTTTCACCCGTCACAACCTCCATCTGCATACCCTCTTGGTTGAAAACCAAGCTTGGTTCAGCGCCTCGGATTTGGGGCGGTTGATGAGCAAGCACCTTGATGAACGCATGACGCGCAAGCTTGACCCTGACCAGCGCCGGATGATGCCCGTGCATGTCCACGGTTTGACTGAAGAGCGTCTGATGTTGAGCGAGTCAGGCGTCTATGCATTGCTGGTTTATCACTACTGCCCTGAATATCGATTGCTGCGTGAGTGGATCACGCATCAGGTAGTGCCAACCCTGCGGGATGAGCGCTATTCGCATAAGGTGGAACGGCCTACGTTGAGCGTGTTGGATTGGCCGAAGATGTCGCTCTGCATGCTGCACTGGCAGGATGAGCCATGGATTCGCCTGCGGGATATGCCCGCGGTGCTGGTGGATGATCCGTTTAGCCAGCATGAATCCTGGTGGCGGAAAGCTTCTCGGATTTTGCGAGGGTTTTGAGAATCAATCAGAAGCCGTCGTCCGTGTTCGGGCGGCGGTTTTTGTTGGGAATATTGAATTGGGGCTGCTGCGCAGCCCAGCGGGAGCAAGCTCCCTCGCCACGAATGTCAGGCCATAGGTTGTAGGACTTGATTGCTGCGGTGCTTTTGAGGATCGCGGGCGGATTCCCACGGCTTTGGCGGTGTGGAATAGTGATTTCGGGAAACGTCCAGTTTCTGTTGGACGAAAAAGAACATATGGGGATATGTAATGACGAATAAAATAAAAAGTGAGGCCTTCGAGTCGATTCACTGCTCGGCCGAAGCGCTGCTGAAAATCGGCGCTATCAACAAGGCCACTATGCGAGAGTTCGACGAGGCCTGCATGGCCGAGGTGCCTGCCGAAATTTCAGATCAAGAAGATTCGTCCATGCTCATTGCCGGCCCTCGAAATCCTCGATGATGTTTTCCGGGGTGCGGTCAAAATCCGCCGACATCCGAATCTTCCCCTTCAACCGCCCGGGCTTGCGCGCCTGCGGCGTATCGATATGGGGCAGCAAATCCAGATAAGGCTTGCCGGCCTTGGTGATCACCACCCTGTCGCCCTGCCATACACGCGCCGCCAGTTGTAAGAGCTGGGACTTTGCTTCCTGCAGGGTTACTTGCACCTGCTCACTCATACATCGCCTCCATGGATTTAGCTGACCAAGCTTGAGCGTTCGATAGACTCGATCTGACGCATCTAGTCTCTGTCTTGAGGATTTTGCCTCATCGCTTATTCAGTCCGCCCCATGTCGCTATTCTTACTCTTCGCAATAACACTACGGAGCGGTCCTCCGTTTTTGCGTTTTGGATTGGCACCGCGAACGGGCATTTTGGAAACCAGATTTGGCTGCCTGAGCGGCGGGGTGTAAAGGGTTGTGGCAGCCAGGGTCAGCCCCAGGCGAAGCCCGAATTTCCTGAGAATTTCGTCGATGGTGCTAATGGTTGGATTACCCTTGTCCTTCTCGATTTGGTATAGGGCCTTGGTCGACATGTTGCACATGACCGCAAAGGTTTCCTGATCCAGGCCGGTCACCTCAAGCCGTAGCCGGCGAATAGCGGTTCCCAGGGTTTCGATCCCCGTCACATGCTGCATGACGATGTCGTCAATGAGCTCCCTGCGCCGTTCGTTGGTGTTCTCTTTCATCGTAGCCCCCATTCAACCAGGCGCTTATCCAAATTGTTCAGCGGAATAGACTGAGCGCGCCTCACTTCCTCTGGAAGATCGACCAGCAGATCCGGTAAAGCTCTGAATGCCTCGGCGGCTCCAAGCAAGCGCTCGAAAAGCACGTCAGGGCTGACCAAGTCCTGGAAGTTACTGCAGATCACTTTCCAGTCTGGATTTCCCATGTGCTCGGGCTGCCATTTGGTTGCCCGAGTAACGCCTTCAGGATCGAGCACCATCGGTGCAAGGTCGTAGATCGGCGCCAGCTCGAATTTTTCCCGATATCTGAAAATGGCCGTATTGCGTCCATGGTTGTCCGAGTTTCCGAGGATACGGTTGAGCAGGTCACGACGCAGGTACTCGAATACCAATTCCTCAAGCTCACCTTCCTGCCCATTTGTACGCCACAGATGGATCAGGCGGCTGAGCACATCCTCATGATTCATTCTCGAACCAGGCTCAGTGTTCTCACACACAGAATAAATCGACTCGACCGGAATCCTTTCCACGACGCCGTCGGCGACTCGCCGATCAAAGCGAGGCATCCACAGGCTTGGCTTATCTGCCTCCTCAAGCACGAGTTCATTTGTGGATATCGTGTTCAAACCGAGTTGGGAGATCGCTTTGTAATAGTGGTACTCGGCCCGTAGGATGTTCTTGTCGCGCTCAGTCGCTTGGTTGCGAGCAAACTTCACCAACCAATGACGACGCGCAAGTTCGTCAGAAAGCATCGCATCGGCATAAAGCGCGCCATCCCCATCCTCAACCATAATCAGCTTCGGAGCTTCCCCCTGAGCGCCCGTAGCACCGCCCAGCGCAGCGCCAGATTCATAGGCGTATTCGAGGAAGTCATTTGTTCTGTCTACGATTTCTTTGCGTGCAAAGGCCTCCTTGCGAGTCTGGTCGATATGCTCGAAAGATTCCTTCACGCGCAAGTGCCCAATGGGTGAAGGTGTGCAGCGACTCAGGAGGAAAAAGCCCATGTCCATGCCATCAGGCTTTTCCCCACCGAATCGCTTTTGCAGAGATTTACGAGCAGCACCGGCCGGTATGATGTCGTAGACAAATGGGGGATAACCTTTGCTATCGACAGGGTTCCAACTCAGCGGAAGGTTTACGCTGATGGCGGGTTCGAATGGGGTCTCCAGCTTATGGATGAAATGGACCAAGTAATGTTGGTCATAAGATACGCTGCATCGCGACTCATCAACCTTCTGGGCGTTCGACACAGTGAGGACCACAGCGTCGCGCCAATGGCCTTCAACGTAAGTCTGGATAGTGAGATGCTCTGACATTTTCACCTCAACCGGAACTATGATGCTGGTTAGTCTCGCTCAAAGCCCCTATATCAGCAATATAATTCCGATTATCTGCAGAACCTAGCGATTAATCGGCATTATGATACCGATTACCCTGAGCCTGATACTGCGGAACGGGGGCCGCTTCGCAGCCCAGCGGGAGCAAGCTCCCTCGCCACAGGTTGGTGTCAGGGCGCAGGTGGGTGGCAGGCTTGATGGTTGGGTTGGGTTTGGGAATCGCGAGCAAGCTCGCTCCCACAGGGGGTTTGTGGTGTGTTGAAACTTTGGGTGCAGCCCGCCGCGTCCTTCGGTATTAATACACTTCCTCTCATGGACCCGAGCCCCGATGAAATTCGATACCGCCTACTGCCTCAGCCTCGATGCCAAGCTTTCGATCTATGACGTTCGGGATCTGAATTTCGACGAGACCATGGCCTTCGATTCGGCCAAGGAGCGCTTTCAGTGCCCCAACGATGCCTGTCGGGCGGCGTTTGATGAGGACAATCGGCTGACGACGTTCAACGCCAAGAACATCAATTACATCCGCACGCCACATTTCAAGAATCAACCGACTACCCAGCATATCGAGGGCTGTCCTTACGTCAGTCCGAAAACGCCGGGGTTGGGTGCGGAGAGTGTTGAGGCACAAACGGATGACGACCGTGAGGAGCATTTCCCGTCGGAGCTGTTGCTGACTCGGCGTCAGTACGTACGCAAGCCGTCCGATCCGTCGAAGGACGTTGAAGCAGCGACTCGGCCTACGTCGCCCACCCTATCGTCCCACGGTGATGACGTTCATTGCGCCCAGGATTCGACACCCGACAAGACCAGTGTCTTTGCCCACCCGGTGGAGTGTTTTGTGTCGAACTTCGCGGACAAGGACCTGCTCAAGCGCAAGCTGTTGAAGATTGGCGAGCACACGGCGCCCTATGGATCGTTCTTCAAGAAAATCGAGTATTTGCAGGACAACAAGGGCTTGATTTACTGGGGCAAGATCAAGGAGATCAAGGATTACACACAAAGCTTTCGCATCGATTTCGAAGCAAAGGTCTGGTTCAAGCAACCGGACGAGGCGAAGAAGAAGCCTTACTCGGTCAACGTTTACCTGAGCAAGAAGCTGATCGATAACTACCGCAAGCGCAAAGCGTTCCTGGAAGAGATCAAGCATGCCGTCGACAGTGACGCTCCGTTGTATTGCTTCTTTTATGGCGTGACGCCGGAGTTGAAACAGGTACCGAGCAAGAAGAACCCCGAACAGACGTTCGGGGTGTTCAGTGCCAATATCGAGAACCTGGATCACTTCGTTATTCGGAAAGCGCCCGGGTTGGCTGAGGGTTAGTCACCAGTCCCGGGCAATTGAAGTTTGACCGCACCGGGGTGTTGTTTTACGACTGCGTACGGCAGCACCGACCAGCCGGGGTCATCACAAACGCGTTGCGCGCGGACGAAGAACGGTCCCAAGTACAAACCTTTTTCGGTGAAGTACCAATTGGAATATCCCCAGACGCCTTCATCGGTGTAGTCGCAGCTGTCTTCATCCGTTGGTTTCAGCATCTCGTCGGGGTACAGCGTGGTGAGTTGCTTGATCAGCCATGGCGCGAATACCTCGCGTTGGTAAGTGTATCGCGCCTGGCTCTCTCCATCGGTCAACGGAGCATCACCCGCATCGTTGTGGCCGGCGTACAGCGGTGGCTTGCCTGTGCCAACCCAGAGCACATCTTCCAGCGACAAACTGTGGCCGGTGTGAGCATCGAGATTGAGCGGCGAATTGCCAAAATCCGGATGCACGCCGCCGCAGTAGTAACTTGTGGAAATGTTCAGGCTGATCACATCGGGCGATAGGAATTTGGGCGCGACACCTTGGTCGAACTCGGCATTATCCGCGCCCTGCAACAGACAGCCGTGGTAGCTGATGACTTCGGTCCAGAGCCGCCCCAACAATTGCCGATTGACCCGTTGTAGTTCGTCTTTCGAGTAGCCGGACTCGACGCTGAACATGGAAATACCGGATTGTGGCTCCGTCCACCATTGCAAGTCATGGCCCATGAAAGATTCTTTCTTGCCCGGTTTGAGTTTCAAGCCCAGCAGACGGAGATACTCATAAGGGTCACTTTTTCGCAGCTCGGCGATAACGGGGGGAAGATCAGCTCCGGGTGCAGGGAGCGTGGCTTCGGTCAACTGCACGGGCAGAACTTTGCCCTTGAGACTTTTCCATTCACCCTGCCAGCCGTTGGCCGTTTTTTGCAGCGTCAGGGTTGGCAGCGATTGGCCGTCGTCGTAACGGGTACCGCCCTCGACCAGCGTCAGGGTCTTTCCTTGCAGCGAGCCGCTCAATCCCAAGTCACGATGGTATTTCTCATAGAAATAACGACCGATGACCTCGTCCTCTTGAGCAGTGTTGAGTCCCAGCACAATCGGCATCTTGCCCAAGGTGCCGGTAAAGACGCCACTACCACCATCGGCACTGGCTGTCGAACAGAACGCGATCAGGCACACGGCGCTGGATGCGAGGAGCAGCAGTCCTTTGAACATGGAATCTTCCTGGAAAAAGCGAGCGTCAGCTCACGAAATGAGTGGAGCGAAGTATGACGAATCAGCCTCATAGAATCGATATGCCACCCTCTCCCACAAAATTTTGAGCAATGCCATGCAGCAACTTACTGCACCGATATGCCCAACATCACGACGATCAACAATCCGATATAAACCCCGGCGTGAAATCGATCCGGTATCCGCCCGATCCATGGCGTAGCTAATCGAATCCCCACTAACGAGCCCAGTGTCAAAACCGCAAACGCCTGCAAATCCACATACCCAACAAACCACGGCCCCAAATCAAACTCGGTAAACCCGGCCGTGGCCATGTAAGTCAGCGTCCCGGCCACCGCAACCGGCAAACTCAGCGGGTTAGCCATGGACGTCGCGCGCGACATGTTCAGCCCGCAACGACGCAATAACGGCACGGTCATGACACTGCCACCCACGCCCAGAAAAGTAGCGATAACGCCGATGCTGATACCGCCTGCCGAGACCTCCGCCCTACCCAATCGCCGTGGGATTACAGCGTCAGCCCGTGTCAGAAAACCGCGTCTGAACAAGCAGTCCAGAATGGTTACACCCAGATAAGCGATGAAGGCATAGCGAATGACTTCGCTACTCGCCCACATCGCGGCAACGGCGCCAACGATAGCGCCCAGGCCGATGAAGCCGCCCAACGGCCACACGTAGTGGCGAATGAGGTTACCGGCGCGGTGATGCTTGGCGGTGGCGATCAGCGCGTTGACGATCATCACGCAGGTCGAGGTGGCCACGGCGATGTGCATCGCCGATTGGCCGATAGGGTCGTCAGCGCCGTGGCTGGCGGTGAGCATGCGGTATAGCAAGGGCACCACGACGAATCCGCCGCCGAAGCCGAACAACACAGCGGTGACGCCAGTCATGCAGCCGAAGAGTGCCAACAAGAGGTAGGACATCGCGCAGCTTCCGTTAATTGAGAGAGGCCGACGATAGAGCGATGGGGCTTGGCCTGCTTCAGCAAGTAAGCCAATAATGTTTGCGTTTACGCCAATCGTTGGATACCGCTCGATGCGCAATGTTTCGATTGACCTGCTGGAGGACACGCCACGGCCAGTAGTGGCTATCGGCACGGATTACCCCGACGGTCATCGGTTGCCGCGCCATACCCATCGGCGCGCGCAGTTGCTCTACGGCGCCACCGGAGTCATGCAGGTCAGCACGGCAGACGGCAACTGGGTGGTGCCGCCGCAACGGGCGGTGTGGATCCCGCCCGGGGTTGCCCATGAGGTGCTGATGCTGGGCGTCAGCACGCGAAGTTTGTATATCGAACCGGCTGCGGTAACGGCCATGGACGCCCGTTGCCAGGTCATCAGCGTGTCGCCGCTGATGCGCCAGTTGCTGATGGAAGCCGTGGAGCTTGCGCCGGATTACGATGAGGCTGGACGCGATGGTGCACTGATCGATCTGCTGCTGCACGAACTGCTGCGCAGCGCCCATCTGCCACTGCACCTTCCACTGCCTCAAGACCCGCGCCTGCTGGGCCTGTGCCAGGCATTTCTGAAACGCCCGGACGCCCACGTCTCGCCCGCGCAATGGGCGGCGCAATTGCATATCAGCCTGCGCTCGTTCAACCGCCTGTTCAGCCAGCAAACTGGGTTAAGTTTCAGCCAATGGCGACAACAAGCCTGCGTGATGTCGGCATTGTCCCGATTGGCCGTAGGCAATTCAGTGACCCGAATCGCCCTGGGCCTGGGCTACGACAGCCCTGCGGCATTCTCCACGATGTTTCGTCGCGTACTGGGTCACGCCCCGAGCGCCTGGCTGGAGAAGACCGCCGGTCATTGATCAAAAAAATGAGATTGATCGGGATTCAAAACAACTGTACAAAAACACAGTATTTTTTAATCCCACAGCTTTGGAGCCCCCCATGGCCTCTCTCGCAATCAAAACCACCCTGGAACGCATCGCTGTCTATCAATTCACCCCTGCTCACAGTGCACAGGCGCGAGTCATGCTGGGCTGGAGTGTCGAGGAACTGTCCCGCCAATCCGGCGTCTCGGTCCAGGCCATCCGCCGCTTCGAGGCCGGTGGCGAGTTGCTCGATGTGACTCGCCTGGCCCTGGCCTTTCGCCTGGAGGCCGAGGGCCTGGTGTTCTTCCCCGGCTTCGCACCGGGGCGCGGCATGAACATCAAGGGTGCGACGCCGGACCCGATGGGGCGCTCCGATTACGCAATGATTGAATAACGCCAATCCTGTGAGTGCTATGCGATACCGGCCTGGTCCTGGTACGCCGAGGGCTCCACGTCCAGCCACCAGGCGCGGCCACGTTGCGGATGCGTCAGGGTGAATGCTTCGCCCATTTGCGGCGTGGCAATGTAAACACTGCGCTCCCAGGCCAGGGCCAGGATGCGATCGAAGGGTTCATACCAGGCATGCATCGCCAGGTCGAACGTACCGTTGTGGATCGGCAGCAGCCAACGGCCCTTGAGATCTATATGAGCCTGCAGGGTCTGCTCCGGCTGCATGTGGACGTGGGGCCAATCGACGTTATAGGCGCCGGTTTCCATCAGCGTCAGGTCAAAGGGACCATATCGCTCGCCGATGCGTTTGAAACCCTCGAAGTAGCCGGTGTCGCCGCTGAAGAAGATTCGCGTGGCGTCGTCGATCATCACCCACGAGGCCCACAAGGTGCTGTTGCTGTCGAACAGGCCTCGCCCGGAAAAGTGCTGGGAGGGCGTGGCAACGAATTCGATACCGTCCACCTCGGTACCTTGCCACCAGTCCAGCTGACGCACCTTGCTGGCGTCGACCCCCCATTTGATCAGGGTGTCGCCCACGCCAAGGGGCGCCAGGAAGTGGCGAGTCTTGGCCGCCAGCTGGAGGATGGCCTGATGATCGAGGTGGTCGTAATGGTCGTGGGAAAGAATCACCGCTTCGATCGGCGGCAATTCTTCCAGGCTGATGGGCGGCTGATGAAAACGCTTAGGGCCGGCCCATTGCACAGGTGAGGCACGCTCGGAGAACACCGGGTCTGTCAGCCAGAATTTATCCCGCAGCTTGAGCAATAGGGTGGAATGGCCCAGGCGGAAGACGCTGGTGTTCGGCGCCGCCAGCAGCGCAGCGCGCGTCAGCGCTTGAACCTCGATGGCGCCCGAAGGCCGAGTGGTGCGCGGCTTGTGGAAGATCAGGTTCCAGATGATGCGCAGGGTGGTGCCAAAACCTTCCCGAGGCGTGAAGGCATGATTGCGATACTTGCCCTGTTCATGCCGGGATGCGTCATGGGCGGACGGATTGTCGGTCGAAAGAGAGGGAATGGTCATGGTGCGATAACTCCAAGGGCGTCGGCGCAATTGCGCTTCGCCGTTGTGGGACGCTGGATGGCCGTTGCATGCACGCTCAGCCGCTTGACTCTAGAAACTACACCACTCGGTGTAGTTTCTAGATTGCATGAATCCCGGGAGCAAGTAAACTGCCGAGTGTAAGCTCTCTCATCTCAACCGACGAATTGCCCATGACCGTACCGCAGCGCCTTACCGAGCGAAAACGCGAAGCCATCCTCCAGGCCGCGATTGCTGAATTCCGTAGCAGCGGTTTCGAGATCACCAGCATGGACAAGATCGCGGCGACTGCCGGCGTATCGAAGCGCACGGTGTATAACCATTTTCCGAGCAAGGAAGAATTGTTTGCCGAAATTCTGAATCGGTTATGGAACAGCATTACCGCAGAACAGGACATGCCCTACAGCCCGCAAAAGCCGCTACGGGAACAGCTTCAAACGTTGCTGCAAGCCAAACTGCATATGCTGGCGGACGAGAACTTCCTCGACCTGGCACGCATCGCCATCGCCGCAACCATTCATTCCCCGGAGCGTGCCCAGGACATGGTTTCGCGCATGGGCCAGCGTGAAGAAGGCCTGACGGCCTGGATTCGCCAAGCCCAGGCCGATGGTCGGTTGAAACCCGCGGAGCCGGCATTTGCCGCCCAGCAAATGCATGGGCTGCTCAAGACGTTCGCCTTCTGGCCGCAGGTTTCGATGGGGCAACCCAGCCTGACCCAGGATGAGCAGGCCCAGGTGATCGAATCGGCCCTCGACATGTTCCTGAGCCGTTACCAGGCTTGATCAGAAAGTCCTGGAATGTAGGGCTACTGCACCGATGGGTTGTGCACGACCTTCTGGTGCATTTCAGTGGTCAAGTTGTCGATACGCTCGGTCAATGCCTTGGTCATTTCCGTCAGGCGGGTGTTCTGCTCCAACAACTCAAGCAACTGCGCCGTATTCTGCGCGGCCTGGGCTTGGCGCTCGCTGTTGGCGATGGCCAAGGCTTCACGATGCTGAGCGTCGGCTTCCGCCTGGGCTTTGTCCCGAGCGGCCTGGCGGGTTTGCGCCAGCAAAATCAGCGGCGCGGCATAGGCCGACTGCAGGCTGAACGCCAGGTTCAGCAAAATGAACGGGTAGGCATCAAAATGAAAGACCCCCACCAGGTTCAGGCTGACCCATATCAGCACGATCAGGGTTTGCGCCCCGAGGAACATCGGCGTCCCGAAAAAACGCGCGAACGCCTCCGCTCTCAGCGCAAAGCGGTCATTGCCAAAGGTCGGCGCCAGATGCGCGTGAGGGCGATGAAAGCGCAAGTGGTCAACGGGTGCGGCGGGAGTGGGTTGGGAAGACTTCGTCATCGTGATGTTCTCTGCCAAGGGCTGGTGCTCAAGGCACTATAACCGTTGGGGAACCGTCATCCATTGCGTCATGCACACCCTACCCGTTAAAAGTCAGCGCCAGCGCAGATTGCGCCCCAGCTCATCGAACAAGGTCACCACCGAGCGCAAGGCCCGGCAGTCGGGGCGGGTCAGGAGCCACAGGGCTGTGTCATACCCCTCCAGCGGTTCCCCAAGGGGCATCAGCCCCTGGTGTTCATCGATCAGAAAGTCCGGCAGCGCCGCCACACCCAAGCCGGTTCGCACCAGTTCGGTGACCGAGAGCATGCTGTTGCAGCGATAGGCGGGCACCACGCCGGGTAGATGCTGGCGGCGCCAGGCCACGGTGGGGTGATCCGGGAGAAAATCGTCCGGCGCGATCCAAGTCATGGAAGCCAGGTCATCCGTATTCGCCGAGCGCAGGTAGGTGGCGCTGGCGCATACCCGGTAAGCCACATTGCCCAGATTTCGACCGACCAGGTGTTCCGGCGGCGTACGGGTCAGGCGTAACGCAATATCGGCATCGCGGCGGCTCAGGTTGGCGAAGTCGTTCGAGGTGCTCAGCTCAAGGGTCAACGCCGGATAAGCGGGCATGAAGCGCGCCAGCGCAGGTAGCAGCAACGCTTGCAGGACCGAGTCGCTGCACGTCAGGCGTACCGTCCCGCTGATGACCTCGCCGCCCTGCTCCACCCCCACCCGCGCCGCCTCCAAGGCCTGTTCGGCGCGCTCGGCTTGTTCGGCCAGTGCCTGGGCCAGGCCCGTGGGCAAGTAACCGGCACGGCTTTTTTCGAACAAGGGCTGGCCCAGGGCCGCCTCCAGCCGACGTACCGAACGAAACACCGTGGACACGTCCACCTGCAGCAGCCGCGCGGCCCGGGCCAGTGTGCCGCCACGGACCAGTGCGAGGATCAGGGACAGGTCGGGATAGTCCAGACGATAGTGCGCTGCTGCATTGATCACTTGGATAAACGCCAATATTGATTGCGTGAACGCCAATTTATAGTGGCGACCAGGAATCAACAAGCGGCGAGTCTCTCATGGAAAAACAGCGTCCTTTACACATCGCCCTGGTCGGCGACCACGACCCACATATCACCGCTCACCGGGCGATCCCCATCGCACTTGAGCTGGCCGGCGGACAAACCGGTCATGACATCCGCGTCCAATGGCTGGCAACGCCGCTCATCGCCGACAACGCAGTGCTGGAGGATTTCGACGGTATCTGGTGCGTGCCGGGCAGCCCCTACCAAAACGAAGCCGGCGCCTTGCAGGCGATTCGTTTTGCCCGCGAACAGCGTCGCCCTTTCCTGGGCACCTGCGGTGGTTTTCAACATGCCGTGCTGGAATTCGCCCGTAACGTGATGGGTTGGGCCGACGCCGCCCATGGCGAAACCGATCCCGAGGCTGAACGGGCGCTGTTGACGCCGTTGAGCTGCGCGCTGGTCGAAACCATCGACAGCCTGCAACTCGAGGCGGACTCGTTGATTGCCAAGGCCTATGGCCGCCTGATGGTATTCGAGGGCTACCATTGTCGCTTCGGGGTCAACCCGGACTTTGAAGAGGATTTGCTCAAGCAGCGCCTGCACCCCGTGGCCCGGGACTCGGCCGGCGGCCTGCGAGCGGTGGAGCTGCGGGATCATCCGTTCTTTGTCGCCACGCTGTTCCAGCCAGAACGTGCCGCATTGGAAGGGCGCTTGCCGCCGCTGGTCAGCGCGTTTGTCGAAGCCTGCGCCAGGACAACACCATGAGCGCCCACTACTACGCGGTGATTTTCACCTCCCTGCGCACCGAGGGGGACCAAGGCTACGCCGAAGCCGCCGAGCGTATGCTGGCCTTGGTTCAAGAGCAGCCGGGGTTTCTCGGTGTCGAATCGGCGCGTGGCGAAGATGGTCTGGGGATTACCGTGTCCTATTGGAGCGATGAAGCGGCGATCCTGGCCTGGAAGCAGCATCCCGAACACAGCGCGATCCGTGAGCGCGGCCGCTCCACCTGGTATACCCATTGCCATACGAGGGTGTGCAAGGTCGAACGCGACTATGCCTTCCAACGCCCAATCTGATGCCAGGAAAAAAACCTGTGGGAGCGAGCTTGCTCGCGATGGCGGTATGTCAGTCACGATAATGTTGGCTGATCCACCGCTATCGCGAGCAAGCTCGCTCCCACAGGATCTCTGTTCAACGCAAGATTGAGGGCTTCAGCCTTCCACCAACTGCCGCACCGCCACGATTTCCGGCAGGTCGCTGCGGGCCATGTACACCCGTAAAGGTTCGGAGAGGTTGATCCGGTCGTCGATGTGCTGGTCCAGCAGCAACTGGATGCGCTCGCGCTTGAGGGCCATGGTGCCCTCCGCCACGGGGGCCCAGACAAATTCGCAGGTGGGGATGATGCCGTCGTCGGCCACGTCCATGCCGAAGGCGTCTTCGCTGAACCGCACGATGTACTGGCCAGTCTTGCGGTTCAGGCCGACAAAACCCTTGAGCTGGTCGGCGGCCTGGCAGATGGATGTCGAAGTGGTGCGCATGGTAAACCTCATGGATACGTCCCTCGGGACGTCTGATCAATGGTTTACACGCAGGGCAAGCGGACACAGGATTTAAGGTTTCCCTCTGCTGGGGAAACTGATGTGGCAAGGGTACTGCAAAGCGGTCTGGAAATGCGTGGGAAAAATCTTCTTTGCACAGGTTTATGTCGGTATGGCGATAGCGCCGACAGCGTTCAGTTGTTAAAAGATAGTTTTTTGCACACACCCACGAAAGGATTTCGAGCATGCCTGTTACCTTCACCCGCACCGCCTTGATGCTGAGCCTGTTGCTCGGCTTCGGCCAGACCCAAGCGTCCGAGGCCCCGAGCCCCAAGGCCCTGGCAGCCCTCCAGGGTATTCCACATCCGGCGGTCATCGCCCACCGCGGCGCCTCGTTCGACGCGCCGGAATCCACCGCTGCTGCCTACAAGCTGGCCCGCGACCTGGGCGCCGACTACCTGGAACTGGACCTGCAACGCAGCAAGGACGGCGTGTTGTTCGTCCTGCATGACGACAGCCTGCTGCGCACAACGGATGTCGCGGTCAAATTCCCTGAGCGCAAGGACAGCACCGCCAACGAATTCACCATGGCGGAGCTCAAAACCCTCGATGCCGGCAGTTGGTTCAACACCGCTTACCCGGACCGCGCGCGACCTTCGTTCGCCGGCCTGAAAATCCTGACCCTCGATGAAGTGATCAATATCGCCGAGGGCAACCCGCAGCAAAAACCCGGGCTGTACATCGAGACCAAGGCGCCGAAGCTGTTCCCCGGCATCGAGCGCGACCTGAAGGACAAACTGCAGGACCGCGGTTGGCTGAGCCCGGCCGGGTCGAAACTGGCCAAGCGCGCCACGGGTGTCGGCCAGGGCAAAGGCAAAGTGGTCTTGCAGACCTTTGAAAAGAGCAGTCTCGAACTGCTGCACAAAGAGATGCCGAAGGTGCCGAAGATCCTGCTGTTGTGGGTGGGCGAAGGCAACATCGAGCCCAAGTCCAAGGTGCCTTTTGCCGAGTCCGGCGAAACGGACAAGGCCGCCTATTACGCCAAGCAGGAACCCAAGGACAAGGCTGAATTCGAAAAATGGATTCAGTATGCCAAGGCCCAGGGCGCCATTGGTACTGGGCCATCCGCGGCGTTGACCCATGGCGGCAGCCAGAGTTACGCGGACCTGGTGCAGCCATGGATGAACCAGTACACCCATGACCAGGGCCTGCTGGTGCATGTCTACACTGTTGATGAGCCGGTGGACTTCAAGAAAGTGATGAACGCCGGCGTGGATGGCATTTTCACCAATCGGGCCAGTGAGTTGCTCAAGTACTTCAAGCGTCCCGAAACAGGCAGTGTGGCGCAACTATTGGAGAAGAACGGTTACTGAGGAATCAGGGCCGGATCGGTGCAGTCGCTGCAAGTTTTCCGAATTAAGGGTGAATTAAGTTGCCACAGATAATCTGAGCCCACTTAAACGAATCACCCTTTAACGACAAAGGAAAGACCTATGAAAACTTTGACTGCCCTGTTTACCGCTGCCGCCCTGACCCTCACCGCTGGCCTGGCCCAGGCGAAGGATGTTCCGGCCACCCAGATTCCCCAACTGGTCAAGGAAGGCAAGATCAAATCTATGGACGAACTTAAGCAGATCGTCGAGAAGCTGCACCCGGGAGCGACCATCGGACTTGCTGACTTGGATGAGCGTTTCAACGGTTATGAATACGAAGTTGAAGTACGTTACCCAGATGGCAGAGAGTTTGACGTTGAACTCAATGCCGCTACCGGAGAGGTCTTGGAAAACAAACAAGACCGAGATGACTGATTTAATCCATGTAGAGCCGCGCAACTTTCAAGTTGCGCGGCTCTTTTGCGTGCGTATGTAAACGGCTAACGGTCCAAGTGACACAGCCACCTGTCACAAAACCTTCAAAAAACCCTGCAATGATGCCGCTCAAGTGACCCTGTTGTCGCCGCGACAGGCACTCCCCGCCAGCGAGCCCTCATGAACCACAGCATCGACCAAAGCCATCGCGATCCGGACCTGTTCGGCCTGCTTTACGGATTTCGTTTCCGCCCCGGCGAGCGTGGCAGGGAGATCGATTCGGCCCAGGCCCTGCAAAGCCTGCAACAACCGCAAGACGCCGACGAATTCCTCTGGCTGCACCTGAACCTGGCCCACGCTGCCTGCGAGCGCTGGATGAAAAGCCACCTGGCCTTGCCCCAGGAATTCTTCGAAGCCCTGCACGAAGGCTCGCGCTCGACCCGCATCGAACATGTGGACTCGGCATTGCTGGCGGTGGTGAACGATGTGGTGTTCAACCTCAGCAACCTGGTGTCCTCGGATGTATCGACGTTGTGGGTTTGCGTGCACAGTCGGCTGATCATCAGCGCGCGGCTGCAACCTTTGCACTCGGTCGACAAGCTGCGCTCATCGGTCAAGGCCGGCGAGTGCTTTCGCTCACCGCTGGAACTGCTCGTGCATCTGCTGCGCGACCAAGGCGAAGTGCTGACCCAGATCGTGCGCAAGACCAGCCTCAACGTCGATCAGATCGAAGACCAACTGCTCTCTTCGCGACTGTCCACCAACCGCTCCGAGTTGGGCGCCCAGCGCCGAGTGCTGGTACGCCTGCAACGCCTGCTGGCCCTGGAGCCAGGCTCGTTGCTGCGCCTGCTCAACCGCCCACCGCAATGGCTGCAGAAGGAAGACGTCAAGGAGTTGCGCAAGTCCACCGAGGAGTTCGCCCTGATCATCAACGACCTCACCGCCCTGGGCGAGCGGATCAAGCTGCTGCAGGAAGAGATCGCCGCCAACCTCAACGAACAAAGCAACCGCACGCTGTTCACCCTGACGGTGGTCACGGTCCTGGCATTGCCCATCAACATCATTGCCGGTTTCTTCGGCATGAACGTCGGCGGCGTGCCGCTGGCCGGTGATCCGGAGGGCTTCTGGATCCTGGTGGCGCTGGTGGCAACCTTCACCGTGATTGCAGGCCGATGGGCATTTCGCAAGCGGCGCGATTATTGAGATTGATCCACCTCAGGTTCGCACAAGCTTTTGTGGCGAGGGAGCTCGCTCCCTCGCCACTGGGGTTAGGCACTCAACCGCGCCGTCACTTCATTCAACTGCCCCGACAACCCATGCAAATCCCGACTGGCCGCTTCGGTGCGCTGCACATTGTCGAGGTTGGTGCTGGCGATGCAGGTGATTTCGGTGAGGTTGCGCGAGATGTCTTCGGCCACGGAGGTCTGCTCTTCCGCGGCGGTGGCGATCTGGCGGTTCATGTCGCGAATCGCTTCCACCGCCTGGGTGATGCGTTCCAGCATGGCGCCGGCCTGGGTCACCTGCTCGACACTTTCTTCACTGCGCGACTGCCCGCTTTCGATGGCCTGGGCCGCGTCCACTGCGCCAGTCTGCACGGTCTGGATAATCTGATTGATCTCGATGATCGATGACGCCGTGCGCTGGGCCAAGTTGCGAACCTCATCGGCGACCACCGCGAAACCACGTCCGGCCTCCCCCGCCCGGGCCGCTTCGATGGCAGCGTTGAGGGCCAGCAGGTTGGTCTGCTCGGCAATCCCGCGAATCACTTCAAGCACTTTACCGATGCGCCCGCTGTCGGTTTCCAGACGACGGATCACCGTGGCCGTGTTGGCAATCTCGCCGCGCATCTGGGTGATGGTGTGGATAGTGCCCTGCATCACTTTCTCGCCCTGCTGCGCCGAGTGATCGGCATCATCGGCAGCCCGCGCCGCATCGGCGGCATGGCGGGCAACTTCCTGGGCGGTGGCGGACATCTCGTTCATTGCCGTTGCCACCTGATCGGTGCGTTCGAATTGTTCGCTGGTGCCTTGGCTCATCAGGCTGGCGATGGCATTGAGTTCACCGCTGGCACTGTCCAGCTCCGTGGCACTGCGTTGCAGGCGCGTGAAGGTTTCGGCGAGGAAATCGCGCAAGGTATTGGCCGCCAGGGCGAGATCGCCCAGTTCGTCCTGGCGATTGCTGACGACCCGCTCGGCGAAACGACCGTGACTCAATTGGGTCACGTATGCGATCAGGTTGCGGATAGGCTGCACCAGATTGCGGTTGACCATCCACAGGCTGAACACCCCAATCAGCAGGCCTGAGACCAGCATCACCACAGTACCCAGCAGAATGGTCCGGTCGGCCCCGGTACTGATCGACACCGATTGCTCGCTGCCCATCTTGTGCAACTCAGCGACCAGCTCACTCATCTGCTCACTGGCAGCACGGTCGACGCCCTTGACGGCTGCATCACCAGCCGTCGCGTCAGCACCTGCCGCCACAAACGCGTCCCGGCCCTTCTGGTACGCCGAACCCAACTGACGGTGTTCGTCCCGCAGGCGTTCAATGCGCGCCTTGATTTGGGCTGGGAGGTCCTTGTGCCCGATCAACTCCCCCAGAATGCCCTGGACATCGTGCTGGCGTTCCTCGAATTGCTTCCAGTACTTATCCAGGTCCGCAGGCTGCTTGCCGCGCAACAGGACGTTTTTCCATTCCTGGACCTGCACCTTGAATTGCAGGTTGGCCTCGTCGATCAATTGTGAGGCGCGCAACGGGCCATCAATCAGCTGGCGATAATTCTGGACACCCTCGGACAGGAAATGAAAGGACGCCAGGGCGATCAGCAGCATCGCCAACAGACTGCCGCTGAGCAGGGCAAGGATCTGGGCTCTCAAGGATTTTTGTAGAAACATGGAAAGAATCTCGTGGGGGTAAAAAGAGCTAACGACGCCCCGACTTCCATGTCCGGTGTCGAAACCGAATGCCAAAGGATTTGTACAGACCATCGGCCTTGCAGAGGCATTCTTGAGCCTTGCCGACCACTGGTAACGGCCGGTAGCCGGGGCTGAAAAAGTTGCGCCAGGACGCCGCACGGAGGGATTGGTCATGACTTGTCCAGACAATCCCTTTTGTCGGCCCGACGGGATTTAAAAGTCTTTTTGTCATTTCTCCTGCTGTATCCTGCCCAGGCTTTGTAAAAGCGCGGATCTACCAGATCTATCCACAGACTTTGCGAGGAGCGCGATATGCACGAGATCCCTAATCTCCCCTTCCCAAGCCTGCACGACACTGAGCAGACGACCACGCTACAAGCCGGGGGGCAAGCAGACGCCCAGCAACCCGAGCCTAAAGAAGCCACTGAACGCCGCCAGGCCGACAGCGAAGACTGATTGACCCGCACCACCAGACCGTGTGGAAAGCGCTAAGATGCGCTTTCCACACTGCCTGAATCCCGAGCCCTCCATGACCGATGACACCCCTCCATTCAGCGAAGCCCAGGCCAGCGTGCTGATCGGCACTGCCGAAAAAATGGTCGAGATCTGGACCCGCCTTCCTGCCGAGAAACAAGCAGCCCTGCTGGCGCGCTTTGGCAGCGAAGAAAACGCCATCGCCGCACTGGTGACCACACGCCTGGTCAGCGGTGAGAACGGCAGCTGAACCACCATTGGGCAAATAGTTTTACTTTTCCCCGCCCTGACCCCACGGTCGCCGTTATCATAAGCAGCCTACCTATCCTGCTGCTCCGTGGACCTTTACCCCATGTCAGATTCCCAGCGCCCCCTGGCGGTCACGCTGCAAGTCGTTTCCATCGTCCTGTTCACATTCATCGGCTACCTGAATATCGGCATTCCCCTGGCCGTACTGCCCGGGTTCGTCCACGGCGAACTGGGCTTCGGCGCGGTGATCGCCGGGTTGGTGATCAGCGTGCAATACCTGGCCACTCTGCTCAGTCGTCCTTATGCAGGGCGAATCATCGATAACCTGGGAAGCAAGCGCGCGGTGATGTTCGGCCTCGCCGGCTGCGGGCTGAGTGGTGTGTTCATGCTGGTGTCTACCTGGACGCCCCACCTGCCAACGTTCAGCCTGATCAGCCTGCTGATCGGTCGCCTGGTGCTCGGTAGCGCGGAAAGCCTGGTGGGCTCCGGTTCGATTGGCTGGGGCATCGGCCGAGTCGGCGCGGCGAATACCGCCAAGGTGATTTCCTGGAACGGTATCGCCAGTTACGGCGCGCTGGCGATTGGCGCACCGCTGGGGGTGTGGCTGGTCAATGCGCTAGGGCTGTGGAGCATGGGCGTGAGCATTATCTTGCTCGGCTTGCTGGGGTTGGCATTGGCCTGGCGCAAAACCGCCGCGCCCATCGTCACTGGCGAACGCCTGCCGTTCATGCACGTGCTGGGGCGTGTGCTGCCACACGGCTGCGGCCTGGCCCTGGGTTCCATCGGGTTTGGCACCATCGCGACCTTCATCACCCTGTACTACGCCACCCAGCACTGGGACAACGCCGTGCTGTGCCTGAGCCTGTTCGGCGCCAGCTTCATCGGCGCCCGCCTGCTGTTCGGCAACCTGATCAACCGTCTGGGCGGCTTTCGTGTGGCGATTGCCTGCCTGTCGGTGGAAACCCTGGGCCTGTTGCTGTTGTGGCTCGCACCGGATGCCCACTGGGCCCTGGCGGGCGCGGCGTTGAGCGGCTTCGGCTTTTCCCTGGTGTTTCCGGCGCTGGGCGTGGAAGCGGTCAACCTGGTGCCGGCCTCCAGCCGCGGGGCGGCGGTGGGTGCTTATTCACTGTTCATTGATTTGTCGCTGGGGATCACCGGACCGCTGGCCGGTGCGATTGCTGCGGGCTTCGGCTTTGCCTCGATCTTTCTATTCGCCGCACTGGCGGCCCTGGGCGGGTTGGCATTGAGCGTCTACCTGTACCGACAGGCGCCGAGGCATCGCCAGGAACGGGAGAAAAGCTAGAAGTCCACCTTGCCGCGCCCGGCCTTGATCGAGCCGCGCTTGGTCTTGGATTCCAGGCGACGCTTTTTCGAACCCAGGGTCGGTTTGGTCGGACGGCGCTTCTTTTCGACCTTGGTGGCGCTGAGGATCAGCTCGGTCAGGCGTTCCAGGGCATCGGCCCGGTTCTGTTCCTGAGTGCGGTATTGCTGGGCCTTGATGATCAATACACCATCGCTGGTAATGCGACTGTCGCGCAGGGCCAGCAGCCGCTCCTTGTAGAACTCGGGCAGCGACGAGGCCGGAATGTCGAAGCGCAAATGCACGGCGCTGGAAACCTTGTTGACGTTCTGCCCCCCTGCCCCTTGGGCGCGGATGGCCGTCAGCTCGATCTCGGCGTCCGGGATGTGCACGGTGTTGGAAATCGCCAGCATGGAAAGTATCCGGTATCAGGACCCACAGGATACTCGAAACCGCTGGAATGAGGCTTGTGAGAGCCTGGCCTGTGGAGAGGTCTGTGGGAGCAAGGCCTTGCTTCCACAGACCTTGTTCCCACAGATTTTGTACCTTCCTTGAACGACAAACCCGGCACTTGGCCGGGTTTGTTGTATTTCAGGCTTGCTTACTTGGTGGCAGCCGCTACAGCCAGTTCATGCCGGGCACTGCGCTTGTTCTTGATCACGTAGCACACCCACATGAACACCACCCACACCGGAATCGCATAGACCGATACCTGGATGCCGGGGATCAGCAACATCACGCCCAGGATGAACACCACGAACGCCAGGCAGATGTAGTTGCCGTACGGGTACCACAGCGCCTTGAACAGCGGCGTCTGGCGGGTCTGGTTCATGTGCTGGCGGAACTTGAAGTGCGAGTAGCTGATCATCGCCCAGTTGATCACCAGGGTCGCGACCACCAGCGACATCAGCAGCTCCAGCGCATGCTGCGGGATCAGGTAGTTCAACAGCACCGCCACCAGCGTGACAGCCGCCGACGCGAGGATCGAACGCACCGGCACGCCGCGCTTGTCGATCTTGGACAAGGCCTTGGGCGCATCGCCCTGCTCGGCCATGCCCAGCAACATGCGGCTGTTGCAATAGGTGCCGCTGTTGTACACCGACAGCGCGGCGGTGAGCACCACGAAGTTGAGGATATGCGCCGCAGTGTTGCTGCCCAGCATCGAGAACACCTGCACGAACGGGCTGCCGCTGTAGGCATCGCCGGAAGCGTTGAGCGTGGTCAGCAGGCTGTCCCAAGGGGTCAGGGACAACAGCACCACGAGCGCACCGATGTAGAAAATCAGGATCCGGTAGATCACCTGGTTGATGGCCTTGGGGATCACGGTTTTCGGTTTGTCGGCCTCAGCGGCGGTGAAACCGAGCATTTCCAGGCCACCGAAAGAGAACATGATGATCGCCATGGCCATCACCAGCCCGCTCACACCGTTGGGGAAGAACCCGCCGTGGGACCACAGGTTGGTCACCGACGCCTGCGGCCCGCCATGGCCACTGACCAGCAAATAGCTGCCCAGGGCAATCATGCCGACAATCGCCACGACCTTGATGATCGCGAACCAGAACTCGGCCTCGCCGAAGACTTTGACGTTGGCCAGGTTGATGGCGTTGATCAGGATGAAAAATGCCGCCGCCGAGACCCAGGTCGGAATGTCCGGGGCCCAGTAATGGATGTACTTGCCGACTGCAGTCAGTTCGGACATGCCCACCAGGATGTAGAGAATCCAGCAGTTCCAACCCGAGAGGAACCCGGCGAAACCGCCCCAGTACTTATGGGCAAAGTGGCTGAAGGAACCGGCCACCGGCTCTTCGACGATCATTTCACCCAACTGGCGCATGATCATGAAGGCGATGAAGCCGCAGATGGCGTAGCCAAGGATCATCGACGGGCCGGCTGATTTCAGCACCCCCGCCGAGCCGAGGAACAGGCCGGTGCCGATCGCGCCACCGAGGGCGATCAGTTGAATGTGGCGATTTTTCAGGCTGCGCTTCAGCTCGCCCGAATGCGTATTTTCTACAACGGTCATGCGTCACCTATTTGTTTTTATCTGTGACGAAATCGAACCCGACACGCTTATGACGTGGCGGAGTGAACAAGGCGGATAACCTTGAAAATGCGTGGGTACGCTAAGGGTCACAGTAAAACGCCGCGCATTGTACACTGCGGCCCTCCTGCTGCCAGACACCACCGGATCAGCGTCTTACCCCGCACTTCAGGTATGGCGCGCATCTGACCCTTCCCCTTGGCCTGAAACAAGCGCTGCGAAGTATCAGAAAACTCGTCAAACCGGGGCCCTCGGCAGCTTTTTCTTACAGCCATCCGAAACGCCGATAGAGGCCCGTTCACAAGGCAAAAATCGTCAGCATTCCTTTACGGTGCGTAACGCAAACTTTCCAAGCAGGAAATTTCCGGGGGCTGACTGCAAATTGACGGTAGGTAGCTACCTATTTAAAAAAACACCCAGGCGGCTGTTTTTGAATGACTAATGCCGTCGCTGAAAATGGAACAAAAAGTTCAAACAAAAAAAATAAAATTATTTTTTTGCAATCCAAAAATCCCTCGACTAGGTTTTCAGCGACTTGCCCAGGCATCGTGCCGACAAGTTCTGCGGTGCCGTTGCCGGCCTGTTTCCATTCGCCGAATCGAGCCGCTTATTTCCGTAAAAGTCATCTAGGAGATTCACTATGCAAGCACTGGACAAAGACTTGGAAACCGAACTGCAACTGGACGAATGGTTTGAAGCCCCAACCCATGAAGCCGCCGTTGAAATGATGCAGGCCGATGCCGTCGTTCCATTCGGCACGGCGATGTGGCCTCTGTAGGCACCGCCCGGCGGAGGCGATCCGGCCGGTCGACTCCGCCACTTTTGCCGGTTGTCAGGGACGTTTAATGAACTTGTCAGGGAAGAATAAGCATGGACACACAACGAGCCATCTCACATTTCCTTTACTACCTCGAACACCATCCCGCCCTGGCCGGCATCCAGCCCGCCAAGGTGTTGCTCGGCCATACCGCTGACTACGAAGCGCTGACCGGCGCCATCGCCGAACAGGCCGGCAGCGGCTCGCCCTTCCGGTTCAGCGCCATGCGCCTGGACCTTGAACCCACGGAACGCCTGTCCAAGGCCATTGCCGACAGCGATCTGTATATTTTCTTCTACGACTCCTCCACCCTGCCCAACCCTCGCCCCGACGGCCCGGACTTTGTCCGCGCACTGCAAGGCGTGATGGCCGACAACTGGAAGAAATCGCTGCTGTTCAAGGACTACGGCGACTACTTCTATGACACTTTCAGCGTGATTCCCCAGCGTATCGCCGGGCTCAACAGTCACCTGATCCGGCGCATGTCCCAGGCGACGACCCTGAGTTTCCAGGATGACCACGGTTCGTATTTCGACACCGCCCTGGGCGGCGTGAAGAAATGGACCGACATCAACGGCCTCGGCAACTACGATCTGGCCCCCGGCGAAATCGCTACTCACAGCGACACCATCAATGGCCGAGTGAATTTTGTCGGCACCTTCCTGAGCACCATCCCGTTCGCGCGCAAATACGGCGTCCTGCAATCGCCGCTGGAGCTGTGGATCGAAGACTCCACCATCCAGAAAATCGCCACCGAGGTGCCGGGTCTGGAGCACGACTTCAACAAATACCTGGACGCCAACCCGTCCAACCGCCGCATCGAGGAACTGGGGATCGGCACCAACGAAGGGGTCAAGAGCCTGTACGCCCGCAATGCCGGTTTCGAGGAGCGCCATTGCGGCCTGCACCTGGGGCTCGGCGGCGGGGCCAAGGGCAGCCATCACCTGGATCTGATTTTCGAGAAGGGGATGTTGGCGCTAGATAATGAGCCGATGTTTGATGGGCGGTTTGTGCTTTAGGTTGGGATTTCTGCAAGGCTGATGCCTCCATCGCGAGCAAGCTCGCTCCCACACTGGAACGGTGTCGAACACCTATCTCCATCCACCGAAGATCAACTGTGGGAGCGAGCTTGCTCGCGATAGCGAACTCACCTGCGCCCCATCACTAAAGTCTGCTCAAAAAAAAAGCCAACTCGAAAGTTGGCTTTTTTTCATGGGCGCTCGCCGATCACTCCGGCTTACGACGCCCAAACCCCGGACGCTGTCCCGAACCTGCCGGTGCACCACGGCGTTTACCCGATGGCGCATCGCGATCGGCCAGGACGATACCCGGGCGCTTTTTCGGCGCGGGCTTGGCCGGGCGCTTGGTGTCGGCCGGGCGATCGGCGACTGGCGTACCGCGGCCAGCCGGAGCACCGCGCCCTTCACCACGTTCAGTCCGACCGTTGGCCGGACGCGGCGTGCGTGGACCACGCTCACCGTCCTGACGCGGAGCAGGCTTGCGGGCCGGGCGTTCGCCTTCGATCTGCGGCTCGCGCGAAGGACGCGGACCGGTCGGTGCGCCTTCGGCAGCCGGACGCAGCGTACGCACGCGCTCGGTCTTGCCCATCGGGCGCGAGGATTTACGCTGCATCCGCTCCAGCTTGTCCTTGCTCTTGGCGGTCATCTGCGGCATTGCCACGGGCTTGAGGCCCACTTCGGCTGCCAGGATGTCGACTTCGTACTGGCTCATTTCGCGCCAGCGGCCCATCGGCAGGTCGGAATTGAGGAACACCGGACCGAAACGCACGCGCTTGAGGCGGCTGACCACCAGCCCCTGGGATTCCCACAGGCGACGTACTTCACGGTTACGACCTTCCATCACCACGCAGTGGTACCAGTGGTTGAAGCCTTCACCGCCGGGCGCCTGCTTGATGTCGGTGAAACGCGCCGGGCCGTCTTCCAGCACGACGCCGGCCTTGAGGCGCTCGATCATCTCGTCGTCGACTTCGCCACGCACACGCACGGCGTATTCGCGGTCCATCTCGTAGGACGGGTGCATCAAGCGGTTGGCCAGTTCACCGTCGGTGGTGAACATCAGCAAACCGGTGGTGTTGATGTCCAGGCGACCGATGTTGATCCAACGGCCTTCTTTGGGACGCGGCATCTTGTCGAACACGGTCGGACGGCCTTCCGGGTCGTCACGGGTGCAGATCTCGCCGTCGGGCTTGTTGTACATGATCACGCGACGCACCGTTTCGGCGGCCTCTTCGCGCTTGATCACCTTGCCATCGATGGTGATGGCGTCGTGCATGTCGACACGCAGGCCCAAGGTGGCATCTTTGCCATTGACCTTGATCCGGCCCTGGGTGATCCAGGCTTCCACGTCACGGCGCGAGCCGACGCCGATACGGGCGAGGACTTTTTGCAGCTTTTCGCCTGCTGGGCCGATTTCCTGGCTGTCGTTCTGGTCTTGGTCTTTCATTCTGGGCACCTCCCGGTGTGGTCGAGCCAGGCTTGGCCTGACGCTTTGAAAACGGGTCTTCGACGAAGGGATCGCCAAAGGGTCGCGAATCATACGCTCGTTGAGGCGATTGCGCATCAGAGACTAGCTGATCAACGCGCGCCCGGCGCTTTTTCCGCCGACCGGTGCGGCGCACGAATCATGTGGGAGCGAGCCTGCTCGCGATTGCCGGTGTTGACTGTCAGACCGCTATCGCGAGCAAGCTCGCTCCCACAGGGATTGGGATGCACCGGGTTCCTGTGACCGCCGCAGATCCACTGTGGGAGCGAGCTTGCTCGCGATAGCGGAGGTCCAATCACCAAAAAATCGGATCAGTCGTCGAACTGTCGCCGTTCGTTCTCGATCGCTTCGGCCAAGGCCCGGGCTTCGGCTTCTTCATCACTCAGTTCGGGTTCCGGCAGCTGGAGGGCGGCGACGGCGACCAGCAGCTTTTCCCGGGCTTGGGCAACGCCGAGGATGTCTTCTTCCGGCTCCGGTTCCGCTTCTGGCTCTGGCTCTGGTTCCGCCTCGCTGTCAGGCTCCGGCAACTCATCTGTCTCGCTTTCTGGCCTCGGCCCCTCACGCAGCAGGTCGTCGAAATCGGTCTTCAAGCCCTCCTCCATGGTGTCCAGCTCCAGCAACAACGAGTGGAAACTGGTCTCTTCCTTCGGCTCCTCGGGCTCGGCACTGGCGTCGGCCAGTTCCTGCAGGCCCTGGGGCACCGGGGCGTCGTCGAACTCCAGCATAGGCTCGGGTTCCAGCTCCCGCAGTTCGGCCAGCGGCGGCAGGTCATCGAGGTTCTTCAGGTTGAAGTGATCGAGAAAGGCCTTGGTGGTGGCGAACATCGCCGGTTTGCCGGGCACATCGCGATAGCCAACGACACGGATCCACTCGCGCTCCAGCAACGTCTTGACGATATGGCTGTTGACCGCCACGCCACGCACATCTTCGATCTCGCCACGGGTGATCGGTTGGCGGTAGGCAATCAACGCCATGGTTTCGAGCATGGCGCGGGAATAGCGCTGCGGCCGCTCCTCCCACAAGCGCCCGACCCATGGCGCGAACTTCTCGCGGATCTGCAGGCGATAACCGGACGCCACTTCCTTGAGTTCGAAGGCCCGCCCCTCGCAGGATTTGCCCAACAGCGTCAGGGCTTTCTTGAATACGGCCGGCTCAGGTCGCTCGCCTTCTTCAAAGAGTTCGAACAGGCGCTCCATCGATTGCGGCTTTCCCGAGGCCAACAGGAAAGCTTCAAGCAAGGGGGCCAGCTCGCGGGGTTCAGTCAGATTCATTGATTTGCTCGTTATTCGGCTCGTGCCCGCACGTGGATCGCTGCGAACGGCTCATTCTGCACCAGCTCGACCAAGGATTCCTTGACCAATTCCAGGACCGCCATAAACGTCACGACGACACCCAAGCGCCCCTCCTCGGCGGTGAACAGCTCGACGAACGGCACGAAGCCGCCGCCCTTGAGCCGCTCCAGCACATCGCTCATGCGCTCGCGGGTGGACAGCGCTTCGCGGCTGACCTGGTGACTTTCAAACATATCGCCCCGTCGCAGGACCTCGGCCATGGACATCAGCAACTCTTCCAGGCTCACATCCGGCAGCAACTTGCGCGCCCGCGCCTCGGGGGCATCGAGCTTGGGCACCACCACGTCGCGCCCGACCCGGTTCAATCCATCGAGGCCTTCGGCTGCGACCTTGAAGCGTTCGTACTCCTGCAAGCGGCGGATCAGTTCGGCCCGCGGGTCGTCTTCTTCCGCTTCGACCTCTGCCGAGCGCGGCAGCAGCATCCGCGACTTGATCTCGGCCAGCATGGCCGCCATCACCAGGTACTCGGCCGCCAGTTCCAGGCGCACCGACTGCATCAACTCGACGTAGCCCATGTACTGGCGGGTGATTTCCGCCACCGGGATGTCGAGGATGTTGATGTTCTGTTTGCGGATCAGGTACAGCAGCAGGTCAAGCGGCCCCTCGAAGGCCTCGAGGAACACTTCCAGCGCATCTGGCGGAATGTACAGGTCCAGAGGCATTTCCATGACCGCCTGGCCATAGACCATGGCGAACGGCAGCTCCTGCTGCGCGCCGGCCTGGCTGTCTGTACGGTCCACGGCGGTTTCCACGGCGGACATTCAGGCCTCGACCATGAACGGCGTCGGATCGCCACAACCGACACGCACCACCTGGGGCTCGCCATCGGCCAGGTTGATCACCGTGGACGCCGACATGCCGCCGAAACCGCCGTCGATGATCAGGTCCACCTGATGCTCGAGGATCTGGCGCATTTCATAGGGATCGGTCAACGGCTCGCTCTCGCCGGGCATGATCAGCGTCACGCTCATCAGCGGCTCACCCAGTTCCGCCAGCAGCGCCAGGGCAATGGGATGGCTCGGCACCCGCAGGCCGATGGTGCGTTTTTTCGGGTGCAGCAACAGCCGCGGGACTTCCCGCGTGGCATTGAGAATAAAGGTGTATGGCCCCGGCAAATGCGCCTTGAGCAGGCGGAAGGTGCCGGTGTCGATCTTGGCGAACAGGCCCAACTGCGACAGGTCGCTGCAGATGAGCGCGAAGTTGTGCTTGTCGTCCAGTTGACGCAGGCGTCGTACCCGCTCCACGGCATTCTTGTCGCCGATCTGGCAACCGATGGCGTAGGACGAGTCGGTGGGATAGACCACCACGCCACCGCCACGAATGATTTCCACGGCCTGTTTGATCAGGCGCGCTTGCGGGTTTTCCGGATGAATCTGGAAAAATTGACTCACGTGTTCTACCTGTTCAGACGGCGGCGGTAACGGGATCATGTTTGAATCTACACCATAGTGGTGGCAGATCTTCCGGCAACGGGCGGTATTCGCCAATCTCGGACCAGCCCCCAGGGCCATGGAAATCACTGCCGGCGGTAACCAGCAGGCCGAACTCACGGGCCAGTATCGCCAGGCTGCCGACCTGCTCGGCAGGCTGATGGCCGTTGACCACCTCAATGGCATGGCCCCCCGCTTGAATATAGTCGGCGACCAGGCGACGGCGCTTGCTGCGAGTGAAGTCATAATGCCATGGATGTGCCAGGCTGACCCATGCGCCAGCGGCCCGCAGGGTCTCGACGGTTTCTTCCAGCGTCGGCCAGTGCTGCTTGACGTCCCCCAGCTTGCCGGCCCCCAGCCATTTGCGAAACGCTTCGGCCCGGTCCTTGACGAACCCTTCGCGCACCATCCAATCGGCAAAATGTGGGCGGGCCGGTGCGTTGCCGCTGTCGCCCAGTTCCTGCTGGATCTGCCGGGCGCCGTCCAGCGCACCGGGCATGCCCTTGAGGGCCAGCTTGCGGCTGATCTCTTCGGAACGCAGCCAGCGCCCGTCGCGCAGCTGTGCGATGGCCTGGACCAAAGCGGGCGCATTCACATCGAAACCATAGCCCAGCACATGAATGGTCGCCCCGCCCCAGGTACACGACAACTCGACCCCATTGACCAGCTGCATGCCCAGCGCCGTGGCGGCGCTGCGGGCCTCGTCGAGGCCCTCGAGGGTGTCGTGATCGGTCAGGGCCAGGACTCGCACGCCGTGCTCGAACGCCCGCGCCACCAGAACCGCAGGCGCCAGGGCGCCATCGGAGGCCGTGCTATGGCAGTGCAAATCAACATTCACGAGAGTTTGTTACCTCAAATCAGCTGGCCCTATCGCGGCCAAGGATGTTTGTTATTATGCCGCCACATCCTGCTTCTGGCTGCCACTGTGAAACAATTCATCGACTTCATCCCGCTCCTGCTGTTTTTCATCGTCTACAAACTTGATCCCCGGGCCGTCGACTTCGCCGGTCATTCCTTGACTGTAGGCGGTATTTACAGCGCCACCGCAGTGCTGATCATCAGCTCCCTGGTGGTCTACGGCGCACTCTTCGTGTCCCAGCGCAAGCTGGAGAAGAGCCAGTGGCTGACCCTGATCGCCTGCCTCGTGTTCGGCAGCCTGACCCTGGCCTTCCACAGCGAAACCTTCCTCAAGTGGAAGGCCCCGGTGGTCAACTGGCTGTTCGCCCTGGCCTTCATAGGCAGCCACTTCATCGGTGACCGCTTGCTGATCAAGCGCATCATGGGCCATGCCATCAACCTGCCGGAACTGATCTGGACCCGGTTGAACATCGCCTGGATCGCCTTCTTCCTGTTCTGCGGTGCCGCCAACCTGTTCGTTGCGTTCACGTTCCAGGAGTACTGGGTCGACTTCAAGGTCTTCGGTAGCCTGGGCATGACGCTGTTGTTCCTGATTGGCCAGGGTATCTACCTGTCCCGTCATCTGCATGATGCCGACCCCACCACGCCAAAAACCGAGGACTGACATGCTCTACGCAATCATTGCTACCGACGTCGCCAACTCCCTGGAAAAACGCCAGGCCGCTCGTCCCGCGCACCTGGAGCGCCTGCAAAAACTCCAGAACGAAGGCCGCGTAGTGCTGGCCGGCCCGCATCCGGCGGTGGACAGCAACGACCCGGGCGCCGCAGGTTTCAGCGGCAGCCTGATGGTGGTCGAATTCGACTCCCTGTCCGCTGCGCAGCAATGGGCCGAGGCCGACCCGTTCGTTGCGGCCGGCGTCTATGCCAATGTCGTGGTCAAGCCATTCAAGCAAGTCATGCCGTAAATGCCCCTGGCGCGATGAGCCTTCACGGCTCATTGCCCCCAGTTGCTCATCTTTCTCATTTGCCTGCCGACAACCTGTCTAATCTCGATTGGAATTCAGGAGTTGCAATGCGCAAAGGTCCGTTGTGCCTGTTATTGGTCACGTTGGCGATCGGGGCACCCGCCCATGGCGAGGAGAACGCCGAGGGCAGTCATTCGACGCCTTTGTCCCTGAGTGCCGGCGGCCAGATCGCCGAACTGCAGCAACGCTTGAAAGACAGCGAACGCCAGCGCGAAGAACTGAGCAAGCAATTGCAAAGCGCCGACACCGAGCGCGAGAGCGCATTGCTGGGCCGGTTGCGCCAGGAGAACCAACGCCTGAAGCTGCAACTCAAGGAAGCCCAGGCCAGCCCCCTGCCACGCCTGTTGACCGATCAACAGCAATGGTTTGTCATCGGTGCCGGGGTAGCGCTATTGGCCCTGCTGTGCGGTATCTTTGCCAGCGGTGGACGTAGACAACGTCGGCAATGGCTAAATTGAGTGAGTCATGAGCGAGCTGTTACTGATAGACGATGACCAGGAGCTGTGCGAGCTCCTTGTAAGCTGGTTGAGCCAGGAAGGTTTTCAGGTCCGGGCCTGTCACGATGGCCAAAGTGCCCGCAAGGCCCTGGCCGAAACCGCCCCGGCAGCCGTGGTACTGGACGTGATGCTGCCCGACGGCAGTGGCCTGGAACTGCTCAAGCAATTGCGCAACGATCACCCGGAGCTGCCGGTGCTGATGCTGTCGGCCCGGGGTGAACCGCTGGACCGTATCCTCGGCCTGGAACTGGGCGCCGATGACTACCTGGCCAAGCCCTGCGACCCACGTGAACTGACCGCCCGCCTGCGCGCCGTGCTGCGCCGCAGCCACCCGACGGCCGTGTCCAGCCAGATCGAACTGGGTGACCTGACTTTCAGCCCGGTGCGCGGCGTGGTCAGCATCGATGAACAGGAACAAACCCTCACCGTTTCCGAAAGCCGCCTGCTCGAAGCGTTGCTCAAGCAGCCGGGCGAGCCGCTGGACAAGCAGGAACTGGCGCAGATCGCCCTGGGCCGCAAGCTGACCCTGTACGACCGCAGCCTCGACATGCACGTGAGCAACCTGCGCAAGAAAATCGGCCCCCACCCCGACGGCCGCCCGCGCATCGTGGCGCTGCGTAGCCGTGGTTACTACTACAGCCTCTGAACACTGCGCCGCGGGGCTGTGGGAGCAAAGCTTGCTCGCGATGCAGGCGCCTGGGTTCCCTCGGAGACCGCGTTATTTTCATCGCGGGCAAGCCTAGCTCCCACAGGGCTTTGTGTCCGGCCCTGCAGATTTGTCAGGTCCGCACCAAACCGTCTTTACCCAAGCTTTACCCACCCCTGACCGCCGCTGACCTTGATCTCCGTAATCTGCACTCATCCGGAACTGACCGGGAACGAGACAAGGAGACACACCATGCGCAAGACCCTTATCGCTCTGATGTTCGCTGCTGCCCTGCCGACCGTCGCCATGGCCATGCCTGGAGACGCCGGCCCGATGGGTCCGATGGATGGCCCGCGCCACGGCGGCATGATGCATGACAAAGGTCCCTTCAGCGACCTGGACCTGAGCCGCGAACAGCGCCAGCAGATTCGCCGGATCATGGGCGAACAGCGCCACGAACAACGCGAACTGGTAGACAAGTACCTGGCCAAGCTGTCGCCAGTCGACCAGAAAGCCATGCAGGACGAAATGGAGGCCCGGCATCAGAAGGTCGATGCCCAGATCCGCGGGCTGTTGAAGCCTGAGCAGCAGAAAGAGTTCGACGCGATCCAGAAGAAACAGGCCGAGCGTCGCGCCGAGTGGGCTGAGTTCAAGGCCTGGAAAGCGCAACAGCCGCAAAAAGCGCAATAATGCATTGACGCCCCCAGCCCAACGGCAAATCGCCGTTGGGCTTTCTTTGTTTTCGAGGATTTACCGTGCGTTCATTGTTCTGGCGCATCCTGGCCAGTTTCTGGCTGGCCATCGCCCTGGTTGCAGGGCTTTCGATCCTGATGGGCCACATGCTCAATCAGGACGCCTGGATCCTCAGCCGCCACCCGGGTCTCAATACCCTGCCCGAAGAGTGGACGCAAACCTACGAAAGCCAGGGCGAGGACGCCGCCCAGGACATCCTGCAACAGCGCAAGCGCCAGTATCACATCGACGTCCAGGTGTTCAACGAAAGCGGCGACCCGGTGGTGCGCGGCACCTTCCCCCATCGCGCCGCGGCCTTCGAAGCTCGGCAGAACAACAACGAGCGACGCCTGCCCTGGCGGCGACTGACCGACGAATTCACCAGCGCCAAAACCGGTGACACGTATCTGTTCATTTACCGCATTCCCCATCCCGAACTGGATGCCTGGCACCGCGACAGCCTGCTCTGGCCCCTCAGTGCGCTGGGGATCGCGCTGGTGGTGCTGACGTTGTTCAGCCTGTTGGTGACGCTTTCCATCACCCGTCCGCTGAGTCGCCTGCGTGGTGCGGTGCATGACCTGGGCCAGGCCGCCTATCAGCAGAACAGCCTCGCCAAGCTGGCCAACCGGCGGGATGAGTTCGGCGTACTGGCCACTGATTTCAACCGCATGGGCGCGCGCCTGCAAAGCTTGATCACCAGCCAGCGACAACTACTGCGCGACGTGTCCCACGAATTGCGCTCGCCCCTGGCCCGGCTGCGCATTGCCTTGGCATTGGCTGAACGGGCCAGCCCCGAGGAACGTGAAAGGCTCTGGCCACGCCTGACCCGCGAATGCGATCGCCTGGAAGCGCTGATCAGTGAAATCCTGGTGCTGGCCCGGGTCGATGCCGACAACGCCAGCGCCGAAGAGGTGGAACTCAACGGCTTGCTGGTCACCCTGCAAAAAGATGCGCAACTGGCCTCACCGGAACAAACCGTGCAACTCGAAACCGAGGCGGACCTGACCCTCAAGGGCTGGCCGACCATGATCGAGCGAGCAGTGGACAACCTGCTGCGCAACGCCCAGCGCTTCAATCCGGCCGGGCAACCCATCGAGATGCGCGCGGCGCGCCAGGGCGACCGGATCCTGATCAGCGTGCGCGACCACGGGCCGGGCGTGGAGGCCGAACACCTGGGGCAATTGGGCGAGCCGTTCTACCGTGCGCCAGGCCAGACCGCCGCCGGCCATGGCCTGGGCCTGGCCATCGCACGCCGCGCCGCCGAACGCCATGGCGGCACGCTGGTGCTGGGCAATCATCCTGGCGGCGGGTTCATCGCAACGCTGGAGCTGCCGTTGGTGCCGGGGGCTGTCGTCCAGCCTTAACCCCCCCCGTGGAAAGGGAGATTGCTTGCTCCCGCTCGGCTGCGCAGCAGCCGCAAACTGGCTGGCAGGGTTTACCTGTTGCACAGCGTTGCCAGTCTCGTCGCATCAATGCCAAGGAAAGGTCATACCTCTTTGATCATCCATCCCCTTGCATAGTCGCTATCCTGGGACAGTAACTCTCGGAGTCCTGTCTTGGGGTTGATTGTATAAACAGTCCTTTCACCAGGACCTTGGTCCGAAGTCCATGCACGCGAGTCACCCAAACCTGGGTCGCCGTCATGGATGGTTCGAAGTGCTCCCCAAGTCACCAGGTCAGGGATGCCCCCTCCGGCGGTCCACGCAGCCCCCGAGCAATTCCAATATGTCTGCCAATCATTGTCTTTGCCTAAGTCAAACAGCAGCCAAACCTTGGAAGTAATGACTCGGTAAGACACGCGTGCACCCATTTGATCTCCAACGGTTATCGTAGCGGTCCCTGAGCGCTTCGATACAACCCGCGGTTCTGATGATGAAAAAAGCTCTGCCACCTCTGGGTCGCTGGAAGTATAGATATAGGGAGGCACACCTCCCGACGGTATCCGCTCTACGAACGCCCCTACTGGCGGACGATCAGGAAACTTATCGGCTCTAAACATTAACTGGTCGAGAATGGCGTCGCTGGTATCGATGCTTAGGGGTTCAGGCATCACGGTCAGGGTGCGTACGTTCGAATATATGTTCGTAGGGTGGTAGAGCGACTTTGCATACAGGCGGCGAGCACCGACCGGGACGGTAATTTCTTTGGTCCATAGGCCAGTTGTCGCATCGGTAAGCGCTTTGCCCTTAGGGACGGCACTGGCTCCGCTGCCGTCGTAGACCTCGATTTCCTTGCCATTACTTGCCTGACCCGACAGCGCCAAGGTGGTGCTGGTTGTTTCGCCTCTGTCAGGAATCTCCTGGCCGGTGGAATCCTTGACATTGGTAAGAGTAGGAGCAATCAGCACGCGGTCCAAATGGATATCCAAGTACTTGATCGACGACTGGTTGGAGTTGCCCAACTGGTCAGTCACCGTGAACTGGAGCGCTGTATTGGGGTTGTCCCCTGCCTGTCTGAATGTGTCGATAAACAGCGTATGCGTCACCGGTCTGGAGGCATCAAATCCGTCAACTGGAACGGTCACATCGCCCACTAAAAACCTGATGCTGTCGTAATCTCGCGGATTGGAATAGGTAAAACCAAACGCCACACCCTGCGCCGTCCGCTCGGCGCTGACCCCATCACGGAGCACATCCGACGGGATCACCAGATCCAGGCCTTGGGGCGCCGGCTCACCCGGTGCCCGTAAGTGATAAAGCACGTGCAGGTCCCTGGATGATTCACCGTTTTGACTGGGACGGGTTACCTTGTAATGCAACCGGTTGATGCCATGCAACAACCGCCCATGGGGTACATACAACTCCATGCGCAGCTGTTCTTCTCCGGGCCCTACATCTTTGCCAGACACCGGAAAGGGATCGTCATTGACGTATAAATCAGCTCGATCATCCACAGCCATTGTCCAGGAAACTCGCTGGAGTTCGCTCCACGGGTCGATCAGACATCTCAGTCCTCTGGGCTGATCGTCGTAAAGGCTCTTGGGGATACCGCCATCCGCAATGCCGGCCGGTTTAACTGGCGTCACCCACCCCATGATGATCACGGGAATCAGATCGAATAGTTCGTTCAAGGCAGGGGATTGAATGTCCATGACGGTTCCTGACAAACGGAGGGCGCGCGGCTTTTCGGCATGGAGCCATGAGACTTCAGGTAGGGGACGCTGGCTACTGTCAGGATTGACAGGTCAGAGCCGATCGCCGACGAACGGTTAGGGAGAGAATGACTGGACGCTGGAGCCAAGCCTTAGAAAAGCGCCCTGGTAATCTGGATAAAGTGCTGCTCAAAAACCAAACGATAATCCCTCTTATTCAAACCGCCCCGCCCTGTTAGACTTTGCGCCCTCGTTTTCACTCATCTCCCAGGACGCCCGATGCCATCGTTGCCTCTTCGTTTATGTGCGCTGTTCATGGCCCTGGGCCTGGGCGCCTGCGATGATGCCCCGCGTTTTACCCAGGCCGAACCGGGTGAAGCCCGTTCCGGTGGCGCCGCGACGGTACGCAAGACGGATCAGAACGCCTTTTCCCTGCCCTCGGCCAACCTGTCGCCCTCGCGGCGTGTGGATTTCAGCGTCGGCAACAGTTTCTTCCGCAGCCCCTGGGTGATCGCCCCCTCGACCACCACTGCCCGCGACGGCCTCGGGCCCTTGTTCAACACCAACGCCTGCCAGAACTGCCACATCAAGGACGGTCGCGGCCACCCGCCAACGCCGGACGCGACCAGCGCGGTATCGATGCTGGTGCGCCTGTCGATCCCCGACGCGCCGCCTTACGCCAAGGTCATCGAGCAACTCGGGGTGGTACCGGAACCGGTTTACGGTGGGCAATTGCAGGACATGTCCGTGCCCGGCGTCGCTCCCGAAGGCAAGGTGCGGGTCGATTACACGCCGGTTCCGCTACGCTTCCAGGACGGCACCATCGTGGAACTGCGCAAGCCGGACCTGCAGATCACCCAACTGGCCTATGGACCGATGCACCCGGACACGCGTTTTTCCGCCCGCGTCGCCCCGCCGATGATCGGCCTGGGGCTGCTCGAGGCCATCCCCGACGAAGCCATCCTGGCGAACGCCGAAGCCCAGGCCCGGGAGAAAAACGGCATCGCCGGGCGTCCCAACCAGGTTTGGGACGATGCCCAGCAAAAAACCGTCCTGGGACGGTTCGGCTGGAAGGCCGGACAGCCCAACCTCAACCAGCAGAACGTCCACGCGTTCTCCGGCGACATGGGCCTGACCACAAGCCTGCGGCCCTTCGACGATTGCACCCAGACCCAGGTCGACTGCAAGCGCGCGCCCAGCGGAAATGGCCCCGATGGCGAACCGGAAGTCAGCGACAACATCCTGCGACTGGTGCTGTTCTATAGCCGCAACCTCGCCGTACCGGCCCGGCGCGAGGTGAATTCGCCCCAGGTGTTGGCGGGCAAGAATCTGTTTTTCCAGGCCGGTTGCCAGTCTTGCCACACACCGAAATACACCACCGCCGCCAACGCTGCCGAACCGGAGTTGGCGAACCAGGTCATCCGCCCCTACACCGACCTGCTGTTGCACGACATGGGCGAAGGCCTGGCGGACAACCGCAGCGAATTCAAGGCCAGCGGCCGTGACTGGCGAACCCCGCCGCTGTGGGGCATCGGCCTGACCGAAACCGTCAACGGCCACACCCAGTTCCTGCATGACGGTCGGGCCCGCAACCTGCTCGAAGCCGTGCTGTGGCATGGCGGCGAAGCACAAGCAGCGCAGCGCCAGGTTTTAGCGTTCAATGCCGAGCAGCGCGCTGCGTTGCTGGCCTTCCTGAATTCCCTTTAAACGCCTTTTCCAGAAGTGGGAGCACGACATGTTCCGTCCCAAGCTGTTGTTCACCAGCCTCGCCGCCATCGCCCTCGGTGCCTGTTCGCCCCAGGACCCGCAAGCGGTCACCTCGGCCGCCATCGCCAAGCAAGTGATCCTGCCGACCTACAGCCGCTGGGTCGATGCCGACCGGCAACTGGCAACCAGCGCCCTGGCGTTCTGCCAAGGCAAGGAAAACCTGGAAACCGCCCGCGCCGATTTCCTCAAGGCGCAAAAAGCCTGGGCCGAACTGCAACCGCTGCTGATCGGTCCGCTGGCCGAGGGCAACCGCGCCTGGCAGGTGCAGTTCTGGCCGGACAAGAAAAACCTGGTGGGCCGTCAGGTCGAGCAATTGGTCAACAGCGAGCCACAGATCGACGCCGCCGGCCTGGCCAAGTCCAGCGTCGTGGTCCAGGGCCTCTCGGCCTATGAATACCTGCTGTTCGACGCCAAGATCGACATGGCCGACAGCGCGCAAAAAGCCAAGTATTGCCCGCTGCTCACCGCCATTGGTGAACGCCAGAAACAACTGGCCGAAGAGATCCTGTCGCGCTGGAACACCAACGACGGCATGCTCGCCCAGATGAGCAAATTCCCCAACCAGCGCTACGCTGATTCCCACGAGGCCATCGCCGACCTGCTGCGGGTCCAGGTCACCGCCCTGGATACGCTGAAGAAAAAACTCGGCACTCCGATGGGCCGCCAGAGCAAAGGCGTGCCACAGCCGTTCCAGGCCGATGCCTGGCGCAGCCAGTCGTCGTTGCAAGGCCTGGAGGCCAGCCTGAGTGCGGCCAGGACCGTCTGGGCAGGCGTGGACAACAAGGGCCTGCGCGGGCTGTTGCCAAGCGACCAGAAGCCCCTGGCCGACAAGATCGATGCCGCCTACGATGCCTCGTTGAAACTGTTCGCCAGCAGCCAGCGCTCGTTGACCGAAATGCTCAACGACGATGCCGGGCGCCAGCAACTCAACGATTTGTATGACAGCCTCAACGTCGTCCATCGCCTGCACGAAGGCGAACTGGCCAAGGCGCTGGGCATTCAACTGGGCTTCAATGCCAACGACGGTGACTGATCATGTTTCGACGTCAGGTTCTGGCACTGGGCAGCTTGCTGCTCGGCGCCGTCACCCTGGGCGGCTGGACGCTGTTCAAGCAAAAGGACAAGCACCCACTCTTGCTTTCGGCACGGGACGATGGCGACGGCAAGCACTACGCCGTCGGCTATCGACTGGACGGCACCCGGGTGTTCGCCACCCAGGTCGCCCAGCGTTGCCATGACATCATCAATCATCCGACGCAGCCGATTGCGCTGTTCGTCGCCCGTCGTCCAGGTACCGAAAGCTACCTGATCGACCTGCGCGACGGGACGCTGCTGCAAACCATCACTTCGTTGCCGAACCGGCATTTCTACGGCCATGCGGTGATTCACAAAAGCGGCGAATGGCTGTATGCCACCGAGAACGACACCACCGACCCGGGACGCGGCCTGTTGGGCGTGTACCGTTTCGAAGGCGAGCGACTGGTGCACAGCGGTGAGATGTCCACCCATGGCATCGGGCCGCACCAGGTGTCATGGATGCCTGATGGCGAAACGCTGGTGGTGGCCAATGGCGGCATTCGCACCGAGGCCGAAAGCCGGGTCGAAATGAACCTCGACGCCATGGAGCCAAGCCTGGTGCTGATGCAACGCGATGGCACCCTGCTGAGCAAGGAAACCCTCGCCCAGTCGATGAACAGCGTGCGCCACCTGGGCATCGCCAGCGACGGCACCATCGTCTCCGGCCAGCAGTTCATGGGCGCTGCCCAGGAGTCCTCGGAACTTCTGGCGATCAAGCGGCCGGGCCAGCCATTCCAGGCGTTCCCGGTGCCCGAAGAGCAATTGCAGGCCATGGGGCACTACACCGCCAGCGTCGCCGTGCACAGCGACCTGCGCCTGGTGGCCCTGACCGCTCCTCGTGGCAACCGCTTCTTCATCTGGGACCTGGACAGTGGCGAAGTACGCCTGGATGCGCCGCTGGCGGACTGTGCCGGCGTGGGCGCGGTGGCCGACGGGTTTGTCGTGACGTCGGGCCAAGGGCGTTGCCGCTATTACGATTGCCGGCAGACACAACTGGTTGCAAAACCACTGGATCTGCCGGCAGGGCTCTGGGACAACCATTTGCATCTGGCCTGAGCCAGGGAGCGAAGCACCTCGGTGCCGAGCTCCCTGATTTTTCGGAAAAATCCCACGCATCACCGGCCCGCCAACATCTGGAATAGCCCGCACACTCAGAGTAATGTGCCCGCCTATCTGTATTTTCTCTCAGCTCTTTTCCAAGGAAGTGGAACATGCTGCGTCGCCGCATGCTGATCATGTTGGGTGTTGTCCTGCTGGTGGTGCTGTTGCTCGCCGGCTACAAGGCCTTCTCCGTCTACCAGCAGATCCAGATGTTTTCTGCACCCAAACCGCCGGTCAGCGTGGCCGTGGCCACGGCAGCCCAGCAACCCTGGCAAGCTCGCCTGCCCACCGTTGGCAGCCTCAAGGCGCTGCAAGGCGTGGACCTGAGCCTGGAAATCGCCGGGACCGTGCAGAAGGTGCAATTCCAGTCAGGGCAGAAGGTCAAGGCCGGCCAGCCGCTCCTGCAACTGGACAGTGAAGTCGAAAGCGCCCTGCTGGAAACCGCCGAGGCCGACCTTGGCCTGGCGCAACTGGATTTCGGGCGCGGCCGACAACTGGTGGGCAGCCAGGCGATCTCCAAGGGTGAATTCGACCGGCTCTCGGCGCAATTGAAGAAGAACCAGGCCACGGTCAACCAGCTCAAGGCTTCGCTGGCCAAAAAACAGATTCTGGCGCCATTCAGCGGCACCATCGGCATTCGCCAGGTGGACGTTGGCGATTACCTGGCCAGCGGCACGGTGATCGCCACCCTGCAGGACCTCAGCAGCCTTTACGTAGACTTCTACGTCCCCGAGCAAACCGTGCCCAGGCTCGCCGTTACCCAGTCGGTCAACGTCAGTGTCTCGGCCTATCCCGGGCAAAACTTCGTCGCCACCATCAGCGCGATCAACCCCAAGGTCGAGGACAGCACCCGCAACGTGCTGGTGCGTGCCACCTTGGCCAACCCCGACGGCAAGCTGCTGCCCGGCATGTTCGCCAACCTGCAGGTAATCCTGCCGGAAGTGGCCGCCGGAATCGTCGTGCCGGAAAGCGCCGTGACCTACACCCTCTACGGCAACTCCATGTACGTGGTGAGCCAAAAGAAAACCGCCGACGGCAATGTCGAGAAAGACGACAAGGGCCAGCCGCTCCTGATCGCTGAACGGCGTTCCGTAGAAACCGGCGAGCGACGCGACGGGCAGGTGCTGGTTACCAAAGGCGTGCAGCGCGGCGAGCAAGTCGTGATCGCCGGCCAGCTCAAACTCGACAATGGCACGCCGATCGCCATCAGCGACGACAAGACCCTGACCGAACAGAACAGCCCACCGCGCGTGGACTGATCAAGGAACCCCCATGGCTTTTACCGATCCATTCATCCGCCGTCCGGTGCTCGCCACCGTGGTCAGCCTGTTGATCGTGCTGCTGGGCTTCCAGGCCTGGAGCAAGTTGCCCCTGCGTCAGTATCCACAAATGGAGAACGCCCTGATCACGGTGACCACCGCCTACCCCGGGGCCAACGCCGAAACCATCCAGGGCTACATTACCCAGCCGATGCAGCAGAGCCTGGCCAGTGCCGAGGGCATCGACTACATGACCTCGGTCAGCCGCCAGAATTTCTCGGTGATTTCGGTCTATGCCCGCATCGGCTCCAACAGCGACCGGCTCTTTACCGAACTGCTGGCCAAGGCCAACGAGGTCAAGAACCAACTGCCCCAGGATGCCGAGGACCCAGTCCTCAGCCGCGAGGCCGCCGATGCCTCGGCACTGATGTACATCAGTTTCTTCAGCAAGGAACTGAACAACCCGCAGATCACCGACTACCTGTCACGGGTGATCCAGCCCAAACTGGCGACCCTGCCAGGCATGGCTGAGGCGGAGATCCTCGGCAACCAGGTCTTCGCCATGCGCCTGTGGCTGGACCCGGTCAAGCTCGCCGGCTTCGGCCTGACTGCCGCCGACGTGACCAATGCCGTGCGCCAGCACAACTTCCTCTCCGCCGCCGGTGAAGTGAAAGGCGAGTATGTGGTCACCAGCATCAACGCCAACACCGAACTCAAGTCCGCCGAGGCCTTCGGCGCGATCCCGCTCAAGACCGACGGCGACAGCCGCGTGTTGCTGCGGGATGTGGCCCGCGTGGAAATGGGCGCCGAGAACTACGACTCCATCAGTTCCTTTGGTGGCACGCCCTCGGTGTACATCGGGATCAAGGCCACACCCGGTGCGAACCCGCTGGATGTGATCAAGGAAGTGCGCAAGATCATGCCGGACGTGGAGGCCCAGCTCCCGGCCAACCTCAAGGCCGAGATCGCCTACGACGCCACCCTGTTCATCCAGGCCTCCATCGACGAAGTGGTGAAAACCCTGTTCGAGGCAGTGCTGATCGTCATTGTCGTGGTGTTCCTGTTCCTCGGTGCCCTGCGTTCGGTGGTCATCCCGGTGGTGACCATCCCGCTGTCGATGATCGGCGTGATGTTCTTCATGCAGTTGATGGGCTACTCGATGAACCTCCTGACCCTGCTGGCCATGGTGCTCGCCATCGGTCTGGTGGTGGACGACGCCATCGTGGTGGTGGAGAACATCCACCGGCACATCGAGGAAGGCAAGACCCCACTCGACGCCGCGATAGAAGGCGCCCGGGAAATCGCCATGCCGGTGGTCTCGATGACCATCACCCTGGCGGCGGTGTACGCGCCGATCGGCCTGCTCCAGGGCCTGACGGGCGCTTTGTTCAAGGAGTTCGCATTGACCCTGGCCGGGGCGGTGGTGATCTCCGGCATCGTCGCCCTGACCTTGTCACCGATGATGTGCGCCATGCTGCTGCGCCACGATGAGAACCCCTCGGGCCTGGCCCATAGGCTGGACATGGTTTTCGAGCGCTTGAAGAGCCGTTACCAGCGCATGCTTCACGGCACGCTCAACACCCGGCCGGTGGTACTGGTGTTCGCCGTGATCGTCCTGCTGCTGATCCCGGTGCTGATCATGTTCACCAAGTCCGAACTGGCCCCCGACGAGGACCAGGGCATCATCTTCATGATGGCCAGCGCCCCGCAGCCAACCAACCTCGACTACCTGAACACGTACACCGATCACTTCATTACCATCTTCAAGGAGTTCCCGGAGTACTACTCCTCGTTCCAGATCAACGGCTACAACGGCGTACAGTCGGGTATCGGCGGCTTCCTGCTCAAGCCCTGGAACGAACGCAGCCGAACCCAGATGGAAATCCTGCCAGAGGTCCAGGCCAAGCTGGAAAGCGTGCCTGGCTTGCAGATCTTCGGTTTCAACCTGCCCTCGCTGCCGGGCACCGGTGAAGGCTTGCCATTTGCGTTCGTCATCAACTCGCCGAAGGATTATGCGACGCTGCTGGAGATCGCCGACCGGGTCAAAAAGCGCGCATTGGAATCCGGTAAGTTCGCCTTCATGGACATTGACCTGGCGTTCGACAAGCCCGAAGTCGTGGTGGATATCGATCGCGCCAAGGCCGCCCAGATGGGCGTTTCGATGCAGGACCTGGGCGGTACCCTGGCGACACTGCTGGGTGAAGCCGAGATCAACCGCTTCACGCTCGAGGGACGCAGCTACAAGGTCATTGCCCAGGTCGAACGCCCCTTCCGGGACAACCCGGACTGGTTGAACAATTACTACGTGAAAAATGCCAAGGGTGAATCACTCCCGCTCTCGACCCTGATCAAGGTCAGCGACCGGGCGCGACCGCGACAACTGAACCAGTTCCAGCAGCTCAATGCGGTGACCATTTCGGGCTTTCCCATCGTGAGCATGGGCGAGGCGATCGAGACCGTCCGCCAGATCGCCCGGGAGGAAGCCCCGGTGGGGTTCGCCTTCGATTACGCCGGGGCTTCGCGCCAATTCGTACAGGAAGGCAGCGCGTTGTGGGTGACCTTTGCCCTGGCACTGGCGATCATCTTCCTCGTACTGGCCGCGCAGTTCGAAAGCTTCCGGGACCCTCTGGTGATCCTGGTGACCGTGCCGCTGTCGATTTGCGGCGCCTTGATTCCGCTGTTCCTCGGCTGGTCGAGCATGAACATCTACACCCAGGTGGGCCTGGTGACGCTGATTGGACTGATCAGCAAACACGGGATCCTGATTGTCGAATTCGCCAACCAGCTGCGCAGGGAACAGAACCTGACACCGCGCGAAGCCGTGGAACAAGCCGCGTCGACTCGTCTGCGGCCGGTACTGATGACCACCGCAGCAATGGTGTTCGGCATGGTGCCGCTCATCTTCGCCACAGGCGCCGGGGCGGTGAGCCGCTTCGACATTGGCACGGTGATCGCCACCGGGATGTCGATTGGTACCTTGTTCACGCTGTTCGTGTTGCCTTGCGTCTACACGCTGCTGGCCAAGCCAGACAAGGCTTGAAGTGGACATCTGTGGCGAGGTTTTTTTGGGAGCAAGGCTAGCCCGCGATAAAGGCGGTGCGGTCTTCCAGTAATCGAGGCGGCTATTTCGCGAGCAAGCTTTGATCCCACAATCCAACAGGGATAAATCCCCTCGCCACAATGGGTTTTCTGCAGTCAAAAAATAAAGGCCTCGCACAAGCGAGGCCTTTATTTTGGCTTCATGTCTCTCAACTTTGCGGCCTCATCCCCTGGGACAGGCTGAACATGAACAGCAGCAGGTCATTGTCCGGTCGGATCGTCTCGCTGACCTTTGCCACGCGCGGCAAAGGACAATGCGCATCAGCATTGGAAGCACTGAGGATCTGCGAGCGTGGCTGTTCCCACACAGCCACCGCCATCGATGCAACTGCCAGGGCTCCGACTAAAAACAAACCTCTAGCAATTTCTAATTTCATCGCTATAAACCTTTGATAGCGCTGCCAAACGCCGCCTCGTAAAAGTAGACGAGTTTTTTCCAGTCAGCGTCGCTAAACGACGAGTGGCGCCGCAACTGCTTCAGGTCATGGGATGCCGCACGTTGGGCGGTCAGACGCTGGCGACACTTCTCAAAATCGAGCAAAGCCACCTCAGCCTTGGCCGCCTCGCCCTCTCCGGTCACTCGCACAAAGACGTGCTTGATGTAGATACAGCCATGTTGCCAACGCCCCATGTGCATGCGCGCAAGATTCTCAGCCAGACCCAGGAGGATTTGATCGTGCACCGCTTCGCCATGGCGCTCGCGGCCACCTGCGGCATACCAGTGCTCGATCTCTTCAAAGCCTTCCAGCGCCTGGGTCACCAGCAGCGCACGCCACTTGTGAACCGGGTCCCGCTGGGCGCCACAGAAAATGAGCTGGGGGACGCGAACACCCAATCGGGTCAACGCCAGAAGTGCGTCTTGCTCGCGCAGCACGGTCGGTCGACCGAACGGGTGCAACCAGCTGCGATAAATATGTCCGGTCTGACGCTTGGCATAAAGCAGCTTGCCGTCCTTGCTCTTGATCCGTTGCACGCCGCTTTCACCGCCGCGACGCACATTGGGTTCTTCCACCCACTCACCCTGCTGACTCCAGAAATGTTCAAAGTCGTCGTGAAGAATCGTTGATGGTTCTGCTGCCTGTACACCCATGCCTTTACCTCTTGCGTAATACATAAACTCGCCACATGGCATAGAGCGGTAGAAAATCCAGTCGTTCCTGAATACGAAACCCTGCCTGCCGAAACTCCTCCTCTACTGTAGCAACCGGTAACACAAATCGATTCTGGTAGTCTTTTTGCCCACGAGTGCGTTCCTGGCGCTTGCGTTTCCAGGCCTTGAAATTGCCATCAACCCATAACGAAACGATCACGCTGTCGCGGCTGACACGCTGGAATTCCCTAAGGATCGCCAGTCGATGCGCGGGTTCACCGATGTGGTGCAACAGGCGCATGCAAAAAATGCTATCGACGGCGTTATCAGGCAAGGCGATGTCGAACGCAGAAGTCTGCAAGGGTTGTACCCGTTTCACCACTTCGGCCGGTTGAGACTCCATTGCGGTCTTGAGCATGGCCTCGGAATTGTCCGCGCCGATGATGACCCGGTTCGGTTTTTCGGCCAACAAGGACCAGAATCGCCCGGCACCGCACGGCAAATCCAATACCAGGCCTGGATCACCCACGAGTGCCAATGCGCGCCGGGCCAGTTGCTGGTCTCGTAGGTTGGAAAGACGGCGACTCAAGCTGCCTCGATGCTTATGAAAATACTTCTTGGCGTGCTGCTCGTCGTATTTCTCGGAAAAATCGAGTTTGATAGGGTCGGGCATTGATGGGGGCCTCCATGTCTGAATAGCCCCCACCTTATGAATTGATATGTCAGGGTCAGGTCGTCACTTTGTGAAAAGTTTGTCATGTACATGACCGAATCATTACAGGATTTTTCCAACCTAAGCGATCATACCTTCGGATTCAACTCCACCTCGAAACGGCAACCGTTGGGTTCCATCGTGCTGAGACTCACCGTCCAGCCCTGGTTCTCGCAAATCCGTTGCACCAGTGACAGCCCCAACCCCAGCCCCTCGCCGCGCTTTTCGTTGCCACGCACGAATGGCTCGAACATCGCCTCGCGCTTCTCCTCCGGGATGCCCACGCCACTGTCCTCGACCATGAAGCCGGTCACAGACAACGAGAGACGGATGAACCCCTGGTCGGTGTAGTGCAAGGCATTTCGCAGCAGGTTGCCCATGACGGCAGTCAGGAAAGTGGCGTTATACAAGGTGTCGAGTGTTTGTCCCGGTTCGAAGATCAGCGTCAGGCCTTTGGATTCGATAGGGTCGCGCCACACTCCGAGGAGATTTTCGGCCACCTGTGCAAGGTTCGACCGAGGCGACATGCCGTTGTCGTCGCGCTGTGCCCTGGCGAGCATCAGGAAGGTCTGCACCAGTTCGCGCATCTCTTCACTGGCCCTGTTGATGCGCTCGACCTGGGTGCGACCACGCAGATCCAGTGCCGGGTTTTCCAGAAGCAATTCGCAGGAGGTCGCCAAGACCATCAACGGTGTGCGCAATTCGTGGCTTACGTCGCTGGTGAACAATCGTTCGCGGGTCAGGGCCTGGCGCAAGCGTCCCAGTGTTGCGTCGAACGCCACGGCCAGTTCACCCACTTCATCGGCGGCATAATCCGGGGCCAGCGGCGGAGCCAGGCCCAGGAGCTGGTCGCGATGGCGCACTTGCCGGGCCAGGCGAACCACCGGCGCCATCACCCGGCGTGCCAGGACCCAGCCCAAAAATACCGCCAGCGCCAGGCTGAGCACAAAGCCCACCAGCACCACGGCGAACAGCACCCGCTCGCGCTCCTCGAAGTCGCTCTGGTCCTGCAGCAACACGTAATGCCGGCCATCAACGATCTCGACCATGGCGTGATATGACAACTGCTCGCGAAACACCTCATGAAAACCACGTTCCAGATGGCGCAGGTCCTTGGGCAACTCGAAGTCACCTGGGCCACCGCTGAAATAAAACAACTGGTCGGGTTCCGGGCGATGGTTCCAGTCCGAGACACTGTCCATCAACAGCAAGCGCTGCAGATCGCCGCCAAGCCCGGCGGAGATCAGTTTTTCTTCGACCAGGTGGACCGTTGCCACGATGCCCATGGCGAAAGCGCCAGCCACCAATGCGCTCATCAGCGCAAAGGCGATGATGATCCGTTGGGCGAGGCTCTGCTTAAACTCCATCGCGGCCCTCGGCCAAGCGATAGCCGACGCCGTGTACCGTGTGCAACAACGGCTTGTCGAACGGCTTGTCGATCACTTGGCGCAGTTGATGGACGTGGCTGCGCAGGCTGTCGCTGTCCGGACAATCATCGCCCCACAACGCTTCTTCGAGGATTTCGCGGCGCAGCACGTGAGGGCTTTTCTGCATCAGTACCGCCAGCAGCTTGAGGCCTACGGGGTTGAGCTTGAGCAGCTTGCCTTCACGCGTCACTTCCAGGGTATCGAGGTCGTAGCTCAGGTCGCCGACCTGCAAGGCACGGCGGCCACCACCCTGGGACCGACGCATGACGGCTTCGATCCGCGCCGCCAGTTCCGAAAGGGCAAACGGTTTGATCAAGTAGTCATCGGCCCCGGACTTGAAACCCTGCAGCCGGTCGTCCAACTGGTCCCGAGCGGTCAGCATGATCACTGGCGTATCGAGCCGGGCGTCTTCGCGCAGGCGCTTGCACAAGGTGTAGCCGTCGATGCCCGGCAGCATGATGTCGAGCACGATCAGGTCGTAGTGTTCGGTCGCGGCCAGGTGCAACCCCGACAAACCGTCCTGGGCACAATCGACGGTGTAGCCCTTGAGCCCCAGGTAATCGGCCAGGTTGGCCAGGATATCGCGGTTGTCTTCGACCAATAGAATTCGCATGGGCACCTCTGTGTACACAGTTAACGGCCATCTTGGCCCGCGCAGCTTACGGCCAATGCCGATTCAGGGCTAGGGCTGGAGGCTGCGGAAAATCGACGCCTACCGTACATCAGCTTTTAATGGTTTTTTCACTATCGGTTCACAACCTGACTACAGTGAGGTAGCAAGACTCTCGCGCTATCGGATTGATATATAAGGAAAGTAGTAAATGGACTTTATCAAAGCAGCGCCCATGCGCTTTCTGCTGCTGATCACCAGCATCTGGCTGGCAGTGTTTTTCCTGACCCGAACCGTTCTGCTGCTCACTCACCTGGATGAGGCCGGAGGCATCGCGCTTTCCGTGTTTGGCACCGGGCTGCTGTATGACCTGGGGTTCCTCGCCTATGCAATCTTGCCGATGGGGCTGTATCTGCTGCTTTGCCCTCCAGCCCTATGGCACCGTCGCGGTCACCGCTGGTTTCTTCGGGGGCTGCTGACGGTCAGCGTATTCGTCATGCTGTTCACCTCGGTCGCCGAATGGCTGTTCTGGGATGAGTTCGGCGTGCGTTTCAACTTCATCGCCGTCGACTACCTGGTCTATTCCGATGAAGTGCTGAACAACGTGCTGGAATCGTATCCAATCGGCCCCCTGTTGACGACTCTTGCGGTACTGGCCGTGGGCTTGAGCCTGGCGTTGGGTAAACCGTTCAATGCCGCGCTGGCCGCCCCATTGCCCCCCTTGCGCGGACGCCTGCTCAATGCATTCGGCCTGTTGGCTATCGCTGGCCTGAGCCTGCAATGGCTCAGCCAGGATGCGCCCCGCGCCCAGGGTGGCAATGCCTACCAGAACGAACTGGCGAGCAACGGTCCGTATCAGTTTTTCGCGGCGTTTCGTAATAACGAATTGGACTACGGACAGTTCTACAGCAGCCTGCCCCCGGCGACCGTCGCCCAGCAGATACGTGCAGAACTGAGCGGGCCCAATGCACGCTTCATCGGTGAGGATCCACAAGATATCCGTCGAATGATCGACAGCCCCGGCACCGCCCGTAAACCGAACATCGTGCTGGTGACCATCGAAAGCCTCAGCGCCAAATACCTGGGCAGCAACGGTGATCAACGCAACTTGACGCCCAACCTGGACGCCCTGCGCAAACAGAGCCTGTATTTCAATAACTTCTACGCCACAGGCACCCGCACCGATCGAGGCCTGGAAGCCATCACCCTGGCTATTCCGCCTACCCCGGGGCGCTCGATCGTCAAGCGCATTGGCCGGGAAAGCGGCTTCGCCAGCCTTGGCCAGCAGTTGAACTCGGTCGGCTACGACAGCGTGTTTGTCTATGGTGGGCGCGGTTACTTCGATAACATGAACGCGTTTTTCAGCGGCAATGGCTATCGGGTCGTCGATCAAACCAGCGTCGATGAATCCGAGATCCACTTCAAGAATGCTTGGGGCATGGCCGATGAGGACCTGTACAAACAGACGTTGAAGTTGGCCGATGTCAATTACGCCAAACAGCAACCATTTTTATTGCAGTTGATGACGACCTCCAACCACCGCCCCTACACCTATCCAGATGACCGGATCGACATCAAGTCCGGCAACGGCCGGGATGGGGCAGTAAAATATACCGACTACGCCATTGGTCAGTTTCTGGAGCAAGCACGGCAGAAACCGTGGTTCGATAACACCCTCTTCGTTTTCGTCGCTGACCACACCGCCGGCAGCGCTGGCAAGGAAGACCTGCCGATCAGCAATTACCAGATCCCGTTGTTCATCTACTCGCCGAAGCTGATCGAACCACGAGAAAGCGCCCAACTTGCCAGTCAGATCGACCTCGCCCCCACCTTGCTCGGTTTGCTGAACATGGATTACCAGTCGACGTTCTTTGGTCGCGACCTGCTGCAGAACAACCCGTTGCCGCCCCGCGTCGTTGTAGGTAATTATCAGCACCTGGGCCTGTTCGACGGCAAGGATCTGGCAATCCTCAGTCCACGCCAAGGCCTGCGACGGCATGACGATGCACTGACCGAAAGTCGCGAATCCAGGGCGAACAGCGAAGACCCGCTGATCAGCCGCGCCATCACGTATTACCAAACCGCCAGTTATGGCTTCAAGCAACAGCTGCTTGGCTGGAAAGCACCCAAGGAGGGGGCCGAGCAAGTCAGCGAACGTTAATCGAACTGCCCCAGGCTGATGCCCTGGGGCGATTTCTTGGTCCTGGATCCGTCATGCAATCAAGCGCTCTACGCCCTACCCCTCGCCCGCTAAACTTCTGGTTGTGCCTCACAGTTCCCATCGTTGCGGCAATCACTCTGGTTTTGCTGGAGTGGACCGACCTGGACATGGATTTGGCCCGGCTGTTTTATGATCCGGCCGCCGGCTACTTCATCGGACGCCACAGCTTTTTCCTGGAAGACATCCTGCACGATCGAGCCAAAGAGGTGGTCATCGTGTTCTCCGTGCTGGCGGTCCTGGGATTCATCAGCTCGTTCTTCATCACCCGGCTCAAACCGTTCAAGCGGGAATTGGGCTGCCTGGTGCTGTCCCTGGCACTGGCGACGTCCTTCGTCACGCCGATGAAAGCGGTGACAGCGGTGCAATGCCCCTGGAGCCTGAAGGAGTTCGGCGGCAAGGAAACCTATAGCGAACTGCTAAGCCCGCGCCCGGCCACGGACAAACCCGGTCGATGCTGGCCCGGCGGTCACGCCGCCACCGGGTTCACGTTGTTTGCGCTGTTCTTCGTCCTGCGCGACCGCCGCCCACGCCTGGCCCGCCAAGCTCTGATATTCGCCTTCACGTTGGGAACGGTGTTCTCCTTGGGGCGGATGATGCAAGGGGCGCACTTCTTTTCCCACAACGTGTGGACCGCGGTGTTCTGTTGGCTGATCTGCCTGGGGTGCTACTACTACATCCTGTACCGACCGGCCGTCATGACTGATCGCGTGGCGTTGAGCCAGCCTTCCAACGCCTGACAACGCCCCGGACAAACCCTGTGGGAGTAAAGCTTGCTCGCGATCGCAATGGCAGCTTCAGCATCCCGGCAAGCGGACCCACCGCAATCGCGAGCAAGCTTTGCTCCCACAGAGACAGCTGGGTCCAGCTCAATGCCGGGATAAACCCAAGGCAATAAAAAACCCCGCCTGCTTTCGCAGGCGGGGTTTTTCGCTACAGGGGTAAGGCTGGCTTACATCATGCCGCCCATGCCACCCATGCCGCCCATGTCTGGCATACCGCCGCCAGCTGGAGCGTCTTCCTTGATTTCAGCGATCATCGCCTCGGTGGTGATCATCAGGCTGGCAATCGACGAAGCCGCTTGCAGAGCCGAACGAGTCACTTTGGCTGGGTCCAGGATACCCATTTCGATCATGTCGCCGTATTCGCCGGTAGCAGCGTTGTAACCGTAGTTACCCGTACCCTGCTTGACCTTGTCGACCACAACGCTTGGCTCGTCGCCGGAGTTGGCAACGATCTGGCGCAGCGGGGCTTCTACAGCGCGACGCAGCAACTGGATGCCCACGTTCTGGTCATCGTTGTCGCCTTTCAGCTCGGAGATAGCCTGCAGAGCGCGAACCAGTGCCACGCCGCCGCCAGGTACCACGCCTTCTTCGACGGCTGCACGGGTAGCGTGCAGGGCGTCTTCAACGCGGGCTTTCTTCTCTTTCATTTCAACTTCGGAACCGGCGCCAACCTTGATCACTGCAACGCCGCCGGACAGCTTGGCCAGGCGCTCTTGCAGTTTTTCACGGTCGTAGTCGGACGAAGTGTCGGCCACTTGCTGACGGATCTGCAGAACGCGAGCCTGGATGTCAGTCTCGACGCCGGCACCGTCGATCACGGTGGTGTTTTCCTTGGACAGGATCACGCGCTTGGCGTTACCCAGGTGCTCCAGGGTGGTGCTTTCCAGGCTCAGGCCGATCTCTTCGGAGATAACGGTACCGCCGGTCAGTACGGCGATGTCCTGCAGCATGGCCTTGCGGCGGTCGCCGAAGCCTGGAGCCTTGACGGCTGCGACTTTAACGATGCCGCGCATGTTGTTCACAACCAGGGTCGCCAGGGCTTCGCCTTCAACGTCTTCAGCCACGATCAGCAGTGGGCGGCCGGCTTTGGCAACGGCTTCCAGCACTGGCAGCATTTCGCGGATGTTGGAGATCTTCTTGTCGACCAGCAGGATCAGCGGACCGTCGAGCTCGGCAGTCATGGTCTCTGGCTTGTTGACGAAGTACGGGGACAGGTAGCCACGGTCGAACTGCATGCCTTCTACAACCGACAGTTCGTTTTCCAGGCCCGAGCCTTCTTCAACAGTGATCACGCCTTCTTTACCAACTTTTTCCATGGCTTCGGCAATGATGTCGCCGATGGAGTTGTCGGAGTTGGCGGAGATGGTGCCGACCTGAGCGATTGCCTTGGTGTCAGCGCATGGCTTGGACAGGGCTTTGAGCTCTTTGACAATGGCGATGGTCGCCTTGTCGATGCCGCGCTTGAGGTCCATCGGGTTCATGCCGGCAGCGACGGCTTTCAGGCCTTCGTTGACGATCGATTGAGCCAGGACGGTAGCGGTGGTGGTGCCGTCGCCGGCGTCATCGTTGGCACGGGAGGCAACGTCTTTGACCAGTTGCGCGCCCATGTTTTCGAAGCGGTCTTTCAGCTCGATTTCTTTGGCTACGGAAACGCCGTCCTTGGTGATGGTCGGAGCGCCGAAGCTCTTCTCGATGATCACGTTACGGCCTTTCGGGCCGAGGGTCGCTTTTACTGCGTCAGCCAGGACGTTGACACCGGCGAGCATTTTCTTGCGGGCGGAATCGCCGAATTTAACTTCTTTAGCAGCCATGATCGATATTCCTTAAATACTTTGTAGTAACGGGAAAATGGGCGGGGGAATCAGCCTTCGAGGACAGCGAGGATTTCGTTCTCGCTCATTACCAGCAGGTCTTCGCCGTCGACTTTCACTGTGTTGCTGCCGGAGTAAGGGCCGAACACAACCTTGTCACCCACTTTCACGGCCAGCGCACGTACTTCGCCGTTTTCCAGTGCCTTGCCTGGGCCTACAGCGAGAACTTCACCGTGGTTGGCTTTTTCAGCAGCCGAACCTGGCAGGACGATACCGCCAGCGGTTTTCTTCTCTTCTTCGCTGCGACGGATGACGACGCGGTCATGCAGAGGACGAAGCTTCATTGTCGATCTCTCCTAATTTTTGGTTTTCATCGGCCGGTGTAGTCCCGGCGGGTTTAACAAAGCCGGCGGAGCCGGGTGCGGTTCGTCAGTCGAACCGCGGAAGTCTGTCCGGTGTCACCACCGGAAACCTTGCGGTGACCGTTACATAAGGGCGCACAAGTGGATTACAAGGGTAGGGACAGAAAATTTTTTACTCCATGCCATCAAAACGAGCACGGCGCCCGAAGGCGCCGTGCTGATGGTTTTACTTGGAATCGCGGTGTTCGAATTCGCCTTCGATCACGTTGGGCTCACGGCCCACAGGCTCTCGCGGAGCCGGACCGCCACGAGGCTGGAGGTCATCGGCGAAAGCGCGCTGACGAATCGCCTGCTCTTCGGCGCGCTGGCGCATTTTATTGGCCAGCAGCCGACGGGTGAACGGCAACAGCATGACCAGGCCCAGCACGTCGCTGATAAAGCCTGGCAGGATCAACAGACCGCCACCCAGGGCCAGCATCAGGCCTTCGAGCATGGTCTGGGCGGGCAGCTCGCCGCGGTTCAGGCTTTCACGGGCACGCAATGCCGTGGCGAGGCCGGCGATACGCAGCACGAACACGCCGAGCATCGAGCCGAGAATGACCAGCAGCAGGGCCGGGAAAAACCCGATCGCACCGCTGACCTTGACGAATACGAACAGCTCCAACACCGGGAACAGCAGAAAGAGCAATAAAAAAGGGCGCATCAAATGGTTCCTCAACGCAAGAATACCTTGCTATGAAACTCTAAATGACGTCGCCCTTTCGTGAATTCAAGCGTCGACCTCGGCATTTTTCGGCCATTGCTCGGCGTGAGCCAGATAAACCAAGGCTTCGCGCACTTGTGTCGGGGTGTTGCAAGGCGTTGGAAACCCCAGCCAGTGCAGGCCCAGGCCAATACGCAAGTGCATGCCCTCGCTGTCGATACCCGCCAGTTGTGCCGGTTCGCTTTTCGGCAGGCCGGTCAATTCCACGTAATGGGCGATGGCCTTGGCGTGATCGGCATTCATGTGCTCGACCATGCTGGCTTCGGCTTTGCCGGCGAAGGGATTGGCCAGGGTGAGCTGGTCGATCCAGTGGATGGCGCCAAAGCCGCCGATGTAGCGATGGCGCACCGGCTCGAGCACCCAGAAGTCGAAATCATGGGCCTTGTGGTAGTTCTGCGAGTCAGGGAAATAGCGGTAGTAACGCTCAGCGGCAGCCTCGATGGCGGCGCTGTCTTCGAGTTTGCGGGCCTCGGCCAGGTAGGTCAGGCGCCCCACGGCCTGCACATCCTCGGCGCCCCGCTCGCCCACCAGCATCGAACACTTGGGGTCTTTCTGCAGATTGTGGGTGTGCTGGGCGATACGGCTGATCAGGATCAGTGGCCGACCTTGTTCGTCCAGGCAATAGGGCACCACGGAGCCGAACGGAAAGCCGGGCATGGATTTGGAATGAGTGGAGAGTACTCCACGGTACTCCTTGAGCAGCAGTTCCCGGGCATGCTTGGCAGCTTCAACGCTCAATTTATGACTCCTTTAATAAAATCCGTCTAGAAAACGGTCAGGCGACTGGAGTAATGTTCCGGGACACCGACAGGACAGTTCTCGTGTGCAACCGGGCTACACCGTCGCAAATCGAGAGACGTCCCAAAAAGTCTCCCCCTTCACCGCTGCGCCACCTGGACATGAGCATGCAACTCACTGACAAAGTAATCATTATCACCGGCGGTTGCCAGGGTCTGGGCCGCTCCATGGCCGAGTATCTCGCGGGCAAAGGCGCGAAGCTCGCCCTGGTGGACCTCAACCAGGAAAAACTCGACCAGGCGGTTGCCGCGTGTGTAGCCAAGGGCGTCGAAGCCCGGGCGTACCTGTGCAACGTGGCCAATGAGGAGCAGGTCAGCGACATGGTCGCCCGGGTCGCCGAGGACTTCGGCGCGATCCACGGCCTGATCAACAACGCCGGGATCCTGCGCGATGGCCTGCTGCTCAAGGTCAAGGACGGTGAAATGACCAAGATGAGCCTCGCCCAGTGGCAGGCCGTGATCGACGTCAACCTCACTGGTGTATTCCTGTGCACCCGTGAAGTGGCGGCGAAAATGGTCGAGCTGAAGAACAGCGGCGCCATCATCAATATCTCGTCGATCTCCCGCGCCGGCAACGTCGGCCAGACCAACTACTCGGCCGCCAAGGCTGGTGTGGCCGCCGCCACCGTGACCTGGGCCAAGGAACTGGCACGCTACGGCATCCGTGTCGCTGGCATCGCACCGGGTTTCATCGAAACCGAGATGACCCTGGGCATGAAGCCCGAGGCCCTGGAAAAAATGACCTCGGGGATTCCGCTCAAGCGTATGGGCAAGCCTGAGGAGATTGCTCATTCGGCGGCGTATATCTTCGAGAACGACTACTACACCGGTCGGATCCTGGAGATGGATGGCGGGTTGCGGATCTAAGAATCTGCACACAATCAATGTGGGAGCGCGCTTGTGGGAGCACAGCTTGCTCGCGATGAGGGCGTCACATACAACACATCTGCTGGCTTTAAAACCGCTATCGCGAGCAAGCTGTGCTCCCACAGGCTTGCTCACACAATGGATCGCATTTCAGCCGATCAATCGTCGCTCATGGTGATGTTCGGCATCGCCGGTGACGCAGCCTCTTGCAACACGATCCGCGCGCCCACGTGGCGGGCCAGTTCCTGATAGACCATGGCGATCTGGCTGTCCGGTTCGGCGATGACCGTCGGCTTGCCGCCGTCGGCCTGTTCGCGGATCAGCATCGACAGCGGCAGCGAAGCCAGCAATTCGACGCCGTACTGGGTCGCCAGTTTTTCCCCGCCACCTTCGCCGAACAGGTGCTCGGCATGCCCGCAGTTCGAGCAGATGTGCACGGCCATGTTCTCCACCACGCCCAGCACCGGGATGTTGACCTTACGGAACATTTCCACGCCCTTGCGTGCGTCCAGCAAGGCCAGGTCTTGAGGCGTGGTGACGATCACCGCACCGGCCACCGGGACTTTCTGCGCCAGGGTCAGCTGGATATCGCCGGTGCCCGGAGGCATGTCGATCACCAGGTAATCCAGGTCGCCCCACGCGGTTTGCGTGACCAGTTGCAGCAAGGCGCCGGAAACCATCGGCCCGCGCCAGACCATCGGCGTGTTGTCGTCGGTCAGGAAGGCCATGGACATGACTTCCACGCCATGGGACTGGATCGGCACGAACCACTTCTGGTCCTTGACCTGCGGCCGGGTGCCTTCGGCAACACCGAACATGATGCCTTGGCTCGGACCGTAGATGTCTGCATCGAGAATCCCGACCTTCGCCCCTTCACGGGCCAGGGCCAGGGCCAGGTTGGCCGCGGTGGTGGACTTGCCCACGCCGCCCTTGCCCGAGGCCACGGCGATCACGTTCTTGACGTTCGCCAGCCCCGGCACCTGCGCCTGGGCCTTGTGGGCGGCGATCACACTGGTGACGTCGACTTTGGCGGCGCTCACCCCGTCCAGGGCCTCGATCGCCATTTGCAGCATCTGCGCCCAGCCGCTCTTGAACAGGTCGGCGGCATAGCCGATTTCCAGCTGGACACTGACGCGATCGCCCTGGATGTCGATGGCGCGCACGCATCCGGCGCTGACCGGGTCCTGGTTCAGGTAAGGGTCGGTGTACTGGCGAAGGACGGCTTCCACCGCTGCGCGATTGACGGCGCTCATGGGCAACTCCGATAGCAAGACTTGAAAACAGGCCGCTATCCTACGCCGCGCATGCTTTTGTGGCGACCCGATTAAGGGCGACGAATGCTTCCGCTGTGTGGGAGCAGGGCTTGCCCGCGATGCGGTCGATGCGGTCTTTCAGAAATCGAGGCGCCTGTTTCGCGAGCAAGCTTTGCTCCCACAATCCCCTCGCCGCAAGTTGTGCCTGGCTTGATCCTTGCGCCGCTCCCGGCAATGCATCCGTAAACAGCCCCGAAGGGTGAAAAAAAGCCGCCAGCGCTTTATAGTGGCCGACCTCCGTTTCATCAAGTAGCCGAGCCCCATGTCCGAGCCACGCAAGATCCTCGTCACCAGCGCCCTGCCCTATGCCAATGGTTCGATTCACCTCGGCCATATGCTGGAGTACATCCAGACCGATATGTGGGTGCGCTTCCAGAAGCATCGCGGCAACCAATGCATTTATGTCTGCGCCGACGACGCCCACGGTTCGGCCATCATGCTGCGCGCAGAAAAGGAAGGCATCACCCCGGAACAACTGATCGCCAACGTCCAGGCTGAACACAGCGCCGACTTTGCCGAGTTCCTGGTGGACTTCGACAACTTCCACTCCACTCACGCCGAAGAAAACCGTGAGCTGTCGAGCCAGATCTACCTGAAGCTGCGTGACGCCGGGCACATCGCCACCCGTTCGATCACCCAGTATTTCGACCCGGAAAAGAAAATGTTCCTGGCCGACCGCTTCATCAAGGGCACCTGCCCGAAATGCGGCACTGAAGACCAGTACGGCGATAACTGCGAAAAATGCGGCGCCACCTACGCACCGACCGACCTGAAAGACCCGAAATCGGCGATTTCCGGGGCGACGCCGGTGCTCAAGGACTCCCAGCACTTCTTCTTCAAGCTGCCGGACTTCCAGCAGATGCTGCAAGCCTGGACCCGCAGCGGCACCCTGCAGGACGCCGTCGCCAACAAGATCGCCGAATGGCTCGATGCCGGCCTGCAACAGTGGGACATTTCCCGCGATGCGCCGTACTTCGGCTTCGAGATCCCCGACGAGCCCGGCAAGTATTTCTACGTCTGGCTGGACGCTCCGATCGGCTACATGGCGAGTTTCAAGAACCTCTGCAACCGCACGCCGGAGCTGGACTTCGACGCGTTCTGGGGCAAGGACTCCACCGCCGAGCTGTATCACTTCATCGGCAAGGACATCGTGAACTTCCACGCGCTGTTCTGGCCCGCCATGCTCGAAGGCGCCGGCTTCCGCAAGCCGACCGGCATCAACGTCCACGGCTACCTGACCGTCAACGGCCAGAAAATGTCCAAGTCCCGTGGCACCTTTATCAAGGCCCGGACCTACCTGGACCACCTGTCCCCGGAATACCTGCGCTACTACTACGCGGCCAAGCTCGGCCGCGGCGTCGACGACCTGGACCTGAACCTCGAAGACTTCGTGCAGAAGGTCAACTCCGACCTGGTGGGCAAGGTCGTCAACATTGCCAGCCGCTGCGCCGGGTTCATCCACAAGGGCAACGCCGGGGTCCTGGTCGCCGGCAATGCCGCGCCGGAACTGACCGACGCCTTCCTGGCGGCCGCGCCAAGCATCGCCGACGCCTACGAGTCCCGCGACTTCGCCCGTGCCATGCGCGAAATCATGGCCCTGGCCGACCGCGCCAATGCCTGGATCGCCGACAAGGCGCCCTGGTCCCTGGCCAAGCAGGAAGGCAAGCAGGACGAAGTCCAGGCGATCTGCGCCCTGGGCATCAACCTGTTCCGCCAACTGGTGATTTTCCTCAAGCCGGTGCTGCCGCTGCTGGCCGCCGATGCCGAGGCGTTCCTCAACGTCGCACCGCTGACCTGGAGCGATCACCAGACGCTGCTGAGCAACCATCAGTTGAACGAGTTCAAGCCGTTGATGACCCGTATCGACGCGACCAAGGTGCAAGCCATGACCGACGCCTCCAAGGAAGACCTGGCCGCCAGCCAGACCGACACCGGCGCGCCTGCCGGGAACGGCGAACTGGCCAAGGACCCGCTGTCGCCGGAAATCGACTTCGACGCCTTTGCCGCCATTGACCTGCGCGTGGCGCTGATCGTCAAGGCCGAGGCCGTCGAAGGCGCCGACAAGCTGCTGCGCCTGACCCTGGACATCGGCGACGAGCAACGCAACGTGTTCTCCGGCATCAAGAGTGCCTACCCGGACCCGGCCAAGCTCGAAGGCCGGTTGACGATGATGATCGCCAACCTCAAGCCACGCAAAATGCGCTTTGGCATCTCCGAAGGCATGGTGATGGCGGCAGGCCCCGGCGGCGAGGAAATCTACCTGTTGAGCCCTGACAGCGGCGCCAAGCCGGGCCAGCGGATCAAGTAACGCGACCGCTTGCTGCACCGATCCCACAGTCGCCTTGCAGGTGGCTGTGGGATTTTCATATCTGGCCCACGCCCCCGGCGTGCCGGATAATGCCTAATCTTGTAACAGGCCCTTTGTCGCCAACACACCCATGACCGAAATCGTCCTCACGCTGTTCAGCGCTGCCCTGATCAACAACCTGGTGTTGCACTGGCCGCTGGGCGTCGATCCGCTGCTGGCGGTCAACGGCAGGAAGCAGGTACACGCCCTGGGCCTGGCGACGGCATGCCTGATGCTGATCGTCGGCACCCTGGGCTACCTGATCGATCATGGGCTGCTGGTGCCGACCAACCTGGTCTCGCTGCGCCTGTTGGCCTGGCTGTCCTTGAGCGTATTGCTGATCGGCCCCTTGCTGCGCCTGCTGGCCCGCTGGCGGCCGACGATGCCGTTCGAGGGATTGTGGCCGCTATTGCTCGGCAATGCCGGCATACTTGGCGTCACGCTGCTCAACGGCCAGGATGACCGAGGTCTGGGCCACGCCATCGCCCTGAGCCTGGGTGCCGGACTGGGGTTCTGGCTGGTGCTGAGCCTGTTCGACGATCTGCGCCAGCGCACCTTCAATAACGATATTCCCCTGCCCTTTCGGGGCCTGCCGATTCAGTTGATCAGCGCCGGACTGATGGCGGTGGCCTTTCTCGGATTGCGCGGGCTGGTCAAAACATGAGCCTGATTCAACGTATCGACGCCCTGCTGCCGCAGACCCAATGCGGCAAGTGCGGCCACCCCGGGTGCAAGCCCTACGCCGAAGGCATCGCCCAGGGCGAGTCGATAAACAAATGTCCGCCCGGGGGGCGCGAAACCATCGCCGCCCTGGCCGAGCTGATGAAAATACCGGTGGTGGAGCTGGACACCAGCCGCGGCGTGGCCCCGGCGCAAGTCGCCTTTATCCGTGAAGCCGAATGCATCGGTTGCACCAAGTGCATCCAGGCCTGTCCGGTGGACGCGATTGTCGGCGCCGCCAAGCTGATGCACACCATCCTCATCGACGAATGCACAGGCTGCGATCTGTGCGTGGCGCCCTGCCCGGTCGATTGCATTGAAATGCACCCTCTGCCGACGGCAAACGTGCTGCCGATCGTCGGCGGTCTGGCCTTTAGCGTCGAAGAACAACTGGCGCGAACCGCCAAGCGCAATCATGCCCGGCGCCGCTTCGAACAACGCAATGCGCGCCTGCGCCGCGAAGAAGAACAGCGCCAGGCCGAACGCCTGGCTCGAACCCAACGGGCGGCCCAGGCCCAGGCCCAGGCGCAAACCCAGGACCCGGCACTCGATCCCGTACAAGCCGCACTGGAGCGCGTGCGCGCGCAAAAAGCCGCCACGGCCGATGCCGCCTTGAAAAAAGCCAAGGTCGACCTGGCCATGAGCCGGGCACAGCTGAACAAATCCTTGAAAGCGTTCGGCCACCCGCCAACCTTTGAGCAGCAATCGCAACTGATCGTGCTGCAACGCCAGTTCGAAGCGGCCGAACAGGCCCTGAGCCAACTGGAAAATGCCGCACCCGTACCCGCGGCCGCGCCAGCCCCTGCACCGACGCAAAACGCCGAGCTGAAGCGAGCCAAGATCCAACTGGCGATGCGCCGCGCCGAACTCAGCAAAGCCCGCGCAGCTACGGCATCGGATGAACAACTGCAGGCATTGGAAGACGCGGTGAAGGATGCCGAACGCCAGGTGGACGCCCATGCCGTCTCTTGAGCCAGTGGACGAACGGCTGCGCCAGGCGATGACGCGAGTGTTGCTGGCGACGCTGCCCGGCGTGCTGGCGTTGCTGTGGTTCCATGGCTGGGGCGTGGCGCTCAACCTGCTGTTGTCCGGCGCCACTGCGCTGGCGGTCGAAGCGTTGGTGCTGCGCTTGCGACGCCGGCCACTCAAGCCCGACCTGAACGATGGCAGTGCGCTGGTCAGCGCCACGCTGCTGGCCCTGGCCTTGCCGGCCTATTGCCCCTGGTGGCTGACCGTCACGGCGGCGGCCTGCGCCTTGCTGTTGGGCAAGCACCTGTGGGGCGGCGTCGGCAGCAACCCGTTCAACCCGGCAATGCTCGGGTACGCCCTGGTACTGGTGGCGTTTCCTTCCCAGATGAGTCACTGGCCGGCGCTCCACGGCATGGGCCTGTCTGAAGGCATGCAGCAGGTATTCGGCGCTCATCCGGCGCCCGATGCCTGGGCCGGGGCGACCGCACTGGACAGCCTGCGAATCAACATGAGCCTGACCGTCGATGAACTGTTCGCCAACGATCCTGCGTTCGGGCGTTTCGGTGGCCGGGGTGTCGAATGGGTCAACCTGGCCTTCCTGGCGGGCGGTCTGTTTCTGCTGCAGCAACGGGTGTTCAGTTGGCATGCCCCCGTGGGCATGCTGGTGAGCCTGTCCGCCGTCAGCCTGCTGTGCTGGAACGGTTCGGGTTCCGACTCCCATGGCTCGCCGCTGTTTCATCTGTTCAGCGGCGCAACCATGCTCGGCGCGTTTTTTATCGCGACCGAACCGGTCTCGGGTGCCAAGGCCCCTCTCGCCCGCCTGCTGTTTGGCGCGGGCATGGGATTGCTGGTCTATCTGATACGCACCTGGGGTGGCTACCCGGACGGCGTGGCGTTCGCGGTGTTGCTGATGAACCTCGGCGTGCCGGCGCTGGAGCGGCTTGCCGAGGCGCGACAACGGCGGCCACTGACATGAACAATCCCCTCGGCGTGGCAATCCTGACCTTGTTGATCGGCCTGGGTATCGGTGCCACTTACCTCACGCACCTCGGCACCGCCGGGCGTATCGAGACCCAACAGCAAGCACTGGCGAACAGGGCCTTGCTCGAGGTGCTGCCCACCGACCACTATGATAACCAGCCGTTGGCGCACCCCGTTGTCACAGCCTCGGTGTCCCTGGCCCATAGCACGCTGCTGGGCGGCTACCTGGCGACTCGCGGCGGCCACCCCAGCGCCGTGCTGCTGCGTAGCCAGGCGCTGGGCTATGAAGGCAGCATCGAATTGCTGGTCGCCATCGATCCACAGGGGCGGTTGCTGGGCGTCAAGACCCTGCACCAATCCGAGACACCCGGATTGGGCGCAGCGATTGCCGGCTGGCCGAACGCCTGGCTGCAGACCTTCACGGGTAAATCACGCCAGGCGCCTGATGACAGCGGCTGGGCCTTGAAAAAGGACCAGGGCCAGTTCGATCAACTGGCAGGCGCGACAGTGACGTCCCGGGCAGTGCTCCAGGCTGTTCACGATGCGCTGCGTTACTTCGACGAGCACAAGGCCCAGTTGATGGGGGGTGGCAGCCAATGAATAAGCCATGGGGACTGACACACGGCCTGCTGCTCGTCCCATTGGTCGGCGCAAGCGACTCGCTGGTTGGCGCGCTGGGGTTATGGCTCGCCTGGGCCGTGGTTCTTTTCAGCCATGGCTTGGCAATGGGGCTTGTCCGGCAACGCCTGACAGCCTGTCAACGGCTGCTCGCCGCCATCGTATTGGCCGCTACCCTGACCACCTGCATTGGCCTTGTCGCCCAGGTCTGGGTGCTGGAATTGTATCGACCGTTGAACCTTTACGCTGGCTGGATCGCCCTGAGCTGCGTCGCGCTGGAGCATGAGGGTTTCTTCGTTGAATCCCGCTGGCCCGGACGCCTCAGGCTGGCCGGGCTGTTTGGCCTCTTGATGATCAGCCTCGGTGCCGTGCGTGGGCTGATCGGCAGCGGCCTGCCCCTGGCCTTGCTCGCCCCCGGCGGGTTCATTCTGCTCGGGCTGTTGTTGGCGGCTCGACAGGCCTGGACGGCCGCCAAACCCCATTCATCCGTTGAGGAAACGCCGCGCCCATGAACGCCGCAAAACGCCTGGAAATATTTCGTCGCCTTCACGAGGACAACCCGGAACCGAAAACCGAACTGGCCTATTCCTCGCCGTTCGAGTTGCTGATCGCGGTCATCCTGTCAGCCCAGTCCACCGACGTCGGCGTCAACAAAGCCACGGCCAAACTGTTCCCGGTGGCCAATACGCCGGAGGCCATCTATGCCCTGGGCGTCGAAGGACTGTCCGAATACATCAAGACCATCGGCCTGTTCAACAGCAAGGCCAAGAACGTGATCGAGACCTGCCGCCTGCTGATCGAGCGCCACGGCAGTGAAGTCCCGCAGACTCGCGAAGCGCTGGAAGCCCTTCCGGGGGTCGGCCGCAAAACCGCCAACGTCGTGCTCAATACCGCGTTTCGGCAGTTGACCATGGCGGTCGATACCCACATTTTCCGCGTCAGCAACCGCACCGGGCTGGCCCCCGGCAAAAACGTGGTGGAGGTCGAGAAGAAATTGATGAAATTTGTTCCCAAGGAATTCCTGCTGGACTCCCATCACTGGCTCATCCTTCACGGGCGTTACGTTTGCCTGGCGCGCAAGCCTCGCTGCGGCAGCTGCCGAATCGAAGATTTATGCGAATACAAGCACAAGACCTCCGACGATTGAGACGCTATTGCTTTTATCGATCCATCGATTGAAAAAATCTTTTTTACCCGCCCGTGGTTTATCGATATAAGGAGCGCCAATGGCAGTCTTAGCCTGGAGTCGAACCCATGAGTGCTGGCAAAGAACAACTGGATGTAGAAGACGAATTCATCGCCGCTGAAGCCGACGACGTCGAACCTGTGGTCGTGGAAGTGGCGAAAACCAACCTGAGCAAGCGCCGCACCATTGATAACCTGCTGGAAGAGCGTCGCCTGCAGAAACAACTGGCCGATTATGACTTTGACCTCTGACACGTAAAAGCCTCCCTGATGGAGGCTTTTTACTGAGTACGCGTGACCCGAAAACTCACACCAAGCCATTGCGCTGCGCCAGTTCGATCAGGTCGACCAGCGAACGGGCATTGAGCTTCAATAACAGGCGCGTCTTGTAGGTACTGACGGTCTTGTTGCTCAAGAACATTCCATCGGCGATCTCCTTGTTGGTCTTTCCGCGCGCCAGTTGCTGCAAGACCATCATTTCCCGCCCCGATAATCGATCGACCATATCGGACTCACTGGCATTACCCAGACTCGACCGCACCGTATGTAATGCCTGGTTGGGAAAGTAACTGTAACCGGAAAGTACCGCCTTGATTGCACTCAGTAACTCGGTGAGATCCTGTTGCTTGCATACATACCCGGCCGCCCCCGTCTGCATGCAACGCATCGAAAAATGTCCCGGTGCCTGGGAAGTCAGCACCAACACTTTCATGGGTGAAGGAATGGCCGTCAGGCGAGCGATGACTTCCAATCCGTCCAGCTTCGGAATACCGATATCGAGAATGACAATATCGGGCATAAGTTCGCGAGCAAACTGTAACGCATCGACGCCATTATCGGTTTCGGCAACGACTTCATAACCATGACGCTCCATCAGCAAACGTACAGCAAGACGAATGACGGGATGATCATCCACGATCAGCACTTTATTCATGGGCAAATCCAACTTCGCTGTTCGAATTTTTAGAGCACGCACAATAGCCTAGTCATTTCTACCTTGGCATGCTGCCCCCCCCTGAACGCTCGCATCGAGAGACAGAACCTACAAGCTATACAGAATATTCCTACAAATCGCCGCAAAAAAAATGTGTCATGGATTTTTTTAAAGAGAAGGAATGGCCGTTCTTAACAATCCCGAAACCCTATGAACAATGCGCTCTTTCACCGCCATACCCACCTGCAGGCAGCCCACTGAAAAGCGCTTTATTCATAGAAAGTAACTGAATTATTTACTGTCAAAACTGACTTCCACTCACTTAAGGAAGGGAAATTCATATATAAAACACACTCAGACGCCTAATATTCAACATGGCCGGCCATTGCGCCTTCGCCTATATTTCATTAGGCATGGACTGCCACTTTCCAACTCACTCTCCGAGCACAAGTATTCCATGAGCATTAACCATGAACAAACCGTTGAAGACCATAACCAACCCCATGACCCTCATCGCCATATTCGCAACTTTATCCGAAACTTCCGCAGCGATTTCCCTGCCCTTTCTGGATGACCAGGATCGTGAATACTATCTCTGGTTCCTGATCAGCTTTCCTTTTTATCTATTGCTGCTTTTTTTCATAACGCTCAACTTCAATTATCGCTCCTTGTATTCGCCTTCGGATTTTCGCAAGAGCAAACATTTCATAAAGACCATGGATGATTCGCCCTGTCGACGCAAACGACAGCTACGTCGGGCGGAGGACGTCAAGGAACGGCTGGTCATACGTCTTCATCGACGCAGGCACGAACCAGACAGCCTTTGTATCGTATGCAGCCAATCGAAACGCCCGATCGAACCCCGTCGATCAAGACATTTGAAGCAAGCCAGCATCGTCGTGTACGTCATCTACAGCAACGCAGGCCTGGCAACGCAAGGGCAGGATGAATGAGCGACCGAGGGCAGCGCCGCAGCAAGGGTCACACAAAAAAAGAGCAAAAAAAAACGGCCTGCTCATGGCAGGCCGCTTTCATGTCAACAGGGTCAGAACAACTTGCGACCCTTGTTCGCCGCGATGCGCATGCGCAGGGCGTTGAGCTTGATGAAGCCAGCCGCGTCAGCCTGGTTGTAGGCACCGCCGTCTTCTTCGAAGGTCGCGATGTTGGCATCGAACAGCGACTCGTCGGACTTGCGCCCGGTGACGATCACGTTGCCCTTGTACAGCTTCAGGCGGACCACGCCATTCACGTGAGCCTGGGAGGCGTCGATCATCTGTTGCAGCATCAGACGCTCCGGGCTCCACCAGTAGCCGGTGTAGATCAGGCTGGCGTACTTGGGCATCAACTCGTCTTTGAGGTGAGCCACTTCGCGGTCCAGGGTGATCGACTCGATCGCCCGGTGGGCGCGCAGCATGATGGTGCCGCCTGGGGTTTCGTAGCAACCGCGGGACTTCATGCCCACATAACGGTTTTCGACGATGTCCAGACGACCGATGCCGTGTTCGCCACCGATGCGGTTCAGGGTCGCCAGCACAGTGGCCGGGCTCATCTCAACGCCGTCCAGAGCGACGATATCGCCGTTGCGATAGGTCAGTTCCAGGTATTGCGGGGTATCAGGAGCCTTCTCCGGGGAGACGGTCCAGCGCCACATGTCTTCTTCGTGCTCGGTCCAGGTGTCTTCCAGCACGCCGCCTTCATAGGAGATGTGCAGCAGGTTGGCATCCATCGAGTACGGGGATTTCTTCTTGCCGTGGCGCTCGATCGGAATAGCGTGCTTCTCGGCGTAGTCCATCAGTTTTTCACGGGACAGCAAGTCCCATTCACGCCACGGGGCAATGACTTTCACGCCCGGCTTGAGGGCATAGGCACCCAGTTCGAAACGCACCTGGTCGTTGCCTTTGCCGGTGGCGCCATGGGAAATGGCATCGGCACCGGTTTCGTTGGCGATTTCGATCAGGCGCTTGGCGATCAACGGACGGGCGATGGAGGTACCCAGCAGGTACTCGCCTTCGTAAACGGTGTTGGCGCGGAACATCGGGAACACGAAGTCGCGGACGAACTCTTCGCGCAGGTCATCGATGTAGATCTCTTTGACGCCCATGGCCTGGGCCTTGGCGCGTGCAGGCTCGACTTCTTCGCCCTGCCCCAGGTCAGCGGTGAAGGTCACCACTTCGCAGTTATAAGTGTCCTGCAGCCACTTGAGGATCACCGAAGTGTCCAGGCCGCCGGAATACGCCAGAACGACCTTGTTTACGTCCGCCATGCCATCACTCCACGGGTTGTACGGAAAGCCGGGAAGTTTAACGTCCAGCGCGGATAATTTACAGGGGCGCGACAGCTTATGACGACGAAGCGACAGATTATGTCGAGCGTGCGACGGTCAAAATCGACTCAGGACGTCCGTGCCGTAGCCCCAGCGGGCGCCTTGGCCGGCGCTGCGGTTGGCGCCGGAGCCTTGGCAGGCGCGGCAGTGGGCGCGGGCTGCGCGGCGGGTGCCTGCGGTGCCGGCGCTTCGGTCGGCGCCACGCGCTCCAGGCGCACGACTACGCGACGGTTCTTGGCTCGGTTGGCGGCGTTGGTGTTGGGCACCAGGGGATAACGCTCGCCGTGGAAGCGCAGGGTAATCTGCGACTCCTGGAAGCCATTGGCCTTGAAGAAGTCCTGGACCGCCAGGGCCCGGCGGCGTGACAGCTCACGGTTGGTCAGGCGGTTGCCGCTGTTGTCGGAGTGGCCGTCAAGCTCGACATGATTGACGCTGGGGTCGGCCTTGATGAAGTCGAGCATCACCTGCAACTGCGCCTTGGCATGGGCATCGAGTTCGGCAGCTTCGCCGGGGAAGCCGATCTGTGTCTGTTTCACCTGCTCGAAATTCTTTGGCAACAGTTTTGCCACGCAGCCTTGATAGTCGTTGAAGGCCTTGCTGAAACGCACCGGCAGCAGACGGACTTCCGAGACTCGCCCGTCCTCGGTGTTGCGGCGCACCACGGGGCTGCGACCTTCCATCAGCCCACTGATCAAGCGGCCAGCCTGGACCTGGGAGCTGTTGAACAGTACGTCGCCGCTGCCGATGCTGACCGAGCCCAGGTTGATATCGCCCCGCCCCGGCTGCCACGGTGCGGCGGCCGCCAGCAAGGTTGCCGAACCGCCACCAAGCATCGGGTTATAGGTCTTGAGGCGAAACGTCGCCTGCTCGCCCGCCCGGCGCACGAATTCGCCACTGCCAAAATCAGTGATCGGCTGGCTCAGCCGGCACTCGAACTTGTCGCCTTCGACCGTCCACTCAATGCTCTCCAGACGGGTCTGGAAAGTGAGCGCCATGGCGGGAAGGCTGGCAAACACACTGAGCAAGGCTAGATAACGCTGGCGCACGGGAGGCTCCACTGACTTTTATACAAAGATCGACGCATGCTGGAGGCATGACGCCTGTCCGGCGCACTGCACGGATTCGTGGCACACCTGTAGGAGCTATCGGTAAGTTGCGGCAGAACTTGATAGCGGGTGCCTGAATCGGTCTTTTCCGGTAGCATTCCCACAGTTTGACCCGCCTGGAAGCCCCCCAATGTCCGACCGCCTGACCCTGCTGCGTCCCGACGACTGGCATATTCATCTTCGCGATGGTGCTGTGTTGACCCATACCGTCGCCGATGTCGCGCGCACCTTCGGGCGCGCAATCATCATGCCTAACCTGGTTCCGCCAGTGCGCAACGCCGCCGAGGCCGACGGCTATCGCCAGCGCATCCTCGCCGCACGCCCGGCTGGCAGCCGCTTCGAACCGTTGATGGTGCTTTACCTCACCGACCGCACCCAGCCCGAAGAGATCCGCGAGGCCAAGGCCAGCGGCTTCGTCCATGCCGCCAAGCTGTACCCGGCCGGTGCCACCACCAACTCCGACTCCGGCGTCACCAGCATCGACAAGATTTTCCCGGCGCTGGAGGCCATGGCCGAAGTCGGCATGCCCTTGTTGATCCATGGTGAAGTCACCCGGGGCGACGTCGACGTGTTCGACCGCGAGAAAATCTTCATCGACGAGCACATGCGCCGCGTCGTGGAGCGTTTCCCGACGCTCAAGGTGGTGTTCGAACACATCACCACCGGCGATGCCGTGCAGTTCGTCAACGAGGCACCGGCCAACGTCGGCGCGACCATTACCGCCCATCACCTGCTGTACAACCGCAACCACATGCTGGTGGGCGGGATCCGGCCGCACTTCTATTGCCTGCCGATCCTCAAGCGCAATACCCACCAGGAAGCCTTGCTGGACGCCGCCACCAGCGGCAGCGCCAAGTTTTTCCTTGGCACCGACTCGGCCCCCCACGCCCAGCACGCCAAGGAAGCGGCCTGCGGTTGCGCCGGCTGCTACACCGCCTATGCCGCCATCGAGATGTACGCCGAGGCGTTCGAACAGCGCAACGCGCTGGACAAACTCGAAGGTTTCGCCAGCCTGCATGGCCCGCGTTTCTATGGCCTGCCGGTGAACACCGATCGTATTATCCTGGTCCGCGATGAGTGGACCGCCCCCGCCAGCCTGCCTTTCGGCGACCTGGCTGTCATCCCGCTGCGCGCCGGTGAAAAACTGCGCTGGCGCCTGCTGGAGGAAAACGCGTGAGTGAAGATCATTTCGACGACGAACTGGACGGCAACGGTGGTTCGGGCGGCGCCCGTCACCCCATGGCTGCTCGGTTCCGTGGCTATCTGCCGGTTGTCGTCGACGTAGAAACCGGCGGTTTCAACTCCGCCACCGACGCCTTGCTGGAAATCGCGGCGACCACCATCGGCATGGACGAAAAAGGCTTTGTGTTCCCTGACCACACCTACTTCTTCCGTGTCGAACCGTTCGAAGGCGCCAACGTCGAAGCGGCGGCCCTGGAGTTCACCGGGATCAAGCTCGATCACCCGTTGCGCATGGCAGTCAGCGAAGAAACGGCCCTGACCGACATCTTCCGTGGCGTGCGCAAGGCGCTCAAGGCCAACGGTTGCAAGCGAGCGATCCTGGTCGGCCACAACAGCAGCTTCGACCTGGGCTTCCTCAACGCCGCCGTCGCGCGCCTGGACATGAAGCGCAACCCGTTCCACCCGTTCTCCAGCTTCGACACCGCGACCCTGGCTGGCCTGGCGTACGGCCAGACCGTCCTGGCCAAGGCGTGCCAGGCGGCTGACATCGATTTCGATGGCCGTGAAGCCCACTCGGCCCGCTACGACACCGAGAAGACCGCCGAGCTGTTCTGCGGCATCGTCAACCGGTGGAAAGAGATGGGTGGCTGGCAGGATTTCGACGACTAACCAGTAGAGCCATTGTGGCGGCCCTCCGTGGGAGCAAAGCTTGCTCGCGACACAGGCGACTCGGTTTCTGGAAGACCGCATCGCAGCCATCGCGGGCAAGCCTTGCTCCCACAGATAAATTCCCTCGCCATAAGGTCCTGTGTTTCAGCCGACAAGTTTGAAACGCCCATAAAAAAACCGGCCCATCATGGGCCGGTTTTTTTATGCCTCGGTGCGCTTACAGCTTGTCGCTGTGCTCGCCCAGGTAAGCGGCAACGCCTTCAGGCGAAGCGGTCATGCCCTTGTCGCCTTTTTTCCAGTTGGCCGGGCAAACTTCGCCGTGCTCTTCGTGGAATTGCAGCGCATCGACCAGACGGATCAGTTCTTCCATGTTACGGCCCAGTGGCAGGTCGTTGATGATCTGCGAACGGACAACGCCTTTGTCGTCGATCAGGAACGCGCCACGGAAGGCCACGCCGCCTTCGGACTCAACGTCATAGGCCTTGGCGATTTCGTGTTTCATGTCGGCAGCCATGGTGTATTTCACCTGACCGATACCGCCATTGTTGATCGGGGTGTTGCGCCAGGCGTTGTGGGTGAAGTGCGAGTCGATCGAAACAGCGACCACTTCGACGTTGCGCGCCTTGAAATCATCCATGCGGTGATCCAGTGCGATCAGCTCGGACGGGCAGACGAAGGTGAAGTCCAGTGGATAGAAGAACACCAGGCCGTATTTGCCTTTGATGGCCGAGGACAGGGTGAAGCTGTCGACGATTTCGCCGTTGCCGAGGACGGCTGGAACGGTGAAGTCTGGGGCTTGTTTGCCTACGAGTACGCTCATTGGGTATCTCCTGATGTAATAGCGTGAAAACATGGTCCGGGCCAGCCTGTCACCCTCAGGCGACAGCCCTGTGACACGAACCCGCTTGCAAGGGCCGACCATCATACACCGCGCATTTGGACTGTCTTCAACGGTTTTTCGGTGACATCGAAAAATCGCCGTCCGGTTTCATGCAGCCTCAATTGTCCTGGACAAACCGTTCGTCAGCCTGGCAACGCTCAGGCGCAAGACCTTGAGAAACCACTTTGACAATCATTCTCGTTAACATTAAGATCCGTCTCAATTGAGTCACAACCAGCGACGGTTCTCACTTATGTATGTATGCCTCTGCACTGGCGTCACCGACGGGCAAATCCGCGAAGCGATCTACGAAGGTTGCTGCAGCTATCGCGAAGTCCGCCAGACCACCGGCGTAGCCAGCCAATGCGGCAAATGTGCCTGCCTGGCCAAGGAAGTGGTTCGTGAAACCCTCGCCAAAGTGCAAACGGCACAGGCCTCGATCCCCTACCCGGTAGAATTTAGCGCCGCGTAACAGCACGTAATAAACAATTTTCAAGGAACCGGACCCAGTGTCCGGTTTTTTTATGCCTGCAAATCAATTGCTTAGCGTCCAGACGCGGAACACAAACATTCTTATTCCGATTAATTTTCATTTATTATTCAATAACTTAGGTTTGACACTCGTAAATGCGCGGCTCAAACTCTGCCTAATACACAGCTATTACAGGGCAGGCCTCATCATGAAAGGCGACATTACAGTCATCCAGCATCTCAACAAGATCCTTGCCAATGAGCTGGTCGCGATCAACCAATACTTCCTGCATGCACGCATGTACGAGGATTGGGGCCTGAACAAGCTGGGCAAGCACGAGTACCACGAATCGATCGACGAGATGAAGCACGCGGACAAGCTGATCAAGCGCATCCTGTTTCTCGAAGGCCTGCCGAACGTCCAGGACCTGGGCAAGCTGCACATCGGCGAACATACCCGGGAAATGCTTGAGTGCGACCTGCGTATCGAGCGCACCGGCCACACCGACCTGAAGGCCGCTATCGCCCACTGCGAAAGCGTTGGCGACTTCGGTAGCCGTGAACTGCTGGAAGACATCCTCGAATCCGAGGAAGAGCACATCGACTGGCTGGAAACCCAATTGGGCCTGATCGACAAAGTCGGTCTTGAGAACTACCTGCAATCGCAGATGGGTGAAGAGTAAGCTTCCCCGAAAGCAAGCCACTAAAAAGCCCCGCCCTCTTTCGAGAGGCGGGGCTTTTTATTACCTGGGTTTCCAGGCCCACCTAAATCCACTGTGGGAGCGAGCTTGCTCGCTCCCCACAAGGGTTCGTGTTCACCACAACCGGTGTAGTGAACAGAACCTCATGGATCAGGCTTCGGTCTTGTTCGCCGCCGCTTTTTCTACCGCTTCCTTGATCGTGGCCTGCAGAGAGCCGTCAGCAGCCATCTCGGTCATGATGTCGCTACCGCCGATCAGTTCACCACCCACCCACAGCTGTGGGAAGGTTGGCCAGTTGGCGTACTTGGGCAGGTTGGCGCGGATTTCCGGGTTCTGCAGGATGTCCACGTAGGCAAACTTCTCGCCACACGCCATCACAGCCTGAGCAGCCTTGGCCGAGAAACCGCACTGTGGCGCGTTCGGCGAGCCTTTCATGTAAAGCAGGATGGTGTTGTTGGCAATCTGGTCTTTAATCGTTTCGATGATATCCATGGAGCACCTCGGCTTAAAACTTTTGCGACTTAAGTTGTCGACACGGTGACGCATTGTAACGGAAAGCCGAACCTGCTCCAGAGACAATTTTACGCAGCCGCCACCTTCACCGGTACGCCGTTGAGTGCCGCGTTGCCGGACAACTCATCGAGCTGACAATCATCGGTCAGGTCGTTGGCGCTGGAGCCCGGTTGTCCGCTGGCGATGGTCATCTGCACGCCCGGCCGGGCATGGCCCCAGCCGTGGGGCAGGCTGACCACGCCTTTCATCATGTCCAGGCTGCCCAGCACCTCGACTTCGATGACGCCCACCCGCGAACTGACGGTCACCCGTTGCCCGTCGACCAGGCCACGACTGGCAAGGTCATCCGGGTGCATCAACAACTGATGACGCGGCTTGCCCTTCACCAGTCGATGAAAATTATGCATCCAGGAGTTATTGCTGCGCACATGGCGGCGGCCAATCATCAGCAATTCGTCCGGTTTTGGCGCCTGCAACGCAGCGAAGCGCGCAAGATCGGCGAGTATCACCGCTGGCGCAGCCTGCACCCGCTGGTTTTCGGTTTTCAGGCGTGCAGCCAGGTTGGGCTTGAGCGCACCGAGGTCGATGCCATGGGGATGATCGAACAGGGTCGTCAGGGACAGCTTGTGCGGCGAGGCGTCGCCATACGCCCCGCTACGCAGGCCGAAATCGATCATCTGCGCCGGCGGCATGGTCGGCTTGAGCTCCTTGCCGGTTCGGGTGGCAAAGGCCTTGGCCAAGCCGACGAAGATTTCCCAATCGTGCAGCGCACCCTCGGGCTTGGGCAGGATCGCCCGGTTGAAACGGGTCACGTTGCGCACCGCGAACAGGTTGAACGTGGTGTCGTAATGATCGTTCTCCAGGGCCGAGGTCGAGGGCAGGATCAGGTCGGCGTAACGCGTGGTTTCGTTGATGTACAAATCGAGGCTGACCATGAACTCCAGCCCGTCCAGGGCCTGCTCCAGTTGCCGCCCGTTGGGTGTGGACAGCACCGGGTTGCCGGCCACGGTGACCAGCGCACGAATCTGGCCTTCGCCTTCGGTGAGCATTTCCTCGGCCAGGGCCGACACCGGCAACTCCCCTGCGTACTCGGGACGCCCGGACACCCGGCTCTGCCAACGGTTGAAATGCCCGCCCGAGGTGGTAGCGACCAGGTCCACCGCTGGCTCGGTGCACAGCGCCCCGCCTACCCGATCAAGATTGCCGGTGACCAGGTTGATCAATTGAATCAGCCAATGGCACAGCGTGCCAAACGCCTGGGTCGAGACCCCCATCCGCCCGTAGCACACCGCTGACGGCGCGGCGGCGAAGTCGCGGGCCAATTGCCGGATCTGCGCTGCAGGCACCGCACAGAGCGGGCTCGTGGCTTCAGCTGTGAAAGTGGCGACGGCCTCGCGCACCTCGTCCAGGCCGTCCACCGGCAGGTGGCTGTCACGGGTCAGGCCTTCGCTGAACAATGTATTGAGCAAACCAAACAGCAGCGCAGCATCACCGCCGGGGCGTACAAAGACGTGCTGGTTGGCAATGGCCGCCGTCTCGCTGCGGCGCGGATCGACCACCACCACCTTGCCGCCACGGGCCTGGATCGCCTTGAGGCGCTTCTCCACGTCCGGCACGGTCATGATGCTGCCGTTGGACGCCAGCGGGTTGCCGCCCAGGATCAGCATGAAGTCGGTGTGGTCGATGTCCGGAATCGGCAGCAGCAGGCCGTGACCGTACATCAAGTAGCTGGTCAGGTGATGGGGCAGTTGGTCCACCGAAGTCGCCGAGAAACGGCTGCGGGTTTTCAACAGGCCCAGGAAATAGTTGCTGTGGGTCATCAGCCCATAGTTATGCACGCTGGGGTTGCCCTGGTAGACCGCCACCGCGTTCTGGCCATGGCGCGCCTGGATGTCCGCCAGGCGCTCGGCCACCAACGCGAAGGCGTCGTCCCAGGCAATCGGTTGCCATTCATTGCCAACGCGCTGCATGGGCTGGCGCAGCCGGTCTGGGTCGTTCTGGATATCTTGCAGCGCCACCGCCTTGGGGCAAATGTGACCGCGACTGAAGGTGTCCAGCGCATCGCCCTTGATCGAGGTGATCACCAGGCCCTGGCCGTCGGTTTCGGTGGTTTCGGTGGTTTCGAGGGTCAAGCCGCAGATGGCTTCACACAAGTGGCACGCACGGTGGTGGAGAGTCTTGGTCATGGCCAGTCTCTGTTTTATTCGTGGCGGGCGCTTTCGGCCGCGGGAACAAAACTATGGCGCGTGATTCCCGGCAGCGCCAGCGACGTTCGTCCTGTGAATTGCCGGGCATCAGGCCCACCGATGAGAGGGCGTCAAGGCTGGTCGGGAGGCGGTGCCAGCATCTGGATTTCTTCGACGGTTTCCACCTGCTCCTGGGCAATGGGCACACCCGTTAGCTCGCCAATCAGCCGCCAATGCTCGTCGAGGCCGCTGCTGATAGTGGCCATGCGATCGATCATCCGACGGCCCGCGGCCTTGGTCACCTCGTCATCGCTGCGCAGCAATTCGAATGACATGGAAGTCACCGAAGCCGTCAGGTGCGTCAGCGATCGTGCAGTCAGCCCCAGCAGTTCCATCAGTTGTTGCTCTTTCGAATCCATTTCGGGCTCCTGTGCCGCTGAGGCTCATTTATAACTCAGGCCTTTGCATTAGGAAATGTTTCACGACCACCACCAGACCGGCGAAAGGCTGGGGGGCCACGGCGCAAACCGCCCCTCATCCATCGCGCGCCCGCCGCGCTTGATTGCCAAGCCAAGCAACGCCAGTGTACAAATGGGTCGCTGCTGTCAGGAAACCGGCCACAAATATGCCATCGCATTCGCGTGATGGTCTCGCTGAAATCCCCAAAAACCGTAGCCCTATTGGTAAGACGCGACATTTAATTATAAGATCGCGCCTTCCCCTATTTCGTCGCCCCGTGCGGCTTTTGCCGCAGGTCTCGCCCGTTTTTTGAATAAACAAGGCTTTGAGCATCTGCGGTCAGTTACAAAAAGGTAGTCAATCATGAGCGCAAGGCACTTTCTCTCCCTGATGGATTTCACGCCCGATGAGTTGCTCGGCGTGATCCGTCGAGGCGTGGAGCTCAAGGACCTGCGTAACCGCGGCGTACTGTTCGAGCCCTTGAAAAACCGCGTGTTGGGGATGATCTTCGAGAAGTCATCGACCCGCACCCGCATCTCTTTCGAAGCCGGCATGATCCAGCTGGGCGGCCAGGCGATCTTCCTGTCGCCCCGCGACACCCAACTGGGCCGTGGCGAACCGGTCAGCGATTGCGCCATCGTCATGTCTAGCATGCTGGATGCAGTGATGATCCGTACCTTTGCCCACAGCACCCTGACCGAGTTCGCGGCCCATTCCCGCGTACCCGTCATCAATGGCCTGTCCGATGACCTGCACCCCTGCCAGTTGCTGGCCGACATGCAGACCTTCCTCGAGCATCGCGGCTCGATCCAGGGCAAGACCGTGGCCTGGATCGGCGATGGCAACAACATGTGCAACAGCTATATAGAAGCGGCGCTGCAATTCGACTTCCAGCTGCGCATTGCCTGCCCTGAAGGTTATGACCCCAATGCCGAACTGCTCGCCAAGGCCGGGGACCGGGTGACCATCGTGCGTGATCCGAAACAGGCCGTGGCCGGTGCGCACCTGGTGAGCACCGACGTCTGGACCTCCATGGGCCAGGAAGAAGAAACCGCCAAGCGCCTCAAGCTGTTCGCGCCGCTACAGGTCAACCGGGCCTTGCTCGACCTGGCGGATGCCGACGTGCTGTTCATGCACTGCCTGCCGGCCCACCGTGGCGAGGAGATCAGCTTCGACTTGCTGGACGACCCGCGCTCGGTGGCCTGGGACCAGGCAGAAAATCGACTTCACGCGCAAAAGGCACTGCTCGAGTTCCTTGTCGAGCCGGCGTATCACCACGCATGAGCCATTCGCTGCTGCTGAATTTGCATAACCTGGCCTGCGGCTACCAAAACCAGCGGGTCGTGCAGAACCTCAACCTGCACCTCAATGCCGGCGATATCGGTTGCCTGCTCGGTTCGTCCGGGTGCGGCAAGACCACGACGTTGCGCGCCATCGCCGGCTTCGAACCGGTGCACGAGGGTGAAATCCAATTGGCCGGGGAAACCATCTCCCGCGCCGGTTTCACCCTCGCCCCGGAAAAACGCCGTATCGGCATGGTGTTCCAGGACTATGCCCTGTTTCCCCACCTGAGCGTGGCCGAGAACATCGCCTTTGGCATTCGCAAGCATCCGGACAAGGATCGCGTCGTCGAAGAGTTGTTGGAACTGGTCAATCTGAAGCACCTGGGCAAGCGCTTTCCCCATGAGTTGTCCGGCGGCCAGCAACAACGCGTGGCCCTGGCCCGCGCGCTGGCACCAGAACCACAACTGCTATTGCTCGATGAGCCGTTCTCCAACCTCGATGGTGAGTTGCGACGCAAGCTCAGCCATGAAGTGCGCGATATTCTCAAGGCCCGCGGCACCAGCGCGATCCTGGTCACACACGATCAGGAAGAAGCCTTCGCCGTGAGTGACCATGTCGGGGTATTCAAGGAAGGTCGACTGGAACAGTGGGACACGCCCTACAACCTGTATCACGAACCTCTGACGCCATACGTCGCCAGCTTCATTGGCCAGGGCTACTTCATTCGCGGCCGGCTCGACAGCCCGGAATCGGTGCAAACCGAGTTGGGCACCCTGCGCGGTAACCGGGCCTACACCTGGCCCATCGGCGGTGCGGTGGATGTGTTGCTGCGCCCAGACGATATCGTCTATGCACCGGACAGCCCGCTCACCGCCAGCATTGTCGGCAAGACCTTCCTGGGCGCTTCAACCTTGTATCGCCTGCAATTGCCCACAGGCGCACAACTGGAATCGATCTTTCCCAGCCACGCCGACCATCAGCTCGGGGACAGTGTCGGCATCCGCGTGGCCGCTGAACACCTGGTGCTGTTCCAGGCCTCGGGCAGCACCGCGGCGCACATCCCGCCGGTGGACAGCGGTGTGCGGCGCTATAGCACCGCCAGCTGATAGCTCCCGCCCCACAAGGGAATTTGCAGCAGGCACAAATCAGCTGCCATCCATAAATCCTGTGGGAGCGAGCTTGCTCGCGATGGCATAGGCACATTCGGCATCGATGTACGCTGAACCACCGCTATCGCGAGCAAGCTCGCTCCCACAGTTGATCTCATTGGCTTGAGTGCAGAGTCAACCCAGCATCAACGTCCCGCTGGCCACCAACGTCGCATTCCCGCCGATCTTCACCCGCTCCCCCTCCAACCGGCAGAACAACGCCCCGCCCCGGGCCGAGCATTGGTAAGCCGTCAGCCCGTGCTTGCCCAAGCGCTTGGACCAATAGGGAATCAGGCTGCAGTGGGTCGAGCCGGTCACTGGGTCCTCGTTGATGCCAATCGCCGGGGCAAAATAGCGCGAGACAAAATCATGCTTGCTCCCCGGCGCGGTCACGATAGCGCCCGGCCAAGGCAGTTTTGCCAGGGCCGCCATGTCCGGCTTGCAATCGAGTACCGCTTGCTCCGATTCCAGCACCACGAACAGCTCGTTGGAACTCAGCACGTCCACCGCTTCGACACCCAAGGCACTCTGGACGGCCAAGGACGCGCCCAACTCCGCAGGCACGACAGCCGGAAAATCCAGCCACAACCGATCACCTTCGCGCGTAACGCTCAACGAACCGGACTTGCAGATGAAATCCAGTCGCTCGACCGTTTCGTGGTAGACCTCGAACAGTACATAAGCGCTGGCCAACGTAGCGTGCCCGCACAGCGGGACTTCGGTGGCGGGCGTGAACCAGCGGATATGCCAATGCTGGCCTTCACGCACCAGAAACGCGGTTTCAGCCTGGTTATGTTCGGCGGCGATCTTCTGCATCAAGTCATCGGCAAGCCAGCCGTCGAGTCTATAGACCATCGCCGGGTTACCGCCGAACGGCCGGTCACTGAACGCATCGACCTGATGAAACGCAAGCTGCATGGCACTTCTCCTTTTTTTGATGCGCCAGCATGCGGTGCAGCGGCACAGCTTAACCAGTGACAGATCAGTAGAATTTTCACCCTACAGCATGGGATGGAAGCTCTGACTCCTAGCTTAGCCTTTCACACCCTTGTGGCGAGGACGCTTGCTCCCGCTCGGCTGCGCAGCCGTTATTCAAGCACGTCCAATGTCAGCAAACGTCGCCCCGGTGTGCTCCTTCAAAACCGAAGGCGCCAACTCGACTTCCAAGCCGCGCCGTCCCGCACTGACAAACATACTGGCGAGCGGCTGTGCGGAATTGTCGATGAAAGTGCGCAAACGCTTCTTCTGCCCCAGCGGGCTGATCCCGCCGAGCAAATAACCGGTCGAACGCTGCGCAGCGGCTGGGTCGGCCATCTCGACCTTTTTCACCCCAGCGGCATGGGCCAGGCCTTTCAAGTCCAGGCTTCCGGCCACGGGCACCACCGCCACCAACAGTTCACCCTTTTCGCTGGCTGCCAACAACGTCTTGAACACCTGCGCCGGATCCAGGCCGAGCTTTTCCGCCGCTTCCAAACCGTAGGACGCGGCCTTGGGATCGTGTTCGTAACTGTGGATGCGATGTTCGGCGCACACTTTCTTAAGCAGATCCAACGCGGGTGTCATGACTGCTCCTGACAAGGAAATGAAAAAAGAGTGGCCGGATTCTAAGCCATCGCCAGCGAAAAGGCTTGGGACGGGGTCGCGAGTACGGTGACCCACCGTCAGTGGAAGAGTCATTCACGCCACGAATAGTTGAAATGTGACCGATAGTTCACTTTCGACCTTTGACATCAGCGTTTCTTGTCTATATTTTTTCGAAACTGAAAGTCATATCGCAGGTCTCAAGCAGCAACCCGAGATCAGGATGGGGATCCTGCCTCGGTGGAGATCGCGCAATCGAGCTTTATCGAAGGCGCAGCAAAACAACAAAAAACCGAGGTTTGAATGACAACTGCTTTACAACAGCCGTCCCTGTCCGGCCAATGCCTGGCTGAATTCCTGGGCACTGCCCTGCTGATTTTTTTCGGAACTGGTTGTGTCGCGGCGCTCAAGGTCGCGGGTGCCAGCTTCGGCTTGTGGGAAATCAGCCTCATCTGGGGCGTCGGCGTCAGCATGGCGATCTATCTGAGCGCGGGCATTTCCGGCGCCCATCTCAACCCCGCCGTCAGCATTGCCCTGTGTATTTTCACTGACTTCGAAAAGCGCAAACTGCCTTTCTATATGCTGTCCCAAGTGGCCGGTGCTTTCTGCGGCGCACTTCTGGTCTACACGCTGTACAGCAACCTATTCTTCGATTTCGAACAGTCCCGGCACATGATTCGGGGCACCGAAGCCAGCCTCGAACTGGCGTCGGTGTTTTCCACCTACCCGCACGCAGCGCTGTCCACCGGCCAGGCTTTCCTCGTGGAGGTGATCATTACGGCCATCCTGATGGGCGTGATCATGTCCCTGACCGATGACAACAATGGTTTACCCCGTGGCCCACTGGCACCACTGCTGATCGGCCTGCTGATTGCGGTGATCGGCAGCTCCATGGGGCCGCTGACAGGCTTTGCGATGAACCCGGCGCGGGACTTCGGTCCTAAACTGATGACTTTCTTCGCCGGCTGGGGTGAAATTTCCCTCACGGGCGGACGCGACATCCCGTACTTCCTGGTTCCGATTTTTGCCCCGATTGTGGGGGCGTGCCTGGGTGCTGCGGCCTATCGCGGCTTGATTGCCCGCCACCTGCCCAGCGCCATAACTGCTACAAAGGATGCAGAACCGGCCATTGACGGCAAGCCCAGAACATCCTGAAACAGTCGGCGCAGGCTCCTGCCATTCGAGCCTGCGCCGTGGCTTCTTCCCTAATTTACGTCCCAAGGCAATCGACATGACCGACATACAGAACAAGAACTACATCATTGCCCTCGACCAGGGTACGACCAGCTCGCGCGCGATCATCTTCGACCGTGACGCCAATGTGGTCTGCACCGCCCAGCGCGAATTCGCCCAGCATTACCCACAGGCCGGCTGGGTCGAACACGACCCGATGGAAATCTTCGCCACCCAGAGCGCGGTCATGGTCGAAGCCCTCGCCCAGGCTGGCCTGCACCATGACCAGGTGGCCGCCATCGGCATCACCAACCAGCGTGAAACCACCGTGGTCTGGGACAAGACCACTGGCCGGCCGATCTACAACGCCATCGTCTGGCAATGCCGCCGCAGTACCGAAATCTGCCAGCAGCTCAAGCGCGATGGCCACGAGCAATACATCAGCCAAACCACCGGCCTGGTCACCGACCCGTACTTTTCCGGCACCAAGCTCAAGTGGATCCTGGACAACGTCGAAGGCAGCCGCGAGCGTGCGCGCAACGGTGAACTGCTGTTCGGCACCGTCGACAGCTGGCTGATCTGGAAATTCACCGGCGGCAAGGTCCACGTCACCGACTACACCAACGCCTCGCGCACCATGCTCTTCAACATTCACTCGCTGGAATGGGACGCGAAGATGCTCGACATCCTCGACATCCCCCGCGAAATGCTCCCGCAAGTGAAATCGTCCTCGGAGATCTATGGCCGCACCAAGAGCGGCATCGCCATCGGCGGCATTGCCGGTGACCAGCAGGCGGCCCTTTTCGGCCAGATGTGCGTGGAGCCAGGCCAGGCGAAAAACACCTACGGCACCGGCTGCTTCCTGCTGCTGAACACCGGCAGCAAGGCCGTCAAATCCAATCACGGCATGCTCACCACCATCGCCTGCGGCCCGCGCGGCGAAGTCGCCTACGCCCTGGAAGGCGCGGTGTTCAATGGCGGCTCCACGGTCCAGTGGCTGCGCGATGAGCTGAAGATCATCAACGACGCACTGGATACCGAATACTTTGCCAACAAGGTCAAGGACAGCAACGGCGTGTACCTGGTGCCCGCCTTCACCGGCCTGGGCGCACCGTATTGGGACCCCTATGCCCGTGGCGCGCTGTTCGGCCTGACCCGCGGCGTACGCGTCGATCACATCATTCGCGCGGCGCTGGAGTCGATTGCCTACCAGACCCGCGACGTACTCGACGCCATGCAACAGGATTCGGGTGAACGCCTCAAGGCCCTGCGCGTCGACGGTGGCGCGGTGGCGAACAACTTCCTGATGCAGTTCCAGGCCGACATCCTGGGTACCCGGGTCGAACGCCCGAAAATGCGTGAAACCACCGCCCTGGGTGCTGCGTACCTGGCCGGCCTGGCGTGCGGCTTCTGGGGCAGCCTGGAAGAACTGCGCGGCAAAGCGGTGATCGAGCGCGAATTCGAACCGCAGCTGGACGAACAGGCGAAGGAAAAACTCTACGCCGGCTGGCAGAAGGCGGTCAGTCGCACCCGTGACTGGGAACCCCATGAAGACGCTGAATAAAGCCTGATAAGGTTCTGAAACTGGTCGGGAGTGGATTCCTGCGGCATCATGGGCAAATTTTGTACGGCAGCCCAAAGGAAGCCCCATGAATCTGCCTCCCCGCCAGCAGCAAATCCTCGAACTGGTCCGCGAACGCGGCTATGTCAGCATCGAGGAAATGGCGCAGCTATTCGTCGTCACCCCGCAAACCATTCGCCGCGATATCAATCAACTGGCGGAAGTGAACCTGCTGCGTCGCTACCACGGCGGCGCCGCCTACGATTCAAGCGTGGAAAACACCGCCTACGCCATGCGCGCCGATCAGATGCGCGACGAGAAGCAACGCATCGCCGAAGCCATCGCCGCCCAGATCCCCGATCATGCCTCGCTGTTCATCAACATCGGCACCACCACCGAATCCATTGCCCGGGCGCTGCTCAATCACAACCATCTGAAGGTCATTACCAATAACCTGCATGTGGCGTCGATCCTCAGCGCCAAGGACGACTTCGAAGTCCTGATCGCCGGCGGCAACGTACGACGTGACGGCGGCGTGGTAGGCCAGGCCAGCGTCGACTTCATCAACCAGTTCAAGGTCGACTTCGCCCTGGTGGGCATCAGCGGGATCGATGAAGACGGCAGCCTGCTGGACTTCGACTACCAGGAAGTGCGGGTCTCCCAAGCCATCATCGCCAACGCCCGGCAAGTGCTGCTGGCGGCGGACTCCAGCAAATTCGGGCGCAACGCCATGGTCCGCCTGGGGCCCATCAGCCTGATCGACTGCCTGGTGACCGACCAGCAACCGGTGCCGGCTTTGGCGCAATTGCTGAGCCAGCACAAGATTCGGCTGGAAGTGGTCTGACGATCTCCTCAATACCTTGTGGCAAGGCTGCTGCGGGAGCAGGGCTTGCCCGCGATGAAGGCAACACAGTTTCTACATAGAACGAGGCGTCTGTTCCGCGAGCAAGCTTTGCTCCCACAAACTCACTCGCCACAAAAGCGTGCCCAAGCACCTTCTCTCCTTCCTTCCATGTTCGAAAATTTTCCTTTCAGCTTCCCTTGATCAGTATTTTCAATCGAAGTTGACTGGCTGTTGCCGTCTTTATGGGCTAGTATTTTCGCAAATGAACATTTATGTTCGAATTCAAATATTGCGAAAAAGAGCCCGAGGCCAGCCGATGCCCACTTCTACCTTGCCTACGCCCCCTCTCGCCGAGGTTTACGACGTCGCCGTCATTGGTGGCGGTATCAACGGCGTGGGGATTGCCGCGGACGCTGCCGGTCGCGGTCTTTCGGTGTTCCTTTGCGAAAAGGACGACCTGGCCAGCCACACCTCGTCGGCCAGCAGCAAGCTGATCCACGGTGGCCTGCGCTACCTCGAACATTATGAATTCCGTCTGGTGCGCGAAGCGCTGGCCGAGCGCGAAGTGCTGCTGACCAAGGCCCCGCACATCGTCAAGCAAATGCGCTTCGTGCTGCCTCACCGCCCGCATCTGCGCCCGGCCTGGATGATCCGCGCCGGCCTGTTCCTCTACGATCACCTGGGCAAGCGTGAGCAGCTCGCCGGCTCGAAAAGCCTGAAGTTCGGTGCCGACAGTGCATTGAAAAGCGAGATCACCAAAGGTTTCGAATATTCCGACTGCTGGGTCGACGATGCGCGACTGGTAGTACTCAACGCCATGGCCGCCCGGGAAAAAGGCGCGCATATCCACACCCGCACGCGTTGCGTGAACGCCCGCCGCAGCAAGGGCCTGTGGCACTTGCACCTGGAACGTGCCGACGGCAGCCTGTTTTCGATCCGCGCCAAGGCACTGGTCAACGCCGCCGGCCCGTGGGTCGCCAAGTTCATTCGCGATGACCTGAAGCTGGAATCGCCCTACGGCATCCGCTTGATCCAGGGCAGCCACCTGATCGTGCCGAAACTCTACGAAGGCGAACATGCGCACATTCTGCAAAACGAAGACCAGCGCATCGTGTTCACCATTCCGTACCTGAACCAGTTCACCCTGATCGGCACGACTGACCGCGAATACACCGGTGACCCGGCCAAAGTGGCGATCACCGAGGGCGAAACCGATTACCTGTTGAAGGTGGTCAATGCCCACTTCAAGAAGCAGATCAGCCGCGACGATATCCTGCACAGCTATTCCGGTGTGCGTCCGCTGTGCAACGACGAATCCGACAACCCATCGGCCGTGACCCGCGACTACACCCTGGCGCTGTCGGGTGGCGGTGAAGAAGCCCCCTTGCTGTCGGTGTTCGGCGGCAAGCTGACCACCTACCGCAAACTGGCCGAATCGGCGATGGCGCAACTGGCCCCGTACTTCACCCAGATGCGTCCGAGCTGGACCGCCGTAGAGGCCCTCCCCGGCGGCGAAAACATGACCACCCCGCAGGCGCTGTGCTCGGCGATCCGCGACAAGTTCGACTGGCTGCCAACCGACATCGCCCGCCGCTGGGCCACCACCTATGGCAGCCGCACCTGGCGCATGCTCGAAGGCGTGCACAACCTGGGCGACCTGGGCGAGCACATCGGCGCCGGTCTCTATACCCGCGAAGTCGACTACCTGTGCAGCGACGAGTGGGCCGTCGATGCCCAGGACATCCTGTGGCGCCGCAGCAAGCTGGGCTTGTTCACCACCCCGCTCGAGCAGGAGAAACTGCAGCAGTACCTGGACAAGGTCGAACACAACCGCCGCAAGATCGAAGCGGCCTGAACGCTAGCCCGCTGAACCCAAGGCCCCTGAATCCTGCGATTCAGGGGCTTTTTGCATTCTGGAACACACCGCCGAACCCTGCGGGAGCTAGCTTGCTCGCGATGACACCTGCACATTCAACATCTATGTGGCTGGCACACCACATTCGCGAGCAAGCTCGCTCCCACAATGGATCGATGCAGCCTCAAGCCATTCGGTTTTCCGAACAGAACCCATCAGTCAGTTCGGCTAACCGGATGAAACAGGTCGCAAAAAACCTGAAACAAAACATTAATTACCTTTAAAAACAACATTTTAAACAGACGCAACTGGCCTGGCACGAGTCATGCTCTACACTCCTGGAGACGAATGCCTGTACGCCAACACAACAGGAGCTGCCAGGCACTTCGAAGTACTCAGGGCCGACAAACCGGCCGAAATAAAAAAAACAATGTCGAGGAAACATCGATGCGTATCGTTCCCCATCTCCTGGGCGCAGCCATTGCTGCCGCTCTGATCAGCACTCCGGTTTTCGCAGCCGAACTGACCGGCACACTGAAAAAGATCAAAGAGTCCGGCGTTGTCACGCTTGGCCATCGCGACGCTTCCATTCCGTTTTCCTACATCGCGGACGCTTCCGGCAAACCGGTTGGCTACTCCCACGATATCCAGATGAAAGTCGTCGAAGCGCTGAAAAAAGACCTGGACCTGCCCAACCTGCAGGTCAAATACAACCTGGTCACCTCGCAAACCCGTATCCCGCTGGTGCAGAACGGCACCGTGGACCTGGAATGCGGCTCCACCACCAACAACGTCGAGCGTCAGCAGCAGGTTGACTTCTCCGTTGGCATTTTCGAGATCGGCACCAAGCTGCTGTCCAAGAAAGACTCCAAGTACAAGGATTTCGACGACCTCAAGGGCAAGAACGTCGTGACCACCGCCGGCACCACGTCCGAGCGTATCCTCAAGGCGATGAACGCCGACAAGCAGATGGGCATGAACGTCATCTCCGCCAAGGACCACGGCGAATCCTTCCAGATGCTGGAATCGGGTCGTGCCGTCGCGTTCATGATGGACGACGCCCTGCTGGCTGGCGAAGCCGCCAAGGCCAAGAAAGCCGATGACTGGGCCGTGACCGGCACCCCGCAGTCCTACGAAATCTATGGCTGCATGATGCGCAAGGGCGACGAGCCGTTCAAAAAGGCTGTCGATGACGCCATCAAGGCCACCTACGCTTCGGGCGAGATCAACAAGATCTACGAAAAATGGTTCATGCAACCTATCCCGCCAAAAGGCCTGAACCTGAACTTCCCGATGAGCGACGAACTCAAGGCACTGATCGCCAAGCCGACCGATAAAGCGGCTGACGACAAGAAATCCTGATTTCTGACTAACCTTATCTCCTGAAGGGGCCCGGCCCTTTCAGGGGATGGTCACTCCCTGCTGGCAAATCTGGAAACACTCGAACCGGTGGCTGTCGAGCCGATCGCGTGTGCCTGGCCTTCAAGTCGGGCGGGAACGGAGTTTCCCCAGGCGGGCATTTGTACATCGAACGATCTGAGGGGAGACCCTAATGAATTACAACTGGGACTGGGGCGTGTTCTTCAAGTCCACCGGCGTGGGCAGCGAGACCTATCTCGACTGGTACGTGACCGGTTTGGGCTGGACCATCGCCATCGCCGTCGTAGCCTGGATCATCGCCCTGCTGCTGGGCTCGGTGCTAGGCGTCATGCGTACCGTGCCGAACCGGCTGGTGTCGGGCATCGCTACCTGCTACGTGGAACTCTTTCGTAATGTGCCGCTGCTGGTTCAGCTGTTCATCTGGTACTTCCTGGTGCCGGACCTGCTGCCCGCCGATATGCAGGAGTGGTACAAGCAGGACCTGAACCCGACCACCTCGGCCTACCTGAGCGTCGTGGTGTGCCTGGGCCTGTTCACCGCCGCCCGGGTTTGCGAACAGGTGCGCACCGGTATCCAGGCGCTGCCGCGCGGCCAGGAATCCGCCGCCCGCGCCATGGGCTTCAAGCTGCCACAGATCTACTGGAACGTGCTGCTGCCCCAGGCCTACCGGATCATCATTCCGCCGCTTACCTCGGAATTCCTCAACGTCTTCAAGAACTCCTCCGTGGCCTCGCTGATCGGCCTGATGGAGTTGCTCGCGCAGACCAAGCAGACCGCCGAGTTCTCCGCCAACCTGTTCGAAGCCTTCACCCTGGCCACGCTGATCTATTTCACCCTGAACATGAGCCTGATGCTGCTCATGCGCATGGTCGAGAAGAAAGTCGCGGTGCCCGGCCTGATCTCCGTGGGGGGTAAATAATGGAACTCGACTTCACTGGCATCATCCCGGCCATTCCCGGTTTGTGGAACGGCATGGTGATGACCCTCAAGCTGATGGCCTTGGGCGTGGTCGGCGGGATCATCCTCGGCACGATCCTGGCGCTGATGCGCTTGTCCCATAACAAGCTGGTCTCCAATCTCGCTGGCGCCTATGTCAACTATTTCCGCTCGATCCCGCTGCTGCTGGTGATCACCTGGTTCTACCTGGCGGTGCCGTTCGTGCTGCGCTGGATCACCGGCGAAGACACGCCGATCGGGGCATTCGGTTCTTGCATCGTGGCGTTCATGATGTTCGAAGCGGCGTACTTCTGCGAAATCGTCCGGGCCGGCGTGCAGTCGATTCCCAAGGGCCAGATGGGCGCCGCCCAGGCACTGGGCATGAATTACGGCCAGACCATGCGCCTGATCATCCTGCCCCAGGCGTTTCGCAAGATGACCCCGCTGCTGTTGCAACAAAGCATCATCCTGTTTCAGGACACCTCGCTGGTCTACACGGTCGGCCTGGTGGACTTCCTCAATGCTTCGCGGGCCAGTGGTGACATCATCGGCCGCTCCAATGAGTTCCTGATCATCGCAGGTCTCGTGTACTTCACCGTCAGCTTTGCCGCCTCGCAGCTGGTCAAGCGTCTGCAAAAAAGGTTCGCCGTATGATCTCTATCAAAAACATCAACAAGTGGTATGGGGACTTCCAGGTACTGACCAATTGCAGCACCGAGGTCAGCAAGGGTGAGGTGGTGGTGGTGTGCGGGCCGTCGGGTTCGGGCAAGTCCACGCTGATCAAGTGCGTGAACGCCCTGGAACCGTTCCAGAAAGGCGACATCGTGGTCGACGGCACGTCCATCGCCGACCCGAAGACCAATCTGCCGAAGCTGCGGTCGCGCGTGGGCATGGTGTTCCAGCATTTCGAACTGTTCCCGCACCTGACCATTACCGAAAACCTGACCATCGCGCAGATCAAGGTGCTGGGCCGCAGCAAGGAAGAAGCCACCAAGAAAGGCCTGCAACTGCTTGAGCGGGTCGGCCTCTCGGCCCACGCCCACAAGCACCCGGGCCAGCTCTCCGGCGGCCAGCAGCAACGTGTGGCGATTGCCCGTGCCCTGGCGATGGACCCGGTGGTGATGCTGTTCGACGAACCGACCTCGGCCCTTGACCCGGAAATGGTCAACGAAGTGCTCGACGTCATGGTGCAACTGGCCCACGAAGGCATGACCATGATGTGCGTGACCCACGAAATGGGCTTCGCCCGCAAAGTGGCGAACCGGGTGATCTTCATGGACCAGGGCCAGATCATCGAAGACTGCAAGAAAGAAGAGTTCTTCGGCGACATCAGCGCCCGCTCCGAACGCGCGCAGCATTTCCTTGAGAAAATCCTGCAGCACTAAACAACACCGCTCCCACAAGGGAGAAGTGTTGGCTTGTCGATTTGTGTTGTGGTTGACCCAAGGCTTCTGTGATGAAATGCGACCCCACCCTCTATCGCGCCGCGCCGCCATCACTCGCCGTGAAACCCCGCCTGATCCGCCATCTGTTCCTGCCGCCACTGGTCATCGCCCTGATGATCGGCCTGGGTTACCTCGGCTTCTGGATCAGCGAGCACTATGGCGTACGTGGCCTCGCCGAGAATGGCGAACGCCAGTTGGAGCTGCACGCCCGTGCGGTCGAGAGCGAGATCAGCAAGTACACGTACCTGCCCAGCCTGCTGGAGCTTGAGTCGAGTGTCTCGCAACTGCTCGACGACCCGACGCCCGAGCACCGCAGGACCGTCAATGAATACCTCGAAGGCCTGAACCGCCGCAGCCGCAGCCGGGCCATCTACGTGATGGACACCACCGGCCGGGTGATGGCCACCAGCAACTGGCGCGATGTCGACAGTTACCTGGGCGAAGACCTGTCCTTCCGTGCCTATTTCCAGAACGCCGTGCGCGGCCAGCCGGGGCGCTTCTACGGCATCGGCAGCACCAACGGCGAACCCGGCTACTACCTGGCCCATGGTCTGGAGCAACAAGGCAAGATCATCGGCGTGGCCGTGGTCAAGGTGCGCCTCGAAGCCCTGGAGGAACGCTGGCAGCGAGCGCGGCTGGAGGCGTTCGTCAGTGACGAGAACGGCATCATCATCCTGTCCAGCGACCCGGCGCGGCGGCTCAAGTCGGTTCGCCCCCTGAGCGACGACACCAAGGAACACCTGGCCCGCAGCCTGCAGTACTACTGGTTCCCGCTCAATGAACTGGTGCCCCTGGCCCGGGAACGCCTGGCCGAAGGCATGGAGAAACTGACGTTCCCGGCCAACAGCGAACTGGTGTCCGACGAGCGCGCCATCAGCTACTTGTCGCAGACCCGGCCCTTGAGCGATACACCGTGGAATTTCACCCTGCTGACCCCACTTGAAGACCTGCGACGCCAGGCGATCAACCAAGGCATCCTGGTGGCCGTGGCCTTCGCCCTGGTGGCGTTCCTGTTGATCGCCTGGAACGAACGGCGCAAGGTCATCGCCACCCGTCTCGCGGCCCGGGAAGCCTTGCAGCAAGCCAACAACCAGCTCGAGCGTCGGATTACCGAACGCACCACCGACCTGCGCGCCAGCAACGAACGACTCAAGGGCCAGATCCGCGAGCGGCGGCAGGCCGAAGAGACCTTGCGCCGGGCCCAGGACGAATTGGTCCAGGCCGGTAAACTGGCAGCCATCGGCCAGATGTCCACCAGCATCGCCCACGAACTCAACCAGCCGCTGGCGGCACTGCGCACCTTGTCCGGTAATACCGTGCGCTTCCTGGAACGCGGCCAGCTGGACATCGCCAGCGCCAACCTCAAGACCATCAACGATTTGATCGACCGCATGGGCCGGATCACCGCCAGCCTGCGCTCCTTTGCCCGCCGTGGGGACGACCAGGGCCAGGCCAGCCTCGGCAAAGGCGTCGAGGCTGCGCTGCAACTGCTGGGCGCCCGCCTTGAAAGCTTGAACATCCAGATTCATTCCAGCTTCGACGACGTCCAGTTGCACATTGACCAGACGCGCCTGGAGCAGATCCTGGTGAACCTGATCGGCAATGCCCTGGACGCCATGCAGACGCAACCCGAACCGCAGCTGTGGCTCGAAGGCCAGGCCGGCGACGGCAAATATCGCCTGCGCGTGCGGGATAACGGCCACGGCATTGACCCGCAAGCACGCAAGCATCTGTTCGAACCCTTCTTCACCACCAAACCCGGCGAACAAGGTCTGGGCCTGGGCCTGACGCTTTCCGCCAGCCTGGCCGCCGCCACGGGTGGATACCTGGGTGTCGAGCATCCGGTCGAAGGCAGTGGAACCACGTTTGTCCTCAGTTTACCGTTGGTAAGCCTTTTACCTGCCGAGCCGCTATGAACAACGACCTGAGCGTACTGATCGTCGAAGACGACCCCCATGTCCTGCTGGGCTGCCAGCAGGCGCTGACCCTGGAAGACATTCCCTGCATCGGCGTGGGCAGCGCCGAAGAGGCCCTGGAGCGCGTCGACGATAACTTTGCCGGCATCGTCATCAGCGACATTCGCCTGCCGGGCATCGACGGCCTGGAACTGCTGACCCGCCTCAAGGCACGGGACCGCAGCTTGCCGGTGGTGCTGATCACTGGCCACGGCGACATCTCCATGGCCGTCGGCGCCATGCAAAAAGGCGCCTATGACTTCATGGAGAAACCCTTCTCCCCTGAACGCCTGGTGGACGTCGCCCGCCGTGCCCTGGAGCAGCGCAGCCTCGCCCGGGAAGTGTCATCGCTGCGTCGGCAATTGGCCGAACGCGATTCCCTGGAAGGCCGGATCATTGGCCGCTCGCCCGCCATGCAGCACCTGCGCGCGCTGATCGCCAACGTCGCCGATACCTCGGCCAACGTGCTGATCGAAGGTGAAACCGGCACCGGCAAGGAACTGGTCGCTCGCTGCCTGCACGATTTCAGCCGACGCCACGACAAGCAGTTCGTCGCGCTGAACTGCGGCGGCCTGCCGGAGAACCTGTTCGAAAGCGAGATTTTCGGCCACGAGGCCAATGCCTTTACCGGAGCCGGCAAACGGCGGATCGGCAAGATCGAGCACGCCGACGGTGGCACGCTGTTTCTCGATGAAGTGGAAAGCATGCCCCTGCCCTTGCAGATCAAGTTGCTGCGCGTGTTGCAGGAACGCACCCTCGAGCGCCTGGGTTCGAACCAGAGCGTGGCCGTGGATTGCCGGGTGATCGCCGCCACCAAGTCCGACCTGGACGAAATGGGCCGGACCGGGCAGTTCCGCAGCGACCTGTATTACCGACTCAACGTGGTGACCCTGGAACTGCCGCCACTGCGCGAGCGGCGCGAAGACATCCTGCAACTGTTCAAGCACTTTCTCCAGCAGTCGTCCCTGCGCTTCGATCGCACGGTACCGGAGCTGGACAACCAGACCCTGTCGAACCTGATGAGCCACGACTGGCCGGGCAACGTACGCGAACTGCGCAACGTCGCCGAGCGTTACGCCCTTGGCCTGCCGGCGTTCAAGCGCTCCGGTGCCAGCGGCGGCAACCAGGGCCTGGCCTTCGCCGAAGCAGTCGAAGCCTTCGAGCGCAACCTGCTGGTGGACGCCCTGCAACGCAGCGGTGGCAACCTGACCCAGGCCAGCCTGGAACTGGGCATGGCCAAGACCACGCTGTTCGACAAAGTCAAAAAATATGGCTTGAGCCATTAATCAACCGGGCGGGAAACCTGTGGATATGATTTTCAAGGCGGCGCTCGGTGCAGCCGTGGTGGTCATCCTGGCGATGCTGGCCAAGACCAAGAACTATTACATCGCCGGGCTGGTGCCGCTGTTCCCGACCTTCGCCCTGATTGCCCATTACATCGTCGGCAAGGGCCGCTCGGTGGACGACCTGAAGACCACCATCGTGTTTGGGATGTGGTCGATCATTCCGTACTTCGTCTACTTGGCGACCCTTTACGTGATGGTCGACCGCATGCGCCTGGAGGCGTCCCTGGCCGTGGCGGCGGTGGCGTGGTTGATGGCGGCGACGGTACTGGTCAGCGTCTGGGTGCGGGTTCACGGCTGATCCCTGTAGGAGCTGTCGAGCGAAGCGAGGCTGCGATCTTTTGATCTTTCGCTAGAGACTCAAGTGTCCAAGGAAGGATCGCAGCCTCGCGTTGCTCGACAGCTCCTACACAAACCAGTGATCAGTAGCCGACGGTAAACCGCGTCCGCGAAAACTGCGGTGTTTCCACTTCATCGATCATCGCAATGGCGTAATCGGCAAAGCTGATCCAACTGCGCCCGGCGGCGTCGAACAGCAAGTGATCCTTGCCAAGACGAAACTGCTCCGTGCGCTCGGTTTCGACGAACTCTGCCGAAGGCGAAAGGAAGGTCCAGTCCAGGTCCTGCTCCTGGCGCAGTACGTCCAGGAACAACGCTCCGGCGCTGGCTTCGGCCAGGTATTCCTCCGGGAAGCCATCGCTGTCGATCACACGAGAGCCGTCCGGGAGCAGCAACGAACCGGCCCCGCCGACCACCAGCAAACGCTTGACCCCGGCGGCTTTCACCGGCGCGATGACCTTGTCGGCCGGCACGGTGGCAAAGTGGGCCGCGCTGATCACCACATCGTGATCGGTCACCGCCGCCGACAATGCCTCGCTGTCCAATACGTCCAGTTGCTTGCTGACCACCCCGGCCCTTTCACCTATTTTCGCGGTGTTGCGGGCAATGGCCGTCACGCTGTGACCACGGCGCAGGGCTTCTTCCAGCAATTGGCTGCCGGCGCGACCGGTGGCGCCGATGATTGCGATTTTGCTCATGGTGTTCTCCATTGGTTAGCGATGTTCGAAATGCATGCTCTTGTGCGAGGGGATTTATCCCCTCGCCATAACGGTGCTCCGATCAAAGATCGTTTCTCACCACTTCATCTCGCCCTTTGCCACCTTGGCACTGAGCTCCAGGGAGCTGTCTTCACCCAGGTTCGGGTAGCGTTGCTTCATGGCGGCGATCAGCGCGGCGGAATCCTTGGCCTTGGCGGTTTCTTCATCGAAGGCCTTGATGTAGCCAGCGGTGAATGTCACCGGAGCCAGGGACCGGGTGCTTTCACCCAGATAGTGGCCCGGGATTACGGTGTTCGGTTGCAGCTTTTCAATACCGGCGAGGGTCGCCAGCCAGTCCTTGTGGGACTGCGGTGTCTGGGTGTCAGCCATCCAGACGTGAATGTTCTCGGCCACCACCACACCGCCTACCACGGCCTTGATCGATGGAATCCACACGAAACTGCGGTCCGGCTGTGGGCCATCGAGGCCGACGATCTGCAAGCGCTGGCCTTCCAGGGTCAGGCTGTCGCCCTTGAGCACCTGGGGCACGATGGCTTTGGTCGGGGCATCGGTCTTCAGGATCGGCCCCCAATATTTCAGCTTGCCGTCCATGGTCTGCTTGATGTGCGCGACGGTCGGCGCGGACGCCAGCACCTTGGCCTCGGGGAACGCGGCGGTGAGGGTTTCCAAACCAAAATAGTAGTCCGGATCGCCATGGCTGATGTAGATCGTGGTCAATCGCTTACCGCTGGCGCGGATTTTTTCCACCACCTGTGCGGCCTGGGTCTTGCCGAACTGGGCGTCTACCAGGATCGCTTCTTTTTCACCGCTGACCAACACCGAGGTCACCGGGAAAACCGCCGCCGCGCCGGGGTTGTAGACGTCCAGCGTCAAGCCGGCGGCCCAGGTCTGGGCGGTGAAGGCCAGGGCGGCGGTTGCCAGCAGCAGGCGCTTGAGGGGGATAAATCCGGTCATGGTGTGCTCCGTTGTCCAAAAGCCCGAAAGGGAATGAGATGGAGCTTAGTGACCTGACTCGTTTCAAAAAATGCGATGATCGAACATAGTTTGTTTCTGAAATCGGGCAGATCATGGATCGTCTACAAGCAATGCGGGTGTTCGTCACGGTGGTGGACCTGGGCAGCCAGTCGGCGGCGGCCGAGCATCTGGACCTGTCGCGGCCGGTGGTGTCGCGGTATCTGGCGGAGCTGGAGGACTGGGTCGGTGCCCGGCTGATGCACCGCACCACTCGCAAGCTGAGCCTGACGGCCGCAGGCACGGAGATCCTGCCGCGCTGCCGGCAGATGCTCGAGCTGTCCGGCGACATGCAAGCCGCCGTCAGCACCCCGGACGACGCGCCACGGGGCATGCTGCGCATCAGCGCCAGCACCTCGTTCGGCCAGGCCCAACTGGCGAGCGCCATGGCCGAATACGTCAAGCGCTACCCAGGGGTGAGCGTCGACCTGCAAATGCTCGACCGCACCGTGAACCTGGTGGATGAGCGCATCGACCTGGCGATCCGCATGAGCAACGACCTGGACCCGAACCTGATTGCCCGCCGCCTCACGGTCTGCCGCTCGGTGATCTGCGCCTCGCCGCACTATCTGCGTGAACACTCGACACCGCTGCGCGTGGAAGAGCTGAGCCGGCACAACTGCCTGACCCACTCCTACGTCGGCAAGAGCCTGTGGCATTTCGAGCAGGACGGCGAGCAGGTCTCGGTGCCGGTGCAGGGCAACATCAGCGCCAACGAAGCCAGCACATTGCTTCAGGCCACGATAGCCGGTGCCGGCGTGGCCATGCTGCCCAGCTACCAGGCCGGCGCTCACATCAAGAACGGCGAACTGATCCGCCTGCTGCCTCACGCCGAACCGCGGCGGATGAACATGTACGCGGTGTACGCCTCACGCAAACACATGCCGTCGGCGCTGCGCAGCCTGCTGGATTTTCTGGTGCTGAAGTTTCCCGAGATGCCCGAGTGGGATGTGGGGCTCTAAACAGTAGTAGCCCCACCGAATTCCCCTTGTGGGAGCGAGCTTGCTCGCGAAGACGGTGTGTCAGCCAAATTAATGTCGACTGATACATCGCTATCGCGAGCAAGCTCGCTCCCACAAGGGATCTCTGTACGGCCTCAAGCTTTGCGCCAGGATTTCACCATTAGCCCGCCCCAAGGCATACTTGCGGCCCTCCGAGTTCCAGAATCCATCGCCCCATGCGTATCCACGTCAGTTTTATCGACCGCGTCGGCATCACCCAGGAAGTCCTGGCCTTGCTCGGTGGGCGCAATCTCAATCTGGATGCGGTGGAGATGGTGCCGCCCAACGTCTACATCGACGCCCCGACCCTCAGCCCGCAAGTGCTCGACGAGTTGCGCGAGGCGCTGTTCAGCGTGCGCGGCGTGCAGGCGGTCACCGTGGTGGACATCCTGCCGGGCCAGCGTCGGCACTTGCAGCTCGATGCCTTGCTCGCGGCCATGACCGACCCGGTACTGGCCCTGGACAGTGCCGGCAAGGTGTTGCTGGCCAATCCGGCGCTGATTGCCCTGTACGGTCGTGAACCGGCCGGGGAAAGCGTGGCCGAGCTGTTCGGTGACGAGGCCTTGCTGGACGCCTTGCTGGAGAACGGTTTTCGCTTGCCGCTGCGGGAAATCACCCTCAACGGCCAGACCTTGCTGCTGGACGCCACCCCCATCACCGACGCCGGCGCGCTGCTGACGCTGTACCAGCCGAACCGCATCGGCGAGCGCCTGTCGGCCCTGCATCACGATCACGCCGAAGGTTTCGACGCGCTGCTGGGCGAATCCCCGGCGATCCGCACCCTCAAAGCCCGGGCCCAGCGGGTCGCGGCGCTGGATGCACCGCTGCTGATCCAGGGCGAAACCGGCACCGGCAAGGAACTGGTGGCCCGGGCTTGCCACGCCATCAGCGCCCGTCATGGCGCACCGTTCCTGGCCCTGAACTGCGCGGCATTGCCGGAGAACCTGGCGGAAAGCGAACTGTTCGGCTATGCCCCCGGCGCCTTCACCGGGGCGCAACGGGGCGGCAAACCAGGGCTGATGGAGCTGGCGAACCAGGGCACGGTATTCCTCGATGAAATCGGCGAGATGTCGCCGTACCTGCAAGCCAAGCTGCTGCGCTTCCTGAACGATGGCAGCTTCCGCCGGGTGGGCGGCGACCGGGAAATCAAGGTCAACGTGCGGATCCTCAGCGCCACCCACCGCAACCTGGAGAAAATGGTCAGCGAGGGCTCGTTCCGCGAAGATCTGTTCTATCGCCTGAACGTGCTCAATGTCGAAGTCCCGCCGCTGCGGGAACGCGGCCAGGACATCCTGCTGCTGGCGCGTTACTTCATGCAGCAGGCCTGCGCGCAGATCCAGCGCCCGGTCTGCCGCCTGGCGCCCGGCACTTACCCGGCCCTGCTGGGCAACCGCTGGCCGGGCAACGTGCGGCAATTGCAGAACGTGATCTTCCGCGCCGCCGCCATTTGCGAAAGCAGCCTGGTGGATATCGGCGACCTGGACATCGCCGGCACCTCCGTGGCGCGTCAGGGCGATGTGGAAGTCGAAAGCCTGGAACAGGCCGTGGAAAGCTTCGAGAAGCACCTGCTCGAAAGCCTCTACGTCAACTACCCCTCCACCCGCCAGCTCGCCAACCGCCTGCAAACTTCCCACACCGCGATTGCCCATCGGTTGCGTAAATACGGGATTTCCGGGAAACCATAAGCTCGCTCCCACAAGGGTTCTGTGTTGTGGTCGAAATCGCGTCAAAAACGACCTCCACCTGTACTGAAAGCGCTACAGTGGAACGATATCGCTACACTCATCGCTAAGCAGCGCTGCGCAAGGCTTTGATCCCACAACGATTTTATCCAGCCTCCCAGCTGTAGCGATTTCGCTACAGCGAAGTCGAGCCAAGCTTCGAAAAAACCAGTCAAGCGGTTGATATATAAGCACTTATTAATATTGGCCGCATTCTTGCTATGGGTATTAGCATTCGGCCGGGCCAAGCCCCGCGCCTTCTTCGCGTCCACCAGACGAATCTGGCCCCAGGAGTTTCCATGAGCGAGTTGCGTTTCACTGAAGATCACGAATGGCTGCGCACCGAAGCCGACGGCAGCGTTACTGTCGGTATTACTGCGTTTGCCCAGAACGCCTTGGGCGATGTGGTCTATGTTCAGTTACCGGAACTGCAAAGCTATGACAAGGGTGCCGAAGCCTCCACCGTGGAATCGGTGAAAGCGGCCAGCGGTGTCTACATGCCACTGGACGGTGAAGTGCTCGAAGTGAACCCGGCCCTGGAAAGCAATCCGGAACTGGTCAACGAAGATCCCCTGGGCGATGGCTGGTTTTTCCGTTTCAAGCCAGTCAACGCCGCTGCCGTTGGCCAACTGCTGGATCAGGACGCTTACGACCGCCTGATCAAAGCCAACGCCGAAGCCTGAGGAGCGCCACATGACCGTTAATCTCGGCACTGCCAACGAATTCATCGCCCGCCACATCGGCCCGCGTGCCAGCGACGAGCAAGCCATGCTCGAGCGCCTGGGCTACGACTCCCTTGAAGCCCTGAGCGCCAGCGTCATCCCGGAAAGCATCAAGGGCACCAGCGTGCTGGACATGGGCGACGGCCAGAGCGAAGCCGATGCACTGGCCTCGATCAAGGCCATCGCCGCCAAGAACCAACTGTTCAAGACCTACATCGGCCAGGGCTACTACAACTGCCATACGCCGTCACCGATCCTGCGCAATCTGCTGGAAAACCCGGCCTGGTACACCGCCTACACCCCGTACCAGCCAGAAATATCCCAGGGCCGTCTCGAAGCGCTGTTGAACTTCCAGACCTTGATCAGCGACCTTACCGGCCTGCCGATCGCCAACGCCTCCTTGCTCGACGAAGCCACCGCCGCCGCCGAAGCCATGACCTTCTGCAAGCGCCTGAGCAAGAACAAGGGCAGCAACGCGTTCTTCGCCTCCGTACACAGCCACCCGCAAACCCTCGACGTGCTGCGCACCCGTGCCGAGCCCCTGGGCATCGACGTGGTGGTCGGCGATGAGCGCGAACTGAGCGACGTCAGCGGTTTCTTCGGCGCGCTGCTGCAGTACCCAGCCAGCAACGGTGACCTGTTCGACTACCGCGAACTGACCGAACGCTTCCACGCTGCCAACGCCTTGGTGGCCGTGGCTGCGGACCTGCTGGCCCTGACCCTGTTGACCCCGCCAGGTGAATTCGGCGCCGACGTGGCCATCGGCAGCGCCCAGCGCTTCGGTGTGCCGCTGGGCTTCGGTGGCCCGCACGCGGCGTATTTCTCCACCAAGGACGCCTTCAAGCGCGACATGCCGGGTCGTCTGGTTGGCGTTTCCGTGGACCGTTTCGGCAAGCCGGCCCTGCGCCTGGCGATGCAGACCCGCGAGCAACACATCCGCCGCGAGAAAGCCACGAGCAACATCTGCACCGCCCAGGTACTGCTGGCCAACATCGCCAGCATGTACGCCGTGTACCACGGTCCCAAGGGCCTGGTGCAAATTGCCAATCGCATCCATCACCTGACCGCGATCCTCGCCAAGGGCCTGGGCGCGCTAGGGCTGAGCGTCGAGCAAGAGAGCTTCTTCGACACCCTGACCTTGCGCACCGGCGCGCAAACCGCTGCCCTGCACGACAAGGCCCGCGCACAGCGCATCAACCTGCGTGTGGTGGACGCTGAACGCCTGGGCCTGTCCCTGGACGAGACCACCAGCCAGGCTGACGTTGAAGCACTGTGGAAGCTGTTGGCCGACGGCAAGGCGCTGCCGGACTTCACGGCACTGGCCGCCAGCGTGCAAAGCCGTATCCCGGCCGAGCTGGTGCGCCAATCGGCGATCCTCAGCCACCCAGTGTTCAACCGCTACCACTCCGAAACCGAGCTGATGCGCTACCTGCGCAAGCTCGCCGACAAGGACCTGGCCCTGGATCGCACCATGATCCCGCTGGGTTCCTGCACCATGAAACTCAACGCCGCCAGCGAAATGATCCCGGTGACCTGGGCCGAGTTCGGCGCCCTGCACCCATTCGCCCCGGCCGAGCAGAGCGCTGGCTACCAGCAACTGACCGACGAGCTGGAGGCCATGCTCTGCGCCGCCACCGGCTATGACGCAGTGTCGCTGCAACCCAACGCCGGTTCCCAGGGCGAATACGCTGGCCTGCTGGCGATCCGTGCCTATCACCAGAGCCGTGGCGAAGACCGTCGCGACATTTGCCTGATCCCGTCCTCGGCCCACGGCACCAACCCGGCCACCGCCCACATGGCCGGCATGCGCGTGGTCGTGACCGCCTGCGATGCCCGCGGCAACGTCGACATCGAAGACCTGCGGGCCAAGGCCATCGAGCACCGCGAACACCTCGCCGCATTGATGATCACCTACCCGTCCACTCACGGTGTGTTCGAAGAAGGCATCCGCGAAATCTGCGGCATCATTCATGACAACGGCGGCCAGGTGTACATCGACGGCGCCAACATGAACGCCATGGTCGGCCTCTGCGCCCCAGGCAAGTTCGGCGGCGACGTGTCGCACCTGAACCTGCACAAGACCTTCTGCATTCCCCACGGCGGTGGCGGCCCGGGCGTCGGCCCGATTGGCGTCAAGTCGCACCTGGCACCGTTCCTGCCGGGCCACGCCAACATGGAACGCAAGGAAGGCGCGGTGTGCGCGGCGCCATTCGGCAGCGCGAGCATCCTGCCGATCACCTGGATGTATATCCGCATGATGGGCGGCGCCGGCCTCAAGCGCGCCTCGCAACTGGCGATCCTCAACGCCAACTACATCGCCCGTCGCCTGGAAGAGCACTACCCGGTGCTCTACTCCGGCAGTAACGGTCTGGTGGCCCATGAATGCATCCTCGACCTGCGTCCACTCAAGGACAGCAGCGGCATCAGCGTCGATGACGTGGCCAAGCGCCTGATCGACTTCGGTTTCCACGCGCCGACCATGTCGTTCCCGGTGGCCGGCACGTTGATGATCGAGCCGACCGAAAGCGAATCCAAGGAAGAACTGGACCGCTTCTGCGACGCCATGATCTGCATCCGCGAAGAAATTCGCGCGGTGGAAAACGGCAGCCTGGACAAAGACGACAACCCACTGAAAAACGCCCCGCACACCGCGGCGGAAATCGTCGGTGAGTGGACCCACCCTTACAGCCGCGAACAGGCGGTGTACCCGGTGGCGTCGTTGATCGAAGGCAAGTACTGGCCGCCCGTGGGCCGGGTCGACAACGTGTTCGGCGACCGCAACCTGGTCTGCGCCTGCCCGTCGATCGAAAGCTACGCTTGACCTGAACGGAGGGCGATCTACCAGCCCTCCGAATCCCCTGTGGGAGCGAGCCTGCTCGCGATAGCGGCGTAACAGCCAATAGAGATGTTGCCTGACACTCCGCTATCGCGAGCAGGCTCGCTCCCACAAGGATCCATGTCAGACCTTAAACCACCGTCGATCCTCATAAAAAGAAACCGGAGAAACACCATGTCGTTAAGCGTGTTCGACCTGTTCAAGATCGGTATCGGCCCTTCCAGCTCCCATACCGTCGGCCCGATGCGTGCCGCTGCCCGTTTCGCCGAGGGGCTGCGTCGCGATGACTTGCTCAATTGCACCACCAGCGTCAAGGTCGAGCTCTACGGCTCGCTCGGCGCCACGGGCAAGGGCCACGGCAGCGACAAGGCCGTGCTGCTGGGCCTGGAAGGCGAGCATCCCGACACCGTGGACACCGAAACCGTCGACGCCCGCCTGCAAGCGATCCGCAGCAGCGGTCGCCTGAACCTGCTCGGCGAACACTCCATCGAATTCAATGAAAAGCTGCACCTGGCAATGATCCGCAAGCCGCTGGCCTTCCACCCCAACGGCATGATCTTCCGCGCCTTTGATGCCGCCGGGCTGCAAGTGCGCAGCCGCGAGTACTACTCGGTCGGCGGCGGCTTTGTCGTCGATGAAGACGCGGCCGGCGCCGACCGCATCGTCGAAGATGCTACGCCCCTGACCTTCCCGTTCAAGAGTGCCAAGGACCTGCTGGGTCATTGCAGCACCTATGGCCTGTCCATCAGCCAGGTAATGCTGACCAACGAAAGCGCCTGGCGCCCCGAAGCCGAGACCCGTGCCGGCCTGCTGAAAATCTGGCAGGTGATGCAGGATTGCGTGGCCGCCGGCTGTCGCAACGAAGGGATTCTGCCAGGCGGGCTGAAGGTCAAGCGCCGGGCCGCGGCGTTGCACCGCCAGCTGTGCAAGAACCCGGAAGCCGCACTGCGCGACCCACTGTCAGTACTGGACTGGGTCAACTTGTATGCCTTGGCGGTCAACGAAGAAAACGCCTATGGCGGGCGCGTCGTCACCGCGCCCACCAACGGGGCGGCGGGGATCATCCCGGCCGTGCTGCATTACTACATGCGCTTTATCCCCGGGGCCAGCGAGGATGGCGTGGTGCGTTTCCTGCTGACCGCCGCCGCCATCGGCATCCTGTACAAGGAAAACGCCTCCATCTCCGGCGCTGAAGTCGGTTGCCAGGGTGAAGTGGGCGTGGCCTGTTCCATGGCCGCCGGCGCCCTCTGCGAAGTGCTCGGCGGCAGCGTGCAGCAAGTGGAAAACGCCGCCGAGATCGGCATGGAACACAACCTCGGCCTGACCTGTGACCCGATCGGCGGCCTGGTGCAGGTGCCGTGCATCGAACGCAACGCCATGGGCTCGGTGAAGGCCATCAACGCGGTACGCATGGCCATGCGCGGCGACGGGCATCACTTCGTCTCCCTCGACAAAGTCATCCGCACCATGCGCCAGACCGGCGCCGACATGAAAAGCAAATACAAGGAGACCGCCCGCGGCGGTCTGGCGGTCAACATCATCGAATGCTGATGCGCTTGCCTCACTTCCACATTTTTTCCAGGAGCTGATATGTCCACCGAACAACTGCTGAAAACCCCGCTGCACGCGCTGCACCTCGAACTCGGCGCCCGCATGGTGCCGTTCGCCGGCTACGACATGCCGGTGCAGTACCCTCTGGGGGTGATGAAGGAACACCAGCACACCCGTGATCAGGCCGGGCTGTTCGACGTGTCCCACATGGGCCAGATCCGCCTGACCGGCGCAGGCGCCGCCAAGGCCCTGGAAACCCTGGTGCCGGTGGACATCATCGACCTGCCGGTGGGCATGCAGCGCTACGCCATGTTCACCAACGAGAACGGCGGCATCCTTGACGACCTGATGGTCGCCAACCTGGGCAATGACGAACTGTTCCTGGTGGTCAACGCGGCCTGCAAGGACCAGGACCTGGCTCACCTGCGGGCCCACATTGGTGCGCAGTGCAGCATCGAGCCACTGTTCGAAGCCCGTGCCCTGCTCGCCCTGCAAGGCCCGGCTGCCGTCACCGTGCTCGCACGCCTGGCGCCGGACGTGGCGAAGATGACCTTCATGCAGTTCCAGCGCGTCACGCTGCTGGGCGTGGACTGCTTTGTCAGCCGTTCGGGCTACACCGGTGAAGACGGTTTCGAAATCTCGGTACCCGCCGCCGATGCGGAAAAACTGGCCCGCGCCCTGCTGGCCGAGCCGGAAGTCGCGGCCATCGGCCTCGGTGCCCGTGACTCCCTGCGCCTGGAAGCCGGCCTGTGCCTCTATGGCCACGACATGAACACCGAGACCACGCCGATCGAAGCCAGCCTGTTGTGGGCGATTTCCAAAGTACGTCGTGCCGACGGCGCTCGCGCTGGCGGTTTCCCCGGCGCTGAAACCGTGTTCGCCCAACAACAGGGCGGCGTGAAGCGCAAACGCGTCGGCCTGCTGCCCCAGGAACGCACACCGGTGCGCGAAGGCGCAGAGATCGTCAACGAAGCGGGCGAGATTATCGGGACGGTGTGCAGCGGTGGTTTCGGCCCGACCCTGGGCGGTCCGTTGGCGATGGGTTACCTGGACAGCGCCTATGTCGCACTGGATACGCCAGTTTGGGCCATCGTGCGTGGGAAAAAGGTGCCTTTACTTGTAAGCAAAATGCCATTCGTCCCACAACGCTACTACCGCGGTTGATTGACTGTTTCTATAAGTAACGCGATTGCGTTATACGTGCACTAATGTGTAACGCAACCGCCATAAAAAGGTGCATATCCTTAGACATTCAATGGCGCTTATAACGGTCGTTAACAATTGAACTAGCCTATCGAATAAGCCCCGCCCGGCGATGTATGTAAATGCCTGCAAGCTGAGCAAATACGGGCTTCCCCGGGGGGTTGTTTTTTCATTCGTAGTTGGCGTAGAGTTTGGTCACTGTGTTTGCATGGGTCGCTTGGAATCGTGACCTGGGCAGTAGCTTATGAAGTTCGCTACATCCCGTTCGACGTCTCTTACTTTCCTGCAACCCAGCCCAGTACTCTTTCATGCGAAAGAGGCTGTCATCAATTTTAGCGTCAAAGGAAATAAGAAAATGTCTCAACGTCAGAGCGGTACCGTCAAGTGGTTCAACGACGAGAAGGGTTTTGGTTTTATCACGCCTGAAAGCGGTCCGGACCTGTTCGTGCATTTCCGCGCCATCCAGGGCAACGGCTTCAAGAGCCTGAAAGAAGGCCAGAAAGTCACTTTCGTTGCTGTGCAAGGCCAGAAAGGCATGCAGGCTGACGAGGTTCAAGCAGAAGCCTAAGGCTTTCGCACACTAAAAAAGCCCCTGATTGATATCAGGGGCTTTTTTATGGGCGTAAATCCGTAAAATGGCTTCTTTTTTCAACTGAGGCCGTCATGTCGAAACACCTGCTCACTCCCCAGGGCGACTTTCCTCCCGCCGGCCTGGGCCGTCGCCTGGCAGCGATGTTTTATGACTTCTTGCTGTGCACGGCGCTGCTGATCGTCACCAGCGGTGCCTACAAAATGATCCAGATGGCGATCATCGGCGAAGAAAAAATGCGCGCCCTGACCGAAGCCGGCGCACTGGACGGTGACCCGCTGCTGTCCACCGTACTGCTGTTCGTGCTGTTCGGCTTCTTCGCCAAGTTCTGGACCCACAACGGCCAGACCCTGGGCATGCAGGTGTGGTGCATCCGTGTACAGAACGCCGATGGCACGGCCATCAGCCTGTGGCAGGCGCTGTTGCGGTTCGTGGTAGCGATTGCGTCATTGCTGCTGGTGGGGCTGGGCTTCATCTGGGCGCTGTTCGACAAGCGCAAGCGCAGTTGGCATGACATCTACTCGGATACGCAGCTGGTGCGGATTCCCAAGAAAACCAAATAACTTCGTTCATCCTTGATCGTTCCCACGCTCTGCGTGGGAACGCCTCTGCGGACGCTCCGCGTTCGGCTTTTTGGGACGCGGAGCATCCCTGGCTACATTCCCACGCAGAGCGTGGGAACGATCAAGCCTCTCGCCTTCAATCAGGCATTGCCCGCCAGCTTCATCCGCGCCGCCTGGGTGAAGTCCAGCATGCGCTTGAGCGGGCGAATCGCTTGGGGGATCAGCGCCGGGTCGACGAAGATCTCGTTGGCGCCCTCCTGCAAGCTCTTGAGCGTGCGCTCCAGGGTATTCATCGCCATCCATGGGCAGTGTGCACAACTGCGGCACGCCGCGCCGTTGCCGGCGGTAGGGGCTTCGATGAAGACCTTGTCCGGGCACAGCTGCTGCATCTTGTAGAAAATGCCCCGGTCGGTGGCGACGATCAGCGTCTTGTTCGGCAGGGTCTGGGCCGCGGCGATCAATTGGCTGGTGGAGCCCACGGCATCCGCCAGTTCGATCACCGACGTCGGCGACTCCGGGTGCACCAGGATCGCGGCGTCCGGGTACAGCGCCTTCATGTCCTCCAACTGCTTGGACTTGAACTCTTCGTGGACGATGCAGGCACCGTCCCAGAGCAGCATGTCGGCGCCGGTCTTGCGCTGGATGTAAGTGCCCAGGTGCTTGTCCGGGCCCCAGATGATCGTCTCGCCGTTGTCCATCAGGCTCTCGACGATTTCCAGCGCGCAACTGGACGTCACCACCCAGTCGGCCCGGGCCTTCACTGCCGCCGAAGTGTTGGCATACACCACCACGGTGCGCTCCGGATGCTGGTCGCAGAACGCTGAGAATTCGTCCACCGGGCAGCCCAGGTCCAGGGAGCAGGTGGCTTCCAGGGTGGGCATCAACACACGTTTTTCGGGGTTGAGGATCTTGGCGGTCTCGCCCATGAACTTGACCCCCGCTACCACCACGGTCTTGGCCGGGTGGGCATTGCCGAAGCGGGCCATTTCCAGGGAGTCGGACACGCAACCACCGGTCTCTTCGGCCAGGGCCTGGATGATCGGGTCGCAGTAGAAGTGCGCGACCAGCACCGCGTCCTGAGCCTTGAGCTCGGCGGCGATGGCGGCGCGGTACCAGGCCTCTTGCTCGGCGGTCAGCGGCTTGGGCTGCTTGGCGTCGAGGTGGGCCTGGACCAGAAGGCGTTCGGAAATTTGCGTCATGTTCGCAAGACCTGCAAGCGCGTTTAGCGCGAAAGTCGAGTATACACCCGGCTCCGGACCACTCGGGTACCGCCGGGAAAGTGGGTATCAATCAGGCACGGGACAGCGTGAAGCCGGCAAGGCTACAGAATATCCCGTCGATGCAAAAGATCATTCTGACCTGTGCCCGACCCTGGAAGCGGACGCGCGCCCCAGCAAGAGCAAGCTGACCGAAATGTAATCACCTGCCCGGCCGGCTTATGTCATCTTCTTTTCAAAGCGACACCGGGGGATTGCCCCCGTGTTCGCTGCGAATCGACTGACGGACTTCCATCGTATGCAAACAAAAACTTCCCGGCGAACCTTCGTAAAGGGCCTGACTGCCGGCGGCATCCTCGGCGGCCTGGGCTTGTGGCGCGCGCCTGTCTGGGCGGTCACCGGCCCGGGCCAGCCCAACGTCCTGAGCGGCACCGAGTTCGATCTGTTCATCGGCGAAAGCCCGGTCAATTTCACCGGCAAGCCACGCACCGCCCAGACCATCAACGGTGGCATCCCCGGCCCGCTGCTGCGCTGGCGTGAAGGCGACACCGTGACCCTGCGGGTGCGCAATCGCTTGAAGGACACCACGTCCATCCACTGGCACGGCATCCTGCTGCCAGCCAACATGGACGGCGTTCCGGGGTTGAGTTTCAAGGGCATCGAACCCGACGGCATGTACGTGTATCAGTTCAAGGTCCGGCAAAACGGCACCTACTGGTACCACAGCCATTCCGGCTTCCAGGAACAATCCGGGGTCTACGGCCCGCTGGTGATCGACGCCCGGGAACCGGAGCCCTTCCAGTACGAACGGGACTATGTGGTGATGCTCACCGACTGGACCGATGAGGACCCCGGCAACATCCTTCGCAAGCTCAAGAAACAGTCGGACTACTACAACTACAACAAACGCACCGTCGGCGACTTCATTGACGATGTGGGCAAGAACGGCTGGGCCAGCACCGTGGCCGACCGCAAGATGTGGGCCGAGATGAAGATGAATCCCACTGACCTGGCCGATGTCAGTGGCGCCACCTACACCTACCTCATGAACGGCCAGGCGCCGGACATGAACTGGACCGGCCTGTTCAAGCCTGGCGAACGTCTTCGCCTGCGCTTTATCAACGGCTCGGCCATGAGCTATTTCGACGTGCGTATTCCCGGCTTGAAGATGACGGTGGTGGCGTCCGACGGCCAATACGTCAAACCGGTGAGCGTCGATGAGTTCCGGATCGCCGTGGCCGAAACCTATGACGTCATTGTCGAACCAACCCAGGAGGCCTACACCCTGTTCGCCCAGTCCATGGACCGCACCGGCTATGCCCGCGGCACCCTCGCGGCCAGGGCCGGGTTGTCGGCACCGGTGCCGCCCCTGGACCCGCGGCCATTGGTGACCATGGACGACATGGGCATGGGTGGCATGGACCACGGCTCGATGCAGGGCATGGCCGGGATGGACGACAGCCAGATGCAAGGTATGGATCATAGCCAGATGCAGGGCATGGGCGACATGGCCGGGATGGATCACGGTGCCATGCAGGGCATGGACGGCATGCTGTCGCATCCCGACACCGAGAAAGACAACCCCCTGGTGGACATGCAGGCCATGACCGTCAAGCCCAAGCTCGACGACCCGGGCATGGGGCTGCGTAACAACGGCCGCAAAGTGCTCACCTACTCAGACCTGCGCAGCACCTTCCCCGACCCCGACGGCCGCGAGCCGGGCCGTACGATCGAGCTACACCTGACCGGGCACATGGAAAAATTCGCCTGGTCGTTCAACGGCGTGAAATTTTCCGACGCCGCGCCGCTGCTGCTCAAGTACGGCGAGCGACTGCGCATCGTGCTGATCAACGACACCATGATGACCCACCCCATCCACCTGCACGGCATGTGGAGCGACCTGGAGGACGAGAGCGGCCAGTTCATGGTGCGCAAGCACACCATCGACGTGCCACCGGGTGCCAAGCGCAGCTACCGCGTCACCGCCGATGCCCTCGGGCGCTGGGCGTACCACTGTCATCTGCTGTTTCACATGGAGATGGGGATGTTCCGTGAAGTTCGGGTGCAGGAATGAGGAGCCGACCATGACCACTGTTTTTCACTACCCCATGGCACTCATTGCCAGCCTGACCCTCGGCGCCACCACCTCGGCCTGGGCGGCGGGCAACGACATGCAAGGCATGGATCACAGCCAGATGCCCGGGATGGACCATAGCCAGATGCAAGGTATGGATTCGATGCAAGGCATGGACTCGATGCAGGGCATGGAACCCATGCAATCAGCGCCGACCACCAGTCGCACGCCGATCCCGGAACTGACCGCCGCCGACCGCGCCGCCGTCTACGAGGATCATGGCGGACACGCGATGCATGACAGCGCCATCAATTCGTTTTTCCTCATCGACCAGCTGGAGTGGCAAGACGCCGATGACGGCAGCGCCCTGAGCTGGGATGCCTCCGGCTGGATCGGTGGCGACATCGACCGTTTGTGGCTGCGCTCCGAAGGTGAACGCCTCAACGGCAAGACCGAAGAGGCGGAACTTCAGGCCCTGTGGGGCCACGCCATCAGTCCTTGGTGGGACGTGGTGGCCGGCGTACGCCAGGACTTCAAGCCGGGCGATCCACAAACCTGGGCCGCCTTCGGCGTGCAAGGCATGGCGCTGTACAACTTCGAAGCCGAGGCCACCGCGTTCATCGGCGAAGGTGGCCAGAGCGCGGCGCGGCTGGAAGGCGACTACGACATCTTGCTGACCAATCGGTTGATCCTGCAGCCCACCGCCGAGGTCAACTTCTATGGCAAGAACGATCCTGCCCGCGGCGTCGGATCAGGGCTGTCGGACACCGAACTCGGCGTACGGTTGCGTTATGAAATACGCCGCGAATTCGCACCCTACATTGGCGTCACCTGGAATCGGGTCTACGGCAACACCGCCGATTACGCCCGTGAAGAAGGCGAAGACCGCAGCGAAGCCCGCCTGGTGTTGGGCGTGCGCATGTGGTTCTGAGCCACTGACCTGTTTCACTCAAAACTAAAAAACCAAGCTGTAGGAGTCCTTGCATGTCATTCATCAAAACCGCTGTTGTTGCTGTCGCCTTGTCCACCGGCCTGTTGGTCAGTGGCCTGGCCCAGGCCCACCCGAAACTGCTGTCCTCTACCCCTGCCGAAGGCGCCGAAGGTGCGGCACCGGCAAAGATCGAGCTGCATTTTTCCGAAAACCTGATGACCAAGTTTTCCGGTGCCAAGCTGATGATGACCGAGATGCCCGGCATGGCGGCGCATTCGCCCATGCCTATGCCAGCCAAGGTCTCCGGCAGCGATGACCCGAAAACCATGGTCATTGTCCCGAATGGTCCCCTCACCGCCGGCACCTATCAGGTCCAATGGCGCGCGGTGTCGTCCGACACTCACCCGATCACCGGTAACGTCACGTTCAAGGTGAAGTGAGTTGATGAGCGACTCGATCAACATTGCGCTGCGCTTTGCCCTGTACCTGGATTTGATGTTGTTGTTCGGCCTGGCCGCGTTCGGGCTCTATAGCCTGCGAGGCCAGGAACGGGTGTCAGGCGCGCAACTGCCTTTCACACCGCTGTTAGTGACCACGGCGGTGCTGGGCGGGTTGCTCTCCCTCGCCGCCATGGCGTGCATGGCCTGGGCCATGAGCGGCGTTGCAGACTGGGCCGAGCTGTGGCCGCACATTGAAATGATGGTGTTGGAGACCGACGTCGGCTCGAGTTGGACACTGCGGATGGCGGCGCTGCTGCTGGCCGTTGTCGCCGTGACGCTCAATAAACGTTGGCCGACTGCCAGCCTGGGCCTGGTCACGCTAGGCGGGGCCGTGGCCTTGGCGACGCTGGCCTGGGCAGGACACGGCGCCATGGACGAAGGCGCACGCCGCAACTGGCACTTCATCACCGACTTCCTGCACCTCTGGGCAGCGGGTGGCTGGGTCGGGGCCTTGGCCGCGTTTGCCCTGCTGCTTCGCCAGGCCGAACCGCAGTTGGCGGTACTGGCTCGGACATTGATCGGGTTTGAAACCGCCGGGGCGGTGATCGTGGTGCTCATCACCGTGACAGGGGTGGTCAATTATCTGTTCATCGTCGGCCCAAGCGTCGAAGGACTACTGGACAGCACCTATGGTCAGTTGCTGGCGCTCAAACTCGTCTTGTTCGCGGCCATGCTGGTGTTCGCCGCGCTGAACCGCTTTCACCTGAGCCCATTGCTGGAGCAGGCCCGACACACCGGCGAGCACAGGGTCGCGGTGACAGCCCTGCGGCGCAGCATGGTCCTGGAGTTCGCTGTGGCGGTGGCCATCCTTGGGTTGGTGGCATGGCTGGGGACACTGAGCCCGATGCCGGATTAAACCTTCCCCTCTGTGGGAGCGAGCTTGCTCGCGATAGCGGTGGGTCAGCTCGTACTGATGTGCAGGTATTGCCGCCATCGCGAGCAAGCTCGCTCCCACAAGGGATGGGCATTGGGCTCTCGGACAAGCTCCGTAGCGCTATCGAATTTTTAAATACCTCTGTCCAATTTTCAATTTGCCCACAACGTCCGGAGCCAGCCTAAATGCCCCTTTGCCCAGCAAAGGCGGCTCCATGGAAAATATTCGAACCTCAAGCACCCACGCCATCTGGCTGATGGTCAGCATCGTCTTGGTGGCGCTGAACCTGCGGCCCTCGATGGCAGCGGTCGGGCCGTTGTTGTCAGCTATTCGCGGCGAGGTGCCCTTGAGTTTCAGTACCGCCTCGCTGCTGACCATGTTGCCTGTCATGGCGATGGGCCTGGCGATGTTCTTGGGCATGCGCATCGCCCTGCGCATCGGTGAACACCGCACCATCGTGCTGTCGCTGTTGATCATTGGCATCGCCACGGCCTCGCGCTTGTACCTGGACAGCGCCGCCGGGTTGATCGCCAGTGCGATCGTGGCCGGGCTCGGGATCGCCTTGATCCAGGCTGTGATGCCGGCACTGATCAAGTCGCGCTTCGCCGACAACGTCTCGCTGTTCATGGGCTTGTACGTGACCTCCATCATGGGTGGGGCGGCGATTGCCGCATCGTTTTCACCCTTTGTCCTGACCCAGACCGGCAGTTGGCGCGTCGGCCTGGCAATCTGGGCATTGTTGGCGCTGGTCGCCCTGGGCTGCTGGTATGCCCAGCGCTCGAACATCACGCCCTTGCCCGACGCAGCGTCCCGGCATCACGAAGCGTTTTCCAGCAACGCCCGGGCCTGGCTCCTGGCGATTTTCTTTGGCCTGGGCACCGCCTCCTACACCTGCGTGCTGGCCTGGCTGGCACCGTACTACGTGGAAAAGGGCTGGAGCGAACAGCACGCTGGCCTGTTGCTGGGGTTCCTCACGGCAATGGAAGTGTTATCCGGCCTGGTCACTCCGGCGATTGCCAACCGCAGCCGGGATAAACGCCTGGTCCTGGCCGTCCTGCTGGCCCTGATCATCGGCGGCTTCTGCGGCCTGATCCTCAGCCCGGAACGCTTCAGCCTGCTCTGGGCCTGCCTGCTGGGGCTGGGGATCGGCGGCCTGTTCCCCATGAGCCTGATCGTCTCCCTCGACCACCTGGACAACCCACGCCGGGCCGGCGGCCTTACCGCGTTCGTGCAGGGTGTCGGCTATCTCATCGCCGGCCTCTCGCCATTGATTGCCGGGATGATCCGCGACCAATTGGGGAGTTTTGAGTGGGCCTGGTGGTCGCTCACGGCGGTCATGGTGTTGATGATGGTGATGGTATTGCGGTTTGACCCAAAGGGTTATGGGCGACATATCCGCTAACGCTACTACTTTGTCCCGGTGAAAAAACGACTGCTGTACTCTTCCAAGGCTCGGATTTTCTCCTCGGTATCGGTCGAGAAGCGCAGTTGCAAGGGATCTTCGTCAACAACGGAAGTCGCCGCCGTGTAGGACAGCAGGTAACTGGCAAGGCCACTCTTCCAGGCAAGGATGCCGATCGCCTTGGTCAGCTCGTTCAGGTTCAGCGGCAGCGCATCTTCAATGGTGAATAAACCGATACCGTAATTGGGGTCGAACAACACCAGCTTGTCCCCGCCTCGGATGATGTAGCCAATATGGTTGGTCAGCCATTTGGAGTTTTTCAAGTAGGACGCATAACCCAGCACTGGAAACCATCCCGACAAGCTCAGGAGGACTTTACAGCCTCGCGCTTCAAACTTGGACTTATGCAGGTCACCGCAGACGTCACGGGTTTGCTGGTATCGGCCCAGGACGGCCTGCAGCGTTTCGGCCGTGTTGAGGTTGGAATTGATCTTCAGCAACGCCGCCTTGGCTTTTACAAAAGCGACATGCTCGACCCAATGCCCAAAATCGGGTTGCCCTTCCACATCATAGGAGCCGACGGCAATGCCGACCGTGGCGGTTACCCCGGCACACCATCCGCCCTTGATATCAGCCTTGATATCCTTGCCCTGATCGAATGGAGCAAACTGGGTAATTCGCAGCTTCATGTCGAATCCTCCTTGATCGAACCTCTCGCGTTTTATAACGAGGTGCACGCTGCGCTTGAACAAGGAGCGGGCTTCAACAGTCTAGGAGTTGAGGCCGGCTTTTCCAGGTTAATGGCGTAATCTCCCAAGGACTGGCGCCACACCAGTCAGATTCGGGACTTGTCCGGCCACTTTCTCGCAGGCAAAAAAAAATCCGGAAATCCTCACTTTCGTGGGCCTTCCAGACTTTTAAAACTGCAAAAAATGGTGGGTCGTGTGGGATTCGAACCTACGACCAATTGGTTAAAAGCCAACTGCTCTACCAACTGAGCTAACGACCCGCTGTGTGGTGGCGCGTATAATACTGATTTCTAAGGACTATTCAACACCTAATTTGAAATAAATCAAAAATAACGGGTTGGATCGCTCACACCCGCCGCAGCGAAGCCTTCTGCGCGCAGGCGGCAGCTGTCGCATTTGCCGCAAGCACGGCCCTGATCGTCGGCCTGATAGCAGGAAACAGTGAGCCCGTAGTCCACGCCAAGCTTCACACCGGCCTTGACGATGTCGGCCTTGCTGAGATTCTGCAACGGCGCCAGGATGCGGAAACCCTGCCCTTCTACACCGGCCTTGGTCGCCAGGTTCGCCATGCGCTCGAAGGCTTCGACGAACTCCGGGCGGCAATCCGGGTAACCGGAGTAATCCACGGCATTGACGCCGATGAAAATGTCACGAGCGCCCAGCACTTCGGCCCAGCCCAATGCCAAGGACAGGAATACGGTGTTACGCGCCGGCACATAGGTCACCGGAATGCCTTCGCTAGGCGCCTCCGGCACGTCGATGGAACTGTCGGTCAAGGCCGAGCCACCAATGCCATTGAGGTTCAGGCCGATCACTTTGTGTTCCACCACGCCCAGGTCCCGGGCCACTCGCTCGGCAGCGTGCAGTTCAGCGCGGTGGCGCTGGCCATAATCGAAACTCATGGTGTAGCAGCGGTAACCCTCGGCACGGGCCATGGCCACGACGGTGGCCGAATCCAGGCCGCCGGACAACAGGATGACCGCACGTTTTTCAGCAATGTTCGAGTGTTCAGTCATATCAGCGCCCCGGCTCGTCGTTCCAAAGATATTTATGCAGCTGCAGTTGCAGGCGCACCGGCAGGTTATCCGCCACCACCCAGTCCGCCAGGTCCCGGGCGCTCAAATCGTGATGGCTCGGCGACAACAACACTTCGCCGGCACGCTGGTCGAGCCCATACTGAATCAGCTTGGACACGGCCCAGTCGTAATCTTCCCGCGAACAGATCACGAACTTGACCTGATCGTTGGAGGTCAGCAGCTCGATATTCTCGTAACGGTTGCGGTGCGCTTCCTTGGAGCCTGGAGTCTTCAGGTCCACGACGCGACTGACGCGCGGGTCGACGGCCGAGATATCCAGGGCGCCGCTGGTTTCCAGGGAAACCTCGTAACCGGCATCGCACAACTGCTTGAGCAAGGGGATGGCGTTGGGTTGCGCCAATGGCTCACCACCCGTGACGCAGACATAACGCGGACGATAATTGGCCACTTGCTCCAGGATATCGTCGAGGGTTCGCAAGGTGCCGCCGCTGAACGCGTAGGCACTGTCGCAGTATTGGCAGCGCAACGGGCAACCGGTGAGGCGCACAAATACTGTGGGCAGCCCAGCCGTCCGCGTTTCACCCTGCAACGAGTAAAAAACTTCGGTGATTCTCAATGTGTCTTGCATAGTCGCCACGGGCGTAACAGCTAAACAGGCTGTCCGCCTCCGTCAGGCACTTCAAGGAACCCCGCCAACGCGCAGATCCCAAAAAGCGTGTTTCATAAAATGGGCGTGAATTCTAACGAAAAAACCCGCGACAGGCGCGGGTTTCTTCAAAACAGGTCAAGCCGACTTACATGCGTTGCAGATCACGCTGGGCCAACTGGGCGGCGGATGTACCCGGATATTGGGCCACCACCTGCTGCAGAATGCCTTTTACCTTGTCGGTGTGACCGAGGCGGCGCTCTACATCAGCCAGCTTGTACAGCGAATCCGGCACCTTGGCGTGCTTGGGATACAGTTGCGAAACCTTGGCGAATGCCTGGCCGGCACCTTGCAGGTCGCCTTTGGCCAGGTTCACTTCACCCAGCCAGTATTGGGCATTGCCCGCGTACTGGCTGTTTGGGTATTTGCGCAGGAAGGCGGCAAAGGCCTGGCTGGCCTTGTCGAAATCCTTGGCCTTGATCAGGTCGAAGGCAGCATCGTAATAGAGCTTTTCCTTCGCCGGATCAGCCGGCTCGCCACCGGCGGCAGGTGCTGCAGGGGCAGCTGCCCCCGCACCTGCGGCTGCACCGGGGGCGTTCAAGTCGCCACCGGCAGGAGAATTCTCAGGAGTCGCGGCAGGTGCAACGCCGGTTCCTATGCGCCGATCAAGATCCTGGTATCGCTCCAGGTTTTCCTGCTTCATGCGCGAAATATCATTCTGCAGAACTTCGATCACGCCTTGCTGGCGCGAAAGCTGATCCTGCATTTGCTGGAGCTGGTTGAACAGCTCGCCCTGTGCCGAGACAGGGGCCGAAACCCCTCCCCCGGCATAGGCGCCGTTCGTACCGTAACCTGCAGGCGGATAGCTGCTCCCGCTATTGTTATAGCCGGCATCGTTATCGACCACAGGAACCGCAGCCCACGCCGCAAGCGGCGCGAGGCTGAGAGCCAGAACAGTTACAGCACGACGGCACGTTCGCATGACGAATTACTTACGCAGTTCGACGCGACGGTTTTGAGCCCAGGACTGCTCGTCGTTGCCGGTAGCAACTGGACGCTCTTCGCCGTAGGAAACCAGTTCCAGCTGAGCTGGGGAAACACCTTGCAGTACCAGGTAGCGTTGAACGGCTTTCGCACGACGCTCGCCCAGTGCCATGTTGTACTCACGAGTACCACGTTCGTCGGTGTTGCCTTCCAGAACAACGCGAGCGCCGTTCGACTTCAGGTCTTTGGCGTGAACATCCAGAGCGCGCATGGCTTCTGGCTTCAGGTCCGAGCTGTCGTATTCGAAGTAGAAGGTGGTGATTGCGCGCAGAGCAGCTTCTTCGCTCAGGGAGCCGTCAACTGCACCGGTGTTAGCGCCGTAACCAGCGTTTGGATCAACAGCGCCTTCACCGGCATTGTCGCCGCCTTTGGACGAGCAACCTACAGCTACAGCCATGGCCAGAGCCAGCGCAGCAAATTTACCAAACTTCAGCATTTCCATCGTGAAACTCCTAATGAACCCCAGTGTGTTAAGTAAAACGTATAGCGCCGCGTCAGTTCAGGTAAGGGGACCAGGACGGTTCTCTGACTTCGCCTTGAGCGGTAGGAAGCGGGAGCCTCACGCGTCCATTAATGGACACGAGCATCAAGACTCCCCGGCCCTGCTGGCGGGTGGCGTAGATTACCATGGTGCCGTTGGGCGCAACAGTGGGTGACTCGTCCAGAGTGCTATCAGTGAGGATTTTTACGCTACCGCGCTGCAAATCCTGGGCCGCCACCTTGAAATTAGTGAAACCATCCTGGCGATGGATCATTACCAGGGTCTTTTCGTCCGCCGACAGTTTAGGGTTGGCGTTGTAGTTACCGACGAACGTCACGCGTTCGGCACCGCCACCACCAGCACTGGTCTTGTAGATCTGTGGCTTGCCGCCACGGTCGGAGGTGAAGTAGATGGTCGAGCCATCCTTGCCCCAGAACGGTTCGGTGTTGATGCCCGGGCCATTGGTGACGCGGGAGATCGAACGCGAAGCCAGGTTCATCACATAGATGTCCGGGTTACCGTCCTTGGACAGCACGAACGCCAGGCGCGAACCGTCCGGCGACCAGGCTGGCGCGCCGTTCAGGCCTTCGAAGTTGGTGATCTGCTCACGACGACCGGTGTCGATGTGCTGCACGAAAATGCGCGGACGCTTCTGCTCGAACGAGACATAGGCGATGCGCTTGCCATCGGGGGCGAAGCGCGGCGACAGGATTGGCTCGCGCGATTGCAGCAAGGTCACTGCACGGGCACCGTCATAGTCGGAGCGCTGCAGGGTGTAGCGGGTGTTGTTTTCGGAGAAGCGCTCGGCCGTCACGTAGAGCATGCGGGTAGAGAACGCGCCCTTGATGCCGGTGAGCTTCTCGAACGACTGGTCGGCGATGTAGTGCGACATGTCGCGCAACTGATCGACGCTGCCCGACACGCTGCCGGTCAGCACTTGCTGCTCGGTGGCGACGTTGAACAGGGCGTACTGCACCTGCAGGCGACCGCCGGCCGGAACGATGCTGCCGACCATGATGTACTGGGCGCCCAGGGCCTTCCAGTCACGGTAGATGACTTCGCTGGCCTGGGTCGGCAGGCTGATCATGTTCTGCTTCGGAATCGGCGCGTAGTAACCCGAGTTGCGCAGGTCGTTGCCGATGATTTCCGCCATGTCGTCCGGCAGGACGCTACCGCCCTGCCAACCGAACGGTACGACGGCGATCGGGGTCGCCCGGTCGCTGCCGCTGGTGACCAGGATGTTCTTTTCCTCTGCTACCGCTATCCCTGCCAGGCAGCAGATAACGACCAGCATTGATCGAAGAAGGTTTCTCACAAGGCTAGATCCTCAGGTGTGAATGTCATCTTGAATGAACGATAGGGAGCAAAGTCGCTCGGTTTCATTCCTTGCATTTCCGTCAATCGCCCAATGTTCTTGACCGCTGCGACCGCCGAAGCGTCGAACGGACCGTCACCACTGGACTTGGCGACGCTGACCGAGGTAACCGTACCGTCGGGCAACATGCCGATTTGCAATACTACCGTCATGCCTTTGCGCGCCGAAGGGGGACGAGCCCAGCCTTCCGCCGCTCGTGCGCGAATCAAATCATCGTAGCTGCCGGCGACTTCATCGCCCTGCTCATCAGCCAATGCCTGCTGGCGCTCCGGCGTGTCGGAAAGCAGATCTGCCAAGGCCTGGGCCTTTTTGTCTTCGGCGGATTTACGCGCTGCGTCCTGGGCCTTTTTCTTGGCAGCGTCGGCGGCGGCTTTCTTCTTCGCGTCTTCGGCGACTTTCTTTTTCGCCTCTTCAGCTTCAGCTTTCTTCTTGGCGTCTTCGGCCGCTTTCTTCTTCGCGTCCTCGACGATCTTTTTCTTCGCTTCTTCAGCGGCCGCTTTCTTGGCCTCTTCTTCAGCGGCTTTCTTGGCTTCTTCTTCGGCCTTCTTCTTGGCTATATCAGCCAATTGTTTCTCTTCTGCCTTTTTGGCCTCGGCGGTTTTCTTCGCTTCGTCGGCTTTCTTGGCTTCGTCAGCCTTTTTCGCCTCGTCAGCTTTCTTCGCCTCATCGGCCTTCTTGGCTTCCTCGGCCTTTTGAGCCGCTTCCTCTTTCTTTTGTTCCGCGGCCTTTATCGCTTCCTGCTCGACCTTCTTCTGCTCCATCTGCTCGACTTCAGTCTGGCGCGCGGCGGATTTCTTCGCCTCACCGGCAAGCTTCTGGTTGGTCTGGGTGGTCGCCTGGCTTTTCGACTTGAGCTGGTACAACGTCGCCTGCACGATCGGCTTGGCCGGCGGCAGCTCAGGGGTCATGGCAAAACTGACGAACAGCATGCCGAACACCAGTACGTGCAGACCGATTGCCAGGACACTAGGCCAGAAGTAGCTTTCCGAGGCGGACGGCTCTCGCTGTTGCTGCATCAGGGCGCCTCAGTGATCAAGCCAACATTACCGACCCCGGCTTTCTGCAGGCCGCCCATGGCGCCCATCACGGCACCGTAGTCGACGGTCTTGTCACCGCGAATGAAGACCTGCGTGCGCTTGCCGGCGTCGTTGCCGACACGAATGATCTTGGTCACCGCATCGGTCATCTGCGGCAAGGTCATGGCCCGGTCCTGCTGCTTCTCGGTGTCGACTTCGCTGCCAAGGTTCCAGTAGTAGGTCTTGTCAGCCTTGATCGAAATGGTCAGTACCTGGGTGTTGTTGTCCTGCGGCAAGGCTTCGCTGGAAACCTTGGGCAGATCGACCTTCACGCCCTGATTGAGCATCGGCGCGGTCACCATGAAGATGACCAGCAGCACCAACATCACGTCGATGTAGGGCACCACGTTCATCTCGGCAACCGGCTTGCGCTTGTTTCGGGCTCGAGCGATTAAAGCCATGGGGAAATACCTGCTTATTCTTCGCTGGTGTGCACTTTGCGGTGCAGGATCGCCTGGAATTCATCGGCGAAGGTGTAGTAACGGCTGGTCAGCGCTTCGCTACGGGCAGCGAAGCGGTTGTAGGCGATCACGGCCGGAATGGCCGCGAACAGGCCGATGGCGGTGGCGACCAGTGCCTCGGCAATACCCGGGGCCACGGTGGCCAGGGTCGCTTGCTGGGCAGAGGCCAGGCCACGGAAGGAGTTCATGATCCCCCACACGGTGCCGAACAGACCGATGTACGGGCTGACCGAACCAACGGTGGCGAGGAACGACAGGCCTTGTTCGAGTTTTTCTTCCTCGCGGGAGATGGCCACGCGCATGGCACGAGCCACGCCTTCCATCACCGCTTCCGGGTCAACGCCTGGCTGCTGGCGCAGACGGGAGAATTCCTTGAAGCCGGCACGGAAGATCTGCTCCACGCCCGAATCCGGGTCCGGGTTGCTCCCTGCCTGACGGTAGAGCTTGGACAGGTCGATGCCGGACCAGAAGCGCTCTTCGAAGCTCTCCAGGGCACGGCGACCGGCGCGCAGCATGTTGCTGCGCTGAAAAATCATGATCCATGAGGTCACCGATGCGGCTACCAGGATCAGCATTACCAACTGCACCACGACGCTGGCATTGCTGACCAAGCTCCACATGGAGGTATGGTCGACGACGTTAGCTTCCACGCTTTATCTCCTGCTCTGAGTGTGTACCCGCGCCGCTCACGTCGGCAAAGGCCGCACGTAGAGCTTCGGGAATGGCCCGGGGTTTCAAACTATGGGTGCGCACACAGGCCACCAAAAACTGCCCTTCACAGAGCAGCACGTTATCCGTAGCCCGCCTGACCTGCTGCTTGAAACGCAGGCTGACACGGTTCAATTCGATGACATCGGCACTTACCACCAGTTCGTCGTCCAGTCGCGCCGGCGCGTGGTAGCGCGCTTCGCTGGAATGCACGACGAATAACAGGTCCTCCCCTGCCAGCGCGGATTGGGCAAAACCCAGTTCCCGCAGCCGTTCGGTTCGAGCCCGTTCCATAAACTTGAGGTAATTGACGTAGTAGACGATGCCGCCAGCATCGGTGTCCTCGTAATAAACGCGACAGCGATGTGCGAACGACTCCAGCCCGTTTTGCGCGCGCATACTCTAGTGCTTACTCCTCAGGTTGCCAATCGGCCAGGCAACTGTTTTTTCATTCTCGAACGCATTGACGCTCCAGGCGTGGTCTGGGACAGCACGAACTGGAAAAAAGTCGGCGTACAGAGCTCGTTCAATCGTCCACGGCATCGAGGAATTCGTCTACCACCGGCATCTCACCCATTCGTGTCGGGATGTTTAAGCCAAAGTGCAAATAAGCATGACGGGTCACCACGCGCCCGCGAGGGGTACGCATGATGTAGCCCTGCTGGATCAGGTACGGTTCCAGCACATCTTCAATGGTGTGGCGCTCTTCGCTGATGGCCGCCGCCAGGCTGTCCACGCCCACCGGGCCACCGTCGAATTTCTCGATCATGGTCAGCAGCAGGCGCCGGTCCTGATGGTCGAAACCGCGCTCGTCGATGTCCAGCAGGTTCAACGCCAGGTCGGCAATCGGCTTGGTGATGTGGCCCTTGGCGCGGACTTCGGCAAAATCCCGGACCCGGCGCAGCAGGCGGTTGGCGATCCGCGGCGTACCCCGGGCACGCCGGGCGATCTCATACGCACCGTCCGGGTCCAGCGGCAACCCGAGGATGCCCGCCGAACGACTGACAATCGTCGCCAGGTCGGCGTTGTTGTAGAACTCCAGGCGCTGGACGATACCGAAGCGGTCCCGCAACGGGTTGGTCAGCATGCCAGCGCGGGTGGTGGCGCCCACCAGGGTGAAGGGCGGCAGGTCGAGCTTGATCGAGCGTGCCGCCGGCCCTTCGCCGATCATGATGTCAAGCTGGAAATCTTCCATGGCCGGGTACAGCACTTCCTCGACGATCGGCGACAGCCGATGGATTTCGTCGATGAACAGCACGTCATGGGGCTCAAGATTGGTCAGCAGCGCCGCCAGGTCACCCGGCCGCTCGAGGACCGGCCCGGACGTGCTCTTGATCGAGACGCCCATTTCCTGGGCAATGATGTTGGCCAGGGTAGTCTTGCCCAGGCCCGGCGGACCGAAGATCAAGGTGTGGTCCAGCGACTCGCTGCGCCCACGGGCGGCCTGGATGAACAACTCCATCTGCTCGCGCACGGTCGGTTGGCCGATGTAGTCGGCCAGGCTGACAGGACGAATCGCGCGGTCCTGGATTTCCTCGCGGTCACGGGGCGCGCCCGTGGCGGCGATCAGGCGGTCAGCTTCAATCACTTAAATCATTCCCTTCAGGGCACGGCGAATCATGTCTTCAGTGCTCAGGCCTTTTTCCTTGATGGCGGAAATCGCCTTGCTGGCTTCCTGCGGCTTGTAGCCCAGGGAGATCAGCGCGGTGACCGCATCGTTTTCGGCGCTGACCGCAGGCGCAGGCGCGTCCGGCTGGTTCGGCACCAGGGCGAACATAGCCGGCACCGCCTCCCAGGCCTTGAAGCGGTCCTTGAGTTCGACCAGCAGGCGCTCGGCGGTTTTCTTGCCCACACCCGGCACCTTGGTCAGGGCCGAGGTGTCCTGGGACTGCACGCAACGGACCAATTCATCGACTTCCAGGCTCGACATCAAGGCCAGGGCCAGTTTCGGGCCGACGCCATTGAGACGGATCAGCTCGCGGAAAAAGTCTCGCTCGCGCTTGCCGACGAAGCCATAGAGTAACTGCGCATCCTCGCGCACGACCAAATGGGTGTGCAGGGTCAGCGGCTCGCCGACCGACGGCAAGCGATACAGCGTGGTCATGGGCACTTCCAGCTCATAGCCCAGGCCATTTACATCCAGAATCAGGTGCGGCGGCTGTTTTTCAGCCAGGGTGCCGCGCAAGCGTCCAATCACGTTTCAGATCCTTGGGTGTTGGCCAGCCTGCTGGCTGGCGAGTAACAGCCCGGGCAGGAAGGCCGACGACACAGGCGCAAGATGCTCGGGCTCACGAAAGATTGCGCTGATGCTATCAGAGACGCAGGCGCCCGCCACGACTGCGTGCGGTTCCCAGGCCGTGAGGCAACAGGCTGGAACGGGTATGGGCATGGCAAATGGCAATGGCCAGGGCGTCGGAGGCATCGATCTGCGGCTTGCTGACCAGTTTCAACAGGTGCATCACCATCATTTGCACCTGCTCCTTGTTCGCCGCCCCGGTTCCGACGACCGCCTGCTTGACCTGGGTCGCGCTGTACTCGGCGATCTCCAGGTTTTCCTCGGCGCCAGCAACGATTGCCGCACCCCGGGCCTGCCCCAGCTTCAAGGCCGAGTCGGCGTTGCGCGCCATGAAAACCTTTTCGATGCCCATGGTGACCGGGCCGTAGGTCTGGATGACCTCACGCACGCCGCGATAAACGATCTGCAAGCGCTCGTGCAGTTCACCCGCCCCGGTGCGGATGCAACCAGACGCGACGTACACGCAGCCGCGCCCGGTATCGCGAACCACACCGTAGCCGGTGATGCGCGAACCAGGGTCGATACCAAGGATTAAAGTCATAGCGCCTGCGGTTTGAAGGGGAGTTATCCAGACCTGTGGGAGCGAGCTTGCTCGCGATGGCGTCGGATCAGCAAGCACAGTGTTGACTGATGTATCACTATCGCGAGCAAGCTCGCTCCCACAGGTTGATCATTGGCAATCGTCAATATTTGAACTGGCTTTCTCAGCCCAGCTGTTCAGCCACCGACTCCGGAATGTCAGCGTTAGAGTAGACGTTCTGCACATCGTCCAGGTCTTCAAGCATGTCGATCAGCTTGAGCACCTTCTCGGCGCCTTCGAGGTCCAGTTCGGCACTGGTGGTCGGCTGCATGACGATCTCTGCGTCGGCGGGCTTGAAACCGGCCGCCTCCAGGGCGTTGCGCACGGCATAGAAGCTGGCGAACGAAGTAAACACGTCGAACGAGCCGTCTTCGTGGCTGACCACGTCATCGGCGTCGGCCTCCAGGGCCGCTTCCGTCAGGGCATCTTCATCGAGGCCCGGCGCGAAGCTGATCTGCCCCTTGCGCTCGAACAGGTAAGCCACCGAACCATCGGTGCCCAGGTTGCCACCGCATTTGCTGAAGGCGTGACGCACGGCGGCGGCAGTACGGTTGCGGTTGTCGGTCATGCATTCGACCATCACCGCCACGCCGCCAGGGCCATAACCTTCGTAGGTCAGCTCTTCAACGTTGTCAGCCTCGGTCGCACCGGCGCCACGGGCGACGGCCCGATCGATGATATCGCGGCTCATGTTGGCACCCAGCGCCTTGTCCAGGGCCAGGCGCAAGCGCGGGTTGGAACCCGGGTCGCCGCCACCCTGGCGGGCCGCGACCGTCAGCTCACGGATCCACTTGGTGAAGATCTTGCCTCTCTTGGCATCCTGACGTTCTTTGCGGTGCTTGATGTTCGCCCACTTGGAATGACCTGCCATAACTCGCTCCGTTTCTCTTTGGAACATTGCCCGCCCTGCGCGTACACAGTGGCCGGCAATCAGAAATATCGACCCCAATGAAAAGGCGCATCCGAAGATGCGCCCTCTCAGGTGCCAGCCTTACTCAGCCTTTGGCTGTTCACGCAGACGAATGTGCAACTCGCGCAATGCCTTGGCATCCACCACACCCGGCGCCTGGGTCATGACATCGGCCGCGCTCTGGGTTTTCGGGAACGCGATCACTTCACGGATCGACTGGGCGCCGGTCATCAGCATCACCAAACGGTCCAGGCCGAAGGCCAGGCCACCGTGGGGCGGTGCACCGTACTTCAGGGCGTCGAGCAGGAAGCCGAACTTCTCTTCCTGCTCGGCTTCGTTGATGCCCAGCAGGCGGAACACTGCCTGTTGCATTTCCTTGCGGTGGATACGGATCGAACCGCCACCCAGTTCGGTGCCGTTCAGGACCATGTCGTAAGCGCGCGACAGAGCGGTGGCCGGGTTGGCCTCCAGCTCTTGCGGCGAGCACTTCGGCGCGGTGAACGGGTGGTGCAGCGCCGAGAAGCTGCCGTCGTCGTTTTCTTCGAACATCGGGAAGTCAACGACCCACATTGGCGCCCATTCGCAAGTCAGCAGCTTCAGGTCGTGACCCAGCTTGATACGCAGCGCGCCCAGGGCTTCGCTGACGATCTTGGCCTTGTCGGCACCGAAGAACACGATGTCGCCGTCAACCGCGCCCACGCGATCGAGGATCACATTGAGGTTGGCTTCAGGGATGTTTTTCACGATCGGCGATTGCAGGCCATCAACACCCGCGGCGCGCTCGTTGACCTTGATGTAGGCCAGGCCCTTGGCACCGTAGATGCCGACGAACTTGGTGTAGTCGTCGATCTGCTTGCGCGGCATGCTGGCGCCGCCAGGAACGCGCAAGGCCGCGATACGGCATTTCGGGTCGTTGGCCGGGCCGCTGAACACCTTGAACTCGACGTCCTTGAGCTGGTCAGCCACGTCCACCAGCTCCAGCGGGTTACGCAGGTCTGGCTTGTCGGAACCGTAGCGGCGCATGGCCTCTTCGAAGGTCATGTGCGGGAACTCGCCGAATTCCAGACCCAGCACTTCCTTGAACAGGTTGCGGATCATGCCTTCGGTCAGGCCCATGATGTCTTTTTCGTCGAGGAAGCTGGTCTCGATGTCGATCTGAGTGAACTCAGGCTGACGGTCGGCACGCAGGTCTTCGTCGCGGAAGCACTTGGCGATCTGGTAGTAGCGATCGAACCCGGCCACCATCAGCAGTTGCTTGAACAACTGTGGCGATTGCGGCAAGGCGAAGAAGCTGCCGGGGTGGGTACGGCTCGGCACCAGGTAGTCGCGGGCGCCTTCCGGCGTGGCGCGGGTCAGGATCGGCGTCTCGACGTCGAGGAAGCCGTTCTCGTCCAGGTAACGACGGATGCTGGTGGTCATGCGCGAACGCAGGCGCAGCTTCTCGGCCATCTCCGGGCGACGCAGGTCGATGAAGCGGTAGCGCAGGCGGGTTTCTTCGCCCACGTCGGAGTATTCGTTGAGCGGGAACGGCGGGGTTTCCGATTCGTTGAGCACTTCCAGCTCGTAACCCAGCACTTCGATCATGCCGGACGCCATGTTGGCGTTGCCAGCACCGGCCGGACGCAGGCGCACCTTGCCGGTGATCTTGACCACATATTCGCTGCGCACGCGGTCGGCGGTGGCGAAGGTGTCAGCGCGGTCCGGATCGAACACCACCTGGGCCAGGCCTTCACGATCACGGATATCGAGGAAAATCACCCCGCCATGGTCACGGCGACGATGGACCCATCCGCAAAGAGTAACTTCCTGACCTTCCAGGCTTTCGTTCAGTTGGCCGCAATAATGGCTGCGCATCATGGTAGTGGTTTCACTTCTCGTAATTCGAAATTCGGTTGGAGGACCTGCCCGTGCAAGCACTCGCGCGTGTTCAACTCAATCAGCTTTGTCGCCACCGGCCAAATTCTTCTTGGCGCCGGTCTTGAAGTCGGTTTCATACCAGCCTGTGCCGCCGAGGCGGAAACCAGGCATGGACAGCATCTTTTTCAGTTCTGGCGCCTGACAGGCAGGGCAGTCGACCAGCGGCGCCGCGCTGATCTTTTGAATGGCTTCCATCTGATGACCACAGGAAGCACATTGGTAGTCGTACATCGGCATGGGGTTGTCTCGGCGATCAGGTTACTCGCGCAAAGGCTGGGCTTTGCGGCAAAGAGCGGGATTATATCCATTAAATGCGGCCTGTGCAGCCGTAAGACCGCACAGGCCATTTCCGGATGCTGTGTAGGAGCTGACGAGTGCAACGAGGCTGCGATCTTGCCCCAGACACTTGAGTCGCAAGCGCAAGATCAAGATCCAAAGATCGCAGCCTTCGGCAGCTCCTACGCCGCACCATGATCCATCCCGGTCTCCTTCAAACTGTGCACCACGCAGACCACACGTACCAGCGCGCTGAAATTGCGCACCCCGCCATGGCGCAGGTGCACCTCCCTGTCGACATGGGACAGCAACGTGCTGATGGAACAGCTGTTGAGCTGGGCCATGTCACCGAGGATATCCCAATAGACCTGTTCCAGCCGCAGACAGGTGGCGAACCCGTTCAGACGAATGGATCGGGCCAGGGGGCGCACCAGCTGCATATCGAACCCCCTGACGAACGGATCGACGCTGATGGACTGAAAGCGCCCACGCAAACCCTCCCCCGGTTCTTTTCCTTGAATCATACCGTTGACACTCCTTTGCCATACGAACCTCTCAGTTGGAACACTCCATCTGTGGCTCTATGGAAGCTCAACGGCATCGCCAGTTCCAGACGACTTTATGACCATGGACGTAGGACAAGCCAACAGCAGGCAGGCGATGAATTACGCCGTCCTACACGCCACGTCATCACCTGCCTGAGGTTACTAACCCTCCAGCAACGCCCGCAGCATCCACGCGGTCTTTTCGTGAACTTGCATGCGCTGGGTCAGCAGGTCGGCGGTGGGCTCATCACTGACCTTGTCCAATAAAGGAAAGATGCCCCGGGCCGTACGCGTCACCGCTTCCTGGCCCTCGACCAGTTGCCGGATCATGTCTTCGGCGCCAGGCACGCCTTCCTCTTCCTTAATAGAAGACAGGCGCGCGTACACCGAGTAGGCCCCCGGGGCCGGGAAACCCAGGGCGCGAATTCGCTCGGCAATCAGGTCCACCGCCAGGGCCAGCTCGTTGTATTGCTCCTCGAACATCAGGTGCAGGGTCCGAAACATCGGCCCCGTGACGTTCCAGTGGAAATTGTGGGTCTTGAGATACAGCACGTAGGTGTCCGACAGCAGGCGCGAAAGCCCGTCGACGATGGACTTGCGGTCTTCTTCACTGATACCGATATCAATTGCCATGTTGGTTGATCTCCTGACGGTGATGAATTCGACAACGCCCCAAACTCTAGTGGTTTTGGCCGCCTATGGCCTGCGACAGATCGCCAGCCCTCCTGAACCGACAAGCCGGGACAGCGAGCGGTTCCGACCCCCCGAGGAATTCAACGCCGTTTGCCTGGCACCTTCAAGCACCGGCGGGTCTTTTCTGGCCGACGAACAGCGCGGTACGTGCCCGTAACGAGTTTGAGAAGGCCGGGGCTTTGCTGTTAAATAGACAGTGTGTCGCTACGCTTATTTTCCCGGGTGTGGCGCATAGGCTGATTCGGGTACGTGTCCAACGCCTCTCATTGTTTCGAAGCGAACCGCCCCCGACCAGCTCTTCCTTGTGATCTGTCTTAACCGTGAGCCAATCAAAATGTTGAAAATCGTCCACTTGCTAATGGGCGCAGCTGCCCTGCTGCTGTCCTTCATCCCTAGCCTGGGTTCCGAAGCCACACCTTACCTGCAACACCCCGATGCACTGTACCTGGCCTTTTTCGGCCTGCTCAACCTGACCCTCGCACCTGTTATCCCTTACTGGAACAAAGGTCCACGTCACCAACTGCAAAACCTGGTCAGTGCCCTGCTGGTGCTGGCCGTTGCCCTGCAAACCTTGGCCCTGCTGGCGCCTATGCCGGAAATCGGCGGTCAACCGGCCATTCTGTTCAGCCTGGGTGCAGCACTACTCGCCGTGGCACTGCACCTGGCCGTCAGCTTCTACAAGAAGTCGTCGCCGGCCGCCGCCGCTGCGCAGAACTACGACATGTCCAACCGCGATACCGGCACGGTGAAGTGGTTCAACACGTCCAAAGGGTTCGGCTTCATCTCCCGCGACTCCGGCGATGACATTTTCGTGCATTTCCGGGCCATTCGTGGCGAAGGCCATCGCGTCCTGGTGGAAGGCCAGCGCGTGGAGTTTTCCGTGATGAACCGCGACAAGGGCCTGCAGGCCGAAGATGTGATCGCCGCGCTGCCGCGCCGCTGATCCCAGCATAAAAAAACCGCGATGCAGCCTGGCTGCTCGCGGTTTTTTTATTGCCCGTCAAACGAGAGTCGGGCCTGGTCAGTAGTGAGGAGGCGGTGCCTCTTCTTCGAACGACTCGAACTGCCCGGCCATTTCTTCCTGGCGCTTGAGCAACGCCGCCATCTGCAGCTGCAGACGCTCGACGATCCGCTGCTGCTCCACAAGCACGTCGTTCAATGCCTGGATGGTGTCATCCTGAAACGCCAGACGGCTTTCCAGATCGGTTACGCGGTCTTCAAGGTTCATGGTTCAGCCCTCCAGAAACTTGAAATCATCGGTCAAGGCCACTCGCAACCGTTCACGAATGGCCGCGACCTGCCCTGCATTATAAGGCTGGGCTGGGTGTTTGCCCCAGACCGGCGCAGGCCAGGCGGCATCATCACGCTTGCGCACGATGACGTGCATGTGCAATTGACTGACGACGTTACCCAGGGTTGCAACGTTCATCTTGTCGGCATCGAACGAATCCTTGAGGGTTTCGGCCAGCGCCGTGGTTTCTTTCCACAGCTGTTGTTGATCAGCGTCATCCAATTGAAACAATTCGCTGATATCTTCCCGCCGCGGTACGAGGATGAACCACGGGTAGTTCGAATCGTTGGACAAGAGCAACCGGCACAACGGGAAATCACCGATGGGCAATGTGTCTTGTTGCAGTCGTGGATCTAAAGCGAACACCGCGTGTACTCCTCGCTCGTTATTGGTTCTGCCCGGTTTGGCGGCCCGCAGGCCTGCATAGGACTCAGATGCGCAGCATACCCGCGAACGCCGGATCGATCACTGCGTACCGTGCTGATGCCCGGCCTTCGAATGATTTTTTTCAACATACGGCATCAACCTGTGCAACCTGACGCACCAACACAGCGCAAGCGGCACGGTAAGGTCCTGACAGGACCATGCCAGAGCCCAGGCAAAGCCTCGACGCTGTAAGATTTTCGTACAACCTCAAATTTTTTTGCACCAAAACAGCACAGTGCGTCTACGCTCAGTGCACAAAGTATCCGTGATTTACTCACTGGGTAGGGTGAACCGGTAACGTTTTTGATTGTCTTGCCACGTTTGCTGGCGTCAAACACGAGAGCCGCACACGAGTCAACCCTATTTAAAACAAGGCCTTTGGAGCCCGGTTTCATGAGGTTTCACCGCGTCAATCGATAAAATGTGAAAAAAATGTAAACGAAAATCGGGTTTGAGCATGCTTGTTGCATTCATCCCCGCACTGTCCAAAGGTCCCGCCGGACGCGGGAACCTGCCGACATACAAAATTAAAGTGGCAAGGCTGCCCTCAGGAGCTTCAAGCGCAGTAATGACGGACTCTTTACACCGATGCCGGAAAAAGAAAACGACATTAAAGTTGTGAATACGGTTGCGTCGGGATAGCTGAAATACGACATGGATCGAGCCATTGGCGACATGGTCGTAAAGAAGCTGAAAGGTTGAATGGGCAAGTATCGCCAATAATGTCGTCGTGATATAAGTTTGCGCCGACACAAAAAGAAAGAGCCGCCCAGATAAAAAAACAGGTGGGACGGCAGTACTCTTCTAAAAACCAAAGGAGCAAATCACGATGCGCGTGATGAAGTGGAGCATGATCGCACTGGCTGTATCGGCCGGTACCTCGCAGTTCGCAATGGCGTCCTCCCAGGATGAATCCAAAGGTTTCCTTGAAGACCAGAGTCTGAAAGCCAAGACCCGTATGGAATACATGAACCGTGACTACAAGAATGGGGACAGCAACCCATCTTCTGGCACTAGCGGTTATCGTCAGGACACCGGTATCAGCGAGCTGATTACCTATGAATCCGGCTTTACCCAAGGCACCGTAGGCGTCGGCCTCGATGCAATGGTCATGGGTTCGGCCAAGCTGGACGGCGGTTCGGGTCGTCGTGGCAACGGTCTGTTTGCCAACGACAGCGACGGCAATCCGGAAAAAACCCAGTCCAAGGCAGGCGCAGCTATCAAGTTCCGTCTCTCCGACACCACTCTGAAATACGGCCAGCAATTCGTTGCCAGCCCTGTCTTTGCAACCGATGACAGCCGTCTGATCCCTGAAGTGGCTACCGGTACCCTGGTCACTTCCAAAGAGATCAAAGGCCTGGAGCTGAGCGCAGGTCGCTTCACGTCCCTGAGCAAACAAACCGGGATGGGCCGTGACAGCATCGGCGGTCTGCCTGATGAAAATGGTAACGGCGGTAAAGGCCTGACCAACATCAACATCTTCGGCGCCAGCTACGCCTTCACCGATAACTTTACCGGTGCTTTGGCTGCATCCGATGCTGACGACTACTTCAAGAAGTACTACGTCAACCTGAACTACACCCTGCCGATCAACGACGAACAGTCGCTGAACTTCGACTTCAACGGCTACAAAACCAAAGGCGAGAGCCGCGGCGATCTGGTTGATGCCATCGGCGACGGTACCCGAGGCGTTGATAACAACCTGTGGTCCCTGGCTGCTGCCTATAGCATCGGCGCTCACAAGTTCACCATCGCTCACCAGCGCTCCAGTGGCGACAACGCTTACTACTATGGCGTTGACGGCAACGGCACCATCTTCGTATCCAACTCCATTCAGATCTCCGACTTCGTGGGCCGCGACGAGCGTTCCTGGCAGGCTCGCTACGACCTGAACATGAAAACCTATGGTGTACCGGGCCTGAGCTTCATGACCCGTTACGTAATGGGTGACAACATCAGCACCAACGGCCTGGGCGAAGGCAAAGAAAACGAGTGGAACGTTGAATCCAAGTACGTTCTGCAAGAAGGCCCAGCCAAAGATCTGTCGTTCCGCGTGCGTTTCGCCAACTACCGTTCGAACGGCGCTTACAGCGGCTACTCGGGTGACGTGTATGACACTCGCGTAATCGTCGAATACCCACTGAGCATCTTGTAATTCAGTGCTAATTCGATAGCTGCACCCGCAACAAAAAAAAACCGCTCACCTGATCCAGGTGAGCGGTTTTTTTATTCCGACTGCATTCAGTCTTTATACAACTTCTTAATTAGCAAGCTAACTAAATATAACCTGACCCCAGCGCCAGGTTATAGTCGAATCATTATTGCGCTGGCCCTTCCTGAACGACCCGAATCACTCGCTGTGGAAACGGAATATCAATACCCGCGTCCTTCAAGCGATCCCGCGCCTGTTCATTGAGCATGAACATCACGTTCCAATAATCCGCCGTCTTGACCCAAATGCGCAGCGACACCGTGATGGAACTGTCGCCCAAGGTGGAAATCACCGCTTCAGGCGCTGGATCAGCCAGCACGCGCTCATCCTTGGCCAACGCCAACAACACTTCCCGGGCTTTTTGCAGGTCAGCCTGATAATCCACGCCTACATCGAACACGACCTTGCGGGTCGGCTGGCGATTGGTATTGGTGATGATGCCGTTCGACAGATTGCCGTTTGGCACGATGACAGTCTTGTTGTCACCGGTGCGAATCACGGTGTGGAAGATCTGGATGCTGTCGACCGTACCGGCCACACCCTGGGCTTCGATCCAGTCACCAATGCGGAACGGGCGGAACAGCAGGATCAGCACGCCACCGGCGAAGTTCGCCAGGCTGCCTTGCAAGGCCAGGCCAATCGCCAGGCCGGCGGCACCGATGGCGGCGACGAATGAGGTGGTTTCCACGCCGATCATCGAAGCGACGCTGACGATCAGCAATATCTTCAGGATGATGTTGGCCAGGGTACTGATAAACCCTTGCAGCGCCAGGTCGGCGTTACGCAAGGCCAGCAACGCGCCGAGTTTCTGCGTCACTTTGTTGATCAACCACCAGCCGATGGCCAGGGTGATGACGGCCAGCAACACGCGGCTGCCATATTCCATGATCATGGGGATCCAGGTCTGGGAAGCCTTGACCAGGTTGTCCACTTCAGCATTCAAATCCATCTTTCTCTCCTATTCCTGTTGCACGCAGCATTTTGTGGCGAGGGGATAAATCCCCTCGCCACAATGTTTAATACAACCCAGTATCAGTCGCGGAAGTTGTTGAATTGCAGCGGCATGCCGAATTCCTTGCCGCGCAGTGCCGCAATGGCTTCCTGCAAGTCGTCACGTTTTTTGCCGGTGACCCGCACCTGCTCGCCCTGGATGGCGGCTTGCACCTTGAGCTTGGCGTCCTTGATATGAGCGACGATCTTCTTCGCCAGCTCCTTGTCGATGCCTTCCTTGAGCACGGCTTCCTGTTTCATCAGCTTGCCCGAGGCATAGGCGTCCTTGACCTCAAGGCACTGCACGTCGATCTTGCGCTTGACCAGCGCCAGCTTGAGGATCTCGATCATCGCCTCGAGCTGGAAATCGGCCTCGGCGGTCAGGTTCACGGTCAGGTCTTTTTCCTTGAACTCGAAACTGCCCTTGCCCTTGAGGTCATAACGACGGTCGAGTTCCTTGACGGCGTTTTCAACCGCGTTGGTGACTTCGTGTTTGTCCAGTTCGGATACCACGTCGAATGACGGCATGTAGTGTTCTCCAAATAAAAAGGCGCGCCAGTATCAACGGCGCGCGCTTGGCTTATGGTTAAAATCGGGCTCATTATAACGGCTCTTTTCCTGCCGACACGGCGAGCCCTCAGATGCCTGCGCCAATCCGAGTAAAAAACTGATGTCTACCACCTGGCATGTCCTGGGGGCCGGCAGTCTCGGCACATTGTGGGCCACGCGCCTGGCCCGGGCCGGGTTGCCGGTGCGGCTGGTGCTGCGCAACGAAGCCCGCCTGCAGGCCTACCGAAGCGTCGGCGGCCTGACGTTGGTGGAACAGGGACAGGCGCAGAGCTACCCGATACCTGGCGAAACGGCGGACAGCCCGGAACCGATCAGGCGCCTGCTATTGGCCTGCAAAGCCTACGACGCGGAAGCGGCCGTGGCCTCGGTGGCCCATCGCCTGGACGCCGAATCAGAACTGATCCTGTTGCAGAACGGCCTCGGCAGCCAGGACGCGGTGGCCAATTGCGTACCCCAAGCCCGTTGCATCAGCGCCTCCAGCACCGAAGGCGCGTTCCGCGACGGTGACTGGCGCGTGGTGTTCGCCGGCCACGGCTACACCTGGCTGGGCGATCCTGCTCACCCAGTGGCGCCGTTCTGGCTCGACGACCTGGCCGCCGCCGGCATTCCCCACGAATGGAGCGCCGACATCCTCACCCGGCTCTGGCGCAAGCTGGCGCTCAACTGCGCAATCAACCCGCTGACCGTGCTGCACCACTGCAAGAACGGCGGCTTGCAGGAACACCGCTGCGAAGTGGCGACCCTGTGCGCAGAGCTCACCGACCTGCTCGAACGTTGTGGCCAGCCCGCGGCGGCCGAAGATTTGCAACCGGAAGTCGAACGAGTGATCCAGGCCACGGCCGCCAATTACTCCTCGATGTACCAGGATGTCGCCAATCGGCGCCGCACCGAAATCAGCTACTTGCTCGGTTACGCCTGCAAGGTCGCCCAACGCCATGAACTGACCGTGCCGCACCTGGAACAACTGCGGCAGCGACTGATTGCCCACTTGCACAACCTCGGATTGCCCAGCGACTGAGCAGCGGCTACGCTGGCCCTCGTATTCCCTTTTAGCGACGAGTCTGATGCCATTGCGCCAGCGCCTTGAAAACCTCCCGGTCGGCCAGAAACTGCTGGCCGCCCTGTTGGTGTTGTTGACCACTGTCCTGCTGGTGGCCAACCTGACCTTTATCAGCGCCGCCTACTACATTTCCCAGGAAAGCATGGCACCCCAGGCCCTGCAGACCATTGGCCGGCTGGTGGCCAATCCAAGCCTGATCTCCGACGCCCTGCAGTCGCCACAAAGCGCCCAACGCTTGCTCGACGAGCTCAACAGCTACGCACCGCTGAGGGCGGCGGCACTGTACGACGGCCAGGGCGAACGCCTGGCGCAGCTGCAACATGCCGAAAAACTCAAGCTGCCGGACCATTACCGCAATATGCAGGCTTGGCAGGCCGGTGAATTCCGCAGCAACCAGGTCATTACCCTGCCCCGTCCCGGCACGCTGCCCGGTCATCTGTTGCTGGTAGCCAGCAGCGAATTGCCGACCGCGTTCTACACCGGCACCCTGACCGCCAGCCTCGGCATCCTGATTTTCAGCGTGTTGCTGTGGCTGATCATTGCCCAGCAGATCAAGCGCCTGATCACCCAGCCGATTCATCAACTCGAAGAACTGTCACGCCAGGTCACCCGCGAAGAGAACTACGCCCTGCGTGCCGCACGCGGCAACCACGATGAGATCGGCAGCCTGGCCGAGGCGTTCAACACCATGTTGTCGCGGATCGAAGCCCGGGAGCAGCAACTCAAGCGCGCGCGGGACGACTCCCAGGCCGCCTACGACCAGGCCCAGGGTTTGGCGGAAGAAACCCGTCATACCAATCGCAAGCTGGAGCTGGAAGTCCAGGTGCGCAGCAAGATCGAGAAAAAGCTCACCGGTTTCCAGAATTACCTCAACAGCATCATCGACTCGATGCCGTCGGCGCTGATCGCCCTCGACGAGCAACTCTACGTCACCCAATGGAACCAGGAAGCCAGCGCCCTCTCCGGCACACGGCTGGACGAGGCGCTGAACCAGCCGATTTTCCTCGCCTTCGAACCGCTCAAACCCTACCTGCCGCAGCTCAAGCAGACCGTCGAGCAACACACGGTGGCCAAGATCGAACGCGTCACCTGGACCAAGGACGACGAAGCCCGGCACTACGCCCTCACCTTCTACCCACTGATGGGTGGAGCCGGGCGTGGCGTGGTCATCCGGATCGATGACATCACCCAGCGCCTGTCGCTGGAAGAAATGATGGTGCAATCGGAGAAAATGCTCTCGGTCGGCGGCCTCGCGGCGGGCATGGCCCATGAAATCAACAACCCGTTGGGGGCGATCCTGCACAACGTGCAGAACATCCGCCGCCGCCTGTCGCCGGAGCTGCCCAAGAACCTCGAACAGGCCCAGCTGCTGGGTATCCCGTTAGAGGAGGTCAATCGTTATCTCCAGGGTCGGGAGATCCCGCAGTTGCTCGACGGTATCCAGCAAGCCGGCGCCCGGGCGGCAAAAATCGTCACCCACATGCTCAGTTTCAGTCGTCGCAGTACCCGGCAAATGGCGCCTTGCGACCTGCCCGCGCTGATCGACCAGGCAGTGGAAATCGCCGGCAACGACTTCGACCTGGCAATCGGTTTCGACTTCAAGGGCCAGGCGATCACCCGTCAGTTCGATCCGAACCTGGGCCCAGTGCCCGGCACGGCCAACGAGCTGGAACAGGTGCTGCTCAACCTGCTGAAAAACGCCGCCCAGGCGATCCATCAACGCCAGGACGACAGCGAACCGGGGCGCATCATCCTGCGCACGCGGTTGAATCCACCGTGGGCGGAAATCCAGGTCGAGGACAATGGCATCGGCATGAGCGAGAACGTGCGCAAACGTACCTTCGAACCTTTCTTCACCACCAAGGAGATCGGCCAGGGCACGGGCCTCGGGCTGTCGGTCTCGTATTTCATCATCACCAACAACCACAAGGGCCAGATGGAAGTGCAGTCGGCGCCGGGTCAAGGCACCTGCTTCACCTTGCGCCTGCCCCTGGCGGGCACTTCGATGGTGCCGCAGGAAAACAGACAACTGGAGCGCTGAGCATGGGTTTTCGCCTGTCGAAGATTTACACCCGCACCGGCGACAAAGGTGAAACCGGGTTGGGCGATGGTCGCCGCGTGGCAAAGGACCACCCACGGGTCGAGGCCATCGGCGAAGTGGATACACTGAATAGCCAGCTGGGGTTGTTGCTGGCCGGGCTCGCCACTGAAACGACCCGACATCCGGGGCTGAAGGAGGTCAGTGACGTGCTGGCGACTTGTCAGCACCGTCTGTTCGACCTCGGCGGGGAACTGGCGATGCCGGCTTATCAGGCCTTGAACGTGGCGGAAATCGAGCGACTGGAAGCGGCGATCGATGGGTGGAACGAGGAGTTGGGCCCCCTGGAAAACTTCATCCTGCCCGGTGGCTCGGCGCTGGTGGCTCAGGCCCACGTCTGCCGCAGCCTGGCCCGCAGCGCCGAACGGCGTTGCCAGCAATTGAACGCGGTGGAACCGCTGGCCGGGCCGGGGCTGGCCTATATCAATCGGTTATCGGATCTGCTGTTCGTGGCCGCTCGGGTCATTGCCCGGCGGCAAGGGGTAGCGGAGGTGCTTTGGGTGGCGGCGGCCAAGCCTGAGGGCTGATCACCTGCATGATCGTTCCCCACGCTCTGCGTGGGAACGCAGCCCGGGACGCTCCGCGTCCCTCCAGAGCCGAACGCGGAGCGTCCGTTGAGGCATTCCCACGCGGAGTGTGGGAACGATCAGTTCACTGCAGCTTCAAGCCTCTGGCCAAAACGCCCGAATCCCCGCCACACCCTGCGCCCCGGCCTCCCAGGCTTTTTGCCGCTCGCCAGGCCCGACCCCACCCAACAGATAAACCGGCCTGTTGAAGCCCTCGATCAAGCGTGCGGCCTCGGCCCACCCCAACGGCTGTGCGTCAGGGTGGGTCTGGGTCGGCTGCACCGGCGAGAGCGTCACGAAGTCCACGTCCATCTGCTGCGCCAGGGACAGTTCCTCGGCGCTATGGCAGGAGGCCGCCAGCCAGCGGTCCTTGCCAAACGGTCGACCGGCCGCTGCATGCTTGCGCAACTGCGCGGCGGTAATGTGCCAGCCGGCGGAAGGAAAATCTCCCAGCCATTCGAACGGCCCCTTGAGCATCAGCTGGGCCTTGCCGGCACACAGCCCCGCCGCATCCACCGCCAGATCGCGGTATTTCGGGTCGTAACCACCGGGGGCACGTAGCTGGACCAACTTGATCCCGCCGGCAATCGCCTTCTGCATGCCGCGCAGCAAGGCCGGCGTCTCAAGGCCGTCAGGCGTGATCAGGTACTGACCCGGCAAACGGGCCGCCGCGACGATCGGCTGATTGGCCGCCGGGAACTCATAGTTCGTCAGGTCGCGGGCCGTCACCCAGGCCAACGGCTGCCCTTCGGCGCCGTGGGGCTCGCCGGTGAACGCCGAGACTTCCCAGACATCCAGCAACACCTGTTTGTCCGGGTAGTCGTGACGCACCTTGATCAACGGCCGGGCGGCATCGACGACAATACCCAGCTCTTCATGAAGTTCGCGGGCCAGGGCGGTTTCGACGGATTCATCGGCCTCGACCTTGCCACCGGGGAACTCCCACAGGCCACCCTGGTGCTGGGTGTCGGCCCGTCGGGCGATCAGGATTTTACCGGCGGCATCGCGAATGACCGCTGCCGCCACATGGACTCGTTTCACCGCGCAGTGTCCTCCAGGCCAGCTTGTTGCCACGCCTTGAACGCCGGCCATTGATAAAGGGTTTCGACGTAGGCCTCATCGACCTCCGACAGTTTCACCTGATAAGTGCGCAAGCGCACGGCAACAGGGGCAAAAAACGCATCGACCAGGCTCACGCGGCCAAACAGGTAGGGACCGGTTTCGGTCGCCGCGGCACGGCATTCGGCCCACAGCGCCAGCATCCGCTCGATTTCCGCCTGGACGTCAGCCGGCATGGGCGACAGCGGTGCATCGTGCAGCAGGTCAAAGGGCATGTTGCTGCGGACGGCGAAGAAACCGCTGTGCATTTGTGCACAGGCCGACCGCGCCTGGGCCCGGGCGGCCACATCCTTTGGCCAGAGGCCGGCATCCGGGAACTGTTCAGCCAGGTATTCGGCAATCGCCAGGGAATCGGCGATCACGCCGAACTCGGTCTTGAGCAACGGGACCTTGGCCGTGGCCGAATACTTGAGCAGCTTCTCGCGGGTGTCGGGTTGGTCGAGCCTGACCAGCTCTTCGGTGTACTTTGCGCCGGTCAGCGCCAGGGCCAACGCGCCGCGCAGGGACCAGGAAGATAGATCTTTGTCGCCGATGATCAGGTGCAGGCTCATGTCTGGATTCCTTTCTTGTGGTTCTGAGGGTGTCTGTTCTGACGCCATCGCGAGCAAGCTCGCTCCCACAGTGGATTTGTGTTGAGACCACTATCGATGCCACTCAACAAATCCCTGTGGGAGCGAGCTTGCTCGCGATTGGAGCAGCTCGGTCCCGGGCCTGTTAAGTCCGGTACTCAGCGTTGATCTTGACGTACTCGTGGGACAGGTCGGTGGTCCAGATCGTTTCGCTGCAATCCCCACGTCCCAGCTCGATACGGATGGTGATTTCTTCCTGCTGCATCACAGCCGCGCCCTGGGCTTCGGTGTAGGTCGCAGCGCGAGCGCCTTGGCTGGCGATGCAGACTTCACCGAGGAACACGTCGATCTTGCTCACGTCCAGCTCAGGCACGCCGGCACGGCCAACGGCAGCGAGGATCCGGCCCCAGTTCGGGTCGGAGGCGAACAGCGCGGTCTTGATCAGCGGCGAGTGGGCCACGGTGTAGCCGACATCCAGGCATTCCTGATGATTGCCACCGCCATTGACCTGCACGGTCACGAACTTGGTCGCACCTTCGCCGTCACGGACGATGGCCTGGGCCACTTCCATGCACACTTCGAACACCGCCTGCTTCAGGGCCGCGAACAGCGGGCCGCTGGCTTCGGTGATTTCCGGCAGGCTGGCCTTGCCGGTGGCGATCAGCATGCAGCAGTCGTTGGTGGAGGTATCACCGTCGATGGTGATGCGGTTGAACGATTTGTTGGCACCGTCAAGCATCAGGTCTTGCAGCACCTGGCGCGAGACTTTGGCGTCGGTGGCGATGTAGCCGAGCATGGTCGCCATGTTCGGGCGGATCATACCGGCGCCTTTGCTGATACCGGTGACGGTGATGATCACGCCATCATGCTCGAACTGGCGGCTCGCGCCCTTGGGCAAGGTGTCGGTGGTCATGATGCCGGTGGCTGCTGCTGCCCAGTTGTTTTCCGACAGATCATCGAGAGCGGCTTGCAACGCGCCTTCGATCTTCTCGACCGGCAACGGCTCGCCGATCACGCCGGTGGAATACGGCAGCACCTGGCTGGCATCGACACCGGTCAGTTGCGCCAACTTGGCGCAGGTGCGCTCGGCAGCGGCCAGGCCTGGCGCGCCGGTGCCGGCGTTGGCGTTACCGGTGTTGGTCAGCAGGTAACGCACCGGCCCCTGCACGCGCTGCTTGGCCAGGATGACCGGCGCGGCGCAAAAGGCATTGAGGGTGAACACGCCAGCGACCGTCGAGCCTTCGGCGCAACGCATGACCACGACGTCCTTGCGCCCGGGGCGCTTGATGCCCGCCGAGGCAATACCGAGTTCAAAACCGGCAACCGGGTGCAACGTTGGCAACGGACCAAGACCAACAGCCATGAATGCGCTCCTTAAATGAGATGTATATCGACACCGTCTCCATCGGGACGGTAGATCAAATGGCAAAACGCCGCGACGGCTGGAAGCCGGTCGCGGCGCGGGTCGTTCAGCGTTGAAACGGGATTATTGGATCTGCCCGTGGCAATGCTTGTATTTCTTGCCCGAACCGCAATAGCACAGTTCGTTACGGCCCAGCTTCTGCTCGTTGCGCACCGGTGCGGTCGCCAAGGCGACATCCACATCGACGCCCTCTTCGGCGACCACTTCCAGGCCCGGGGCTTCGGCGTGTTCGAACTGCATGCGCGCAGCCAGGGCTTCGGCTTCCTGGCGCAAGCGGGCTTCTTCTTCGGCCGGGTCTTCGCGGCGAACCTGAACGTGGGACAGCACACGGATCGAGTCGCGCTTGATCGAGTCGAGCAACTCGGAGAACAGCGTGTAGGACTCGCGCTTGTACTCCTGCTTCGGGTTCTTCTGGGCGTAACCACGCAAATGGATACCGTGACGCAGGTGGTCCATGGTCGACAGGTGGTCTTTCCACAAGTCGTCCAGTACCCGCAGCACAATCTGCTTCTCGAAGGAACGCAGCGCCTCGGCGCCCGCCTGGTCTTCCTTCTCGTTGTAGGCGGCGATCAGTTCGGCCAGCAGTTTCTCGCGCAGGGTTTCTTCATACAGGTGATCGTCTTCGTCGAGCCATTGCTGGATCGGCAATGCCACGCCGAAGTCGCTCTGCAGGGCGGCTTCCAGGCCGGCGACGTCCCACTGCTCCGGCAGCGACTGCGGCGGGATGTGGGCGCTGACGGTTGCGTTGAGCACGTCCTGGCGGAAATCGGCGATGGTTTCGCCAATGTTGTCGGCGGCCAACAAACTGTTACGCATGTGATAGATCACTTTACGCTGTTCGTTGTTGACGTCATCGAACTCGAGCAATTGCTTGCGGATATCGAAGTTGCGACCTTCGACCTTGCGCTGGGCCTTCTCGATGGCGTTGGTCACCATGCGGTGCTCGATCGCCTCGCCCGGTTGCATGCCCAGGGCCTTCATGAAGTTCTTCACCCGGTCAGAGGCGAAGATGCGCATCAGGCTGTCTTCCAGGGACAGGTAGAAACGGCTGGAACCGGCGTCACCCTGGCGACCGGCACGGCCACGCAGCTGGTTGTCGATACGACGCGACTCGTGACGCTCGGAAGCGATCACCTGCAAACCGCCGGACTCCAGCACCTGCTGGTGACGTTTCTGCCAGTCGGCCTTGATCTGCGCGATCTGCTCTGGGGTCGGGCTTTCCAGGCTGGCGACTTCCACTTCCCAGTTGCCGCCCAAGAGAATGTCGGTACCACGGCCAGCCATGTTGGTGGCGATGGTCAGCGCACCCGGGCGACCGGCCTGGGCGATGATCTCGGCTTCCTTCTCGTGGAACTTGGCGTTGAGGACCTTGTGCTCGATGCCTTCCTTGTTGAGCAGGGCGGACATGTGCTCGGAAGTCTCGATGGTGGCGGTACCCACCAGGATCGGACGGCCCTGGGCCATGCCGTCCTTGATGTCGTTGATGATCGCCGCGTACTTCTCTTCGGCGGTCAGGAACACCAGGTCGTTGTAGTCTTTACGGGCCAGCGGCTTGTTCGGCGGAATCACCACCACTTGCAGGCCGTAGATCTGGTGGAACTCGAACGCTTCGGTATCAGCGGTACCGGTCATGCCGGACAGCTTGTTGTACAGGCGGAAGTAGTTCTGGAAGGTGGTCGAGGCCAGGGTCTGGCTCTCGGCCTGGATATTCAGGCCTTCCTTCGCTTCGATGGCCTGGTGCAGGCCTTCGGACAGGCGACGACCCGGCATGGTACGGCCGGTGTGTTCGTCCACCAGTACGACCTGGCCGTCCTGCACGATGTATTCGACGTTGCGATGGAACAGCTTGTGCGCACGCAGGCCAGCATAAACGTGGGTCAGCAGGCCCAGGTTGTGGGCCGAGTACAGGCTCTCGCCTTCGGCCAGCAAACCAACACGGGTGAGCATTTCCTCGACGAACTGGTGACCCGCTTCGTTGAGCTCGACCTGACGGGTCTTCTCGTCAACGGTGTAGTGCCCGGCCTGGGTCACTTCGCCTTCGACTTCCTCGACGTGCAACTTGAGCTGCGGGATCAGCTTGTTGATCTCGATGTACAGCTTGGAGCTGTCCTCGGCCTGACCGGAAATGATCAGCGGGGTACGGGCTTCGTCGATGAGGATGGAGTCGACTTCGTCGATCACGGCAAAATTGAGTTCACGCTGGAATTTTTCTTCCATGCTGAACGCCATGTTGTCGCGCAGGTAGTCGAACCCGAATTCGTTGTTGGTGCCGTAGGTGATGTCGGCGGCGTAGGCGGCGCGCTTCTCTTCCGGCGGCTGGAACGGCGTGACGACGCCGACAGTCAGGCCGAGGAACTCGTAGAGCGGGCGCATCCAGTTGGCGTCGCGGCGGGCCAGGTAGTCGTTGACCGTCACTACGTGCACGCCCTTGCCGGACAGCGCGTTGAGGTACACACCCAAGGTCGCCACGAGGGTCTTGCCCTCACCGGTACGCATTTCGGCGATCTTGCCTTCGTGCAAGGTCATGCCGCCGATCAACTGAACGTCGAAGTGGCGCATGCCCATGATCCGCTTGCCGGCTTCACGGGCGACCGCAAAGGCTTCAGGCAGGAGCTGGTCAAGGGTTTCCCCCTTGGCGATGCGGTCCTTGAATTCGGCAGTCTTGGCGCGTAACTGATCGTCCGAAAGGGCCACCATTTGCTCTTCGAAGGCATTGACAGTCTGTACCGTCTTGAGCATGCGCTTGACTTCACGCTCGTTCTTGCTTCCAAAAAGTTTCTTTAACAAAGGCGCAAACATATCGGCAGGATCTTCCACACTAAAGGGATGGAGGGCGGCCCCGTGAGTCGCCCGTGCAGCCCTCATGGCCGCATGCGAACGAGCATTCTACCCGGAAACGATGGAGAGGAAAGTGGCGTTATTCCACGATGCTGGCACAGCGCTGTGACGGGGCTTGCATAAAATAAGGGCTTTTGCGCGAACTTCAACCCACCCAGCGCAGAAGTTAATCATTGATTGTGCAGCCAAAAGCCGCTGGGCGAGAGGGTCGAGGCGCATCCGGCGCTTTCTGCTACCATGGTGCCTCTGTCACTTGCGGTATTCATTCATGGCCTTTCGCCCTCTTCCAGCCAAGGCACCCGCCGTTCTGCTGCGCGAAGCCAAGCCGCTGAAAGCCATCTTTGGCCACGCCAAACGCCTGGGCCACTTGCAACGCCTGCTCGACAGCCAGTTGCAACCGGCCGCGCGCGAGCATTGCCACGTGGCCTCCTGGCGCGAAGGCAGCTTGCTGCTGATCGTCACCGACGGCCACTGGGCCACGCGCCTGCGCTACCAGCAAAAACGCCTGCTGCGCCAACTCCAGGCGTTCGAAGAATTCGCCAACCTGACGCGAATCCTGTTCAAGGTGCAACCGCCCACCGTCCAGGTCGGCGCCAAGGGGCACACGCTGGATTTGTCCACCGACGCCGCCGCGACCATTCAGGCCACGGCGGATGGCATCACCGACCCCAACCTGCGGGCGGCGCTGGAGCGGTTGGCGGCGCATGCGCGGCCAAAGGATTGAGACTTTCGGCGCCGGTTGGATAGCTATCGCGAGCAAGCTCGCTCCCACAGGGGATCTGCGGCGGACACCTATTTCGTGTACGACGCCAATCCTTGTGGGAGCGAGCCTGCTCGCGAAGGCGGCGACTCGGCCCTGACTACCGGCGCTTGCTGCCACCGAGCAACGACCCCATCAACCCACGCACCAATTGCCGGCCCAACTGATTGGCCGCCTGGCGCATGGCCGATTTCAATGCCTGGCCGGCCGCGGTGCCGAGAAACTCGCCGGCCTTTTCGGTGAAGCTCGGTTCTTCCGCCGTCGGCTTGCCCGGCGCCTCTTCGGCCTGCGGTTCCAGCCCTTTGCGGCCCATCAGCACTTCATAGGCCGATTCGCGATCTATGGGTTTGTCATAGCGCCCTTGCAACGGCGAACTGGCGATCAACCCGGCGCGCTCGGCTTCGCTCAGCGGCCCGATGCGAGATTGCGGTGGCGCCACCAACACCCGCTGGACCACTTCCGGCGTACCTTTTTCCTGCAAGGTGCCCACCAGGGCTTCACCGATGCCCAGTTCGGTCAGCACCGCCAGGGCATCGAACTGCGGGTTGGGCCGGAAGCCGTCGGCCACCGCCCGCAGGGATTTCTGCTCCTTGGCAGTGAAGGCCCGCAACCCGTGCTGGATGCGCAAGCCCAACTGCGCCAGCACGTCGTCCGGCAAGTCGCCCGGCGACTGGGTCACGAAATACACCCCCACACCCTTGGAACGGATCAGCCGCACCACTTGCTCCAGGCGTTCCTGCAAGGCCTTGGGAGTGCCGGCAAAAAGCAAATGCGCCTCGTCGAAGAACAGCGCCAACAGCGGTTTGTCCGCATCGCCGCGCTCGGGCAACTGCTCGAACAGCTCGGCCAGCAGCCACAACAGGAACGTCGCGTAGACCTTCGGCGCCTCATGGACCAGACGGCTGGCGTCGAGCAAGTGAATGCGACCACGGCCATCACTGGCCGGTTGCAGGATGTCTTCGAGCTGCAACGCCGGCTCGCCGAACAACGCGTCCGCGCCCTGCTGTTCCAGGGTGGACAAACGTCGCAACAACGCCTGGCTGGAGCCGGTGGTCATCAGGGCCGCGTCGTCCCCCAGCAACTCGGGGTTGTCCTTGAGATGGTTGAGCAGCGCCTTCAGGTCCTTGAGGTCCAGCAGCAACAGCCCTTCGCGGTCGGCCACCTTGAACGCGGCGTAGAGCGCCGACTGCTGGCTGTCCGTCAGTTCCAGCAGACTGCCGATCAACAACGGGCCCATTTCACTCAAGGTGGTGCGCAGCGGATGACCGGACTGGCCGTGGATATCCCACAAGGTCACCGGATAAGCCTGGGGCTTGTGATTGAGCCAAGGCATGCCGGCGATGCGCTCGGCGATCTTGCCCTGGGGGTTGCCCGCCGCGCCGAGGCCGCACAGGTCACCCTTGATGTCCGCCGCGAACACCGCCACGCCGGCGTCGCTGAACATTTCGGCCAGGCGCTGCAAGGTGACGGTCTTGCCGGTACCGGTGGCGCCCGCCACCAGACCATGACGGTTCGCCAGGCGCATGGCCTGGGCGATGGGCTGGCCGCTAAGGTCGGCCCCGATAACGAGTTGCGATGAGTCAGGCATGTGGTCACCCGTGGTGTTTGCGATGTGACGCCATTTTGCACGCTTATATAAAAGCATGCCTGGCGCATTAAGCTCCTGGCGTCAGGAATAATAGCCTGCGAACCCGGACTGGCCCTATCGCGAGCAAGCTCGCTCCCACATGGGATCTGTGCCTCTCCTGTGGGAGCGAGCTTGCTCGCGATGAGGCCCTGTCAAACCCCACAACCCCACAACCCCACAACCCCAACCGAACATCTATTCTTACTAAAGGTCAACACAGGAGAACACTGACCGGAGGGACGTTCATCGTGCATATAGCGGACATAACCATGTTCTACGCCCCCGCCAGCGGAGGCGTGCGCACTTATCTGGATGCCAAGCATCGGCGCCTGGGCGATCGGCCCGGTATTCGCCACAGTCTGTTGATCCCCGGCGCGCATTTGAGCGAGCACGATGGGATCTACAAGGTTCCGGCCCCTGCACTGCCGTTCGGCAAGGGCTATCGCTTCCCCCTTCGCCTGGCCCCCTGGCGCAATGTCCTGCGCGATCTACAGCCCGATCTGATTGAAGTCGGCGATCCCTACCTCACGGCCTGGGCCGCGCTGGATGCCCGTCGCCAGCTCGACGTGCCCGTCATCGGTTTCTATCACTCCGACCTGCCACTGCTGGTCAGCAACCGCATGGGCAACTGGTTCACCCCCAACATCGAAGCTTATGTCAGCAAGTTGTACGGCAATTTCGACCGGGTCCTGGCGCCGAGCCAGGTCATGGCCGACAAACTGACCGGGTTGGGGGTCAAGAACGTCTACGTGCAACCGTTGGGCGTCGACCTGCAAACCTTCAACCCGGCCGCCCGTGACCCGGAGTTGCGCGCAGAGCTGGGCATCGCCGAAGACGCGCGCCTGCTGATTTTCGCTGGTCGCGGCTCCAAGGAAAAAAACCTGCCGGTGCTGCTCAAGTGCATGAAACGCCTGGGCGAGCGCTACCACCTGCTGTTGGTGGGCTCGTCGATGCCCGCCTTGGTGCCGGACAACGTCACGGTGATCGATGAATTCTGCCCGGCGCCGCAAGTCGCCCGGCTCATGGCCAGCGCCGATGCCCTGCTGCACGCCGGTGACCAGGAAACCTTCGGCCTGGTGATCCTCGAAGCCATGGCCAGTGGCATTCCCGTGGTGGCGGTGGCGGCCGGGGCCTTCACCGAAATCGTCGACGAAGACTGCGGCCTGCTGTGCATGCCCAACAACCCACAGGCCATGGCCAACGCCGTGCGCCAACTGTTTTCCGAAGGCTGTCAGCGCCGGGGGGTATTGGCACGCCGGCACGTGGAGCGTCATTACGCCTGGGATACCGTGGTCAACAGCTTGCTGGGGCACTACTACGCCGTGCTCGGCGAGCAGATGCCACTGCTGGCCAATGGTTGAGGCGAGGTCCGTGTCGATGAATCAATCGTCCAGTGTCCTGTTTCGCAAATACGTTTCTTTCTTGGCGAGTGGCTGTTGTCGTCAGGCAAGGCGCCGCGACGAGTCATAGCCCGCTATGGCGAGGAGCGGCAACGCAGCATGACGACAACAGACACCGTCAAAAAGGAACAGTATTTGTGATACAGGACACTAGCGTCCTCCTGGTGCTACACGACGTGGCACCGCAAACCTGGCCCGACTACCAGCCCTTCGTCGAAGCCGTTGATGCCCTCGGCCAGGTACCGATGACCTGGTTGGTGGTGCCGGACTTTCATCGCCACAATGCCTTGGAGGCTCATCCTGGCTTTCGGCGCCTGCTCGACAGCCGGGTCGAGCGCGGCGACGAACTGGTGTTGCATGGCTACTACCATTGCGACGACGGTCCTGTTGCCCGTCACCCCAAGGACTGGTTCATGCGCCGGGTCTATACCCACGAAGGTGAGTTCTACAACCTGTCCGAGGCCGCCGCCCTCGCCCGCCTGCGCGCCGGGATCGACACCTTTGAACGCTACCACTGGCCGCTGGAGGGTTTCGTCGCCCCCGCCTGGTTGATGAGCGAAGGCACGCGCCAGGCCTTGCGCCAGTTGCCGCTAAGCTACACCAGTGACACCCAACACCTTTATCGCCTGCCCGACTTCACTGCCATCGACGCGCCGGGGCTGGTCTGGAGTGCCCGCAGCGTCTGGCGCCGTGGCCTGTCGAAAGTCATCAGCGACCAACGCGAACAGCGCTGGCGCCAGGCCCCGGTGATTCGCCTGGGCCTGCACCCAGTGGACATGCGCCATACCTTTTCCCGGGACTATTGGCTGCGCACCCTCGAACGCCTGCTCAACGACGGTCGTGTACCCATGACCAAAGTCGGCTGGCTGGCGACCCAGGGGCTGCGGGTCAGCAGCGCCGCATGAAACGGCTGATCTGGCTGGGCGCCGCCCTGCTCACGGCGCTACTGGTGCCGCTGCTGGTCGGCGGCGGGGAAATGTGGTCACGGGTGCAGCGCTTTCCGTTGTCGCTACTGCTGGCCATGCTCGGCATGATCGTGCTGTGCTGGGGCTTGAACTCCGTGCGCTTGCGCCTGCTGCTGGGGGAACACCGTGGGCGCATCGGCGGGCTGAAAAGCATCGGCGTGGTGATGTCCACCGAGTTCGCCATGTGCGCGACGCCCGGTGGCAGTGGCGGCCCACTGACGCTGATGGCCCTGCTGGCGCGCAACGGCGTGCGCCCGGCCCATGGCAGCGCGGTGTTTGCCATGGATCAATTGAGCGACTTGCTGTTCTTCCTCTGCGCCTTGGTCGGCATTCTGTTTTACGCGCTGTTCCAGAATCTCAGCCAGCGCATGGAATGGATGTTGGCGTTAAGTGCGATTTCATTGTTTGGCGGGCTGTTTGGCTGCGTGTTGGTGGCCCGCTATCACCGCAGATTGATTCTGCTGGGCGCTCGACTGCTTCGCCACCTGCGCGTAAAAGCCGTTACCCGTCGACGCTGGGCGCGCAAGATCCTGAGCTTCCTGGCGGCGTTCACCGACACCTTAAAACTGCCAAAACAGACACTGTTCCAGGTCTTCGGCCTGACCTGCCTGCATTGGGCGCTGCGCTACAGCGTGTTGTACCTGGCGTTGAAGGGGCTGGGAGCGGATCTGCAGTGGGCCTGGAGTTTCCTGATCCAGATGCTGTCCTTGAGTGCGGGACAGTTCAGCCTGCTGCCGGGCGGTGCCGGGGCGGCCGAATTGACTTCGGCGGCGCTGCTGGCCCCCATGGTGGGCAAATCCACCGCAGCGGCGGCGATTCTGATCTGGCGGGCGGTGACCTATTACTTTTATCTAGTGGCCGGCGGGCCGGTGTTCTTCCTGATGGTCGGGCGACCGTTGCTCAAGAAACTGGTCAGGCTCAGACAGGCCTGACGCATCACGGCTTCTGTTCGGGCTCGTCCTGGGGATGCAGTTGCTCCCACAATTGCGCGGCATCGGGAAACTCAGTGCCGTCCTCCGGGCCCAACGCATCTGGGTCATAGCGGCTGAGGCAGCCCTCGCCCAGGGTCGCCGGCGCCTTGGAGGTGGCTTTGTCCAATGGATCGGTCATGGCGAACCTCATGAAAAAAGGGCCTGGCGATCGCTCCTCCAGGCCCTTTGCAGTGTAGTCAGAACACCACGGTCTTGTTGCCGTGCACCAGCACCCGGTCTTCCAGGTGATAACGCAGGCCCCTGGCCAACACCATCTTCTCTACGTCACGGCCGAAACGCACCATGTCTTCGATGCTGTCGCTGTGGCTGACGCGCACCACGTCCTGCTCGATGATCGGGCCGGCATCCAGCTCTTCGGTCACGTAGTGACAGGTGGCGCCAATCAGCTTCACACCGCGCATCGACGCCTGGTGGTACGGCTTGGCACCGACGAACGATGGCAGGAAGCTGTGGTGGATGTTGATGACCTTATGGGCGTATTCGCGGCACAAGGCCGGCGGCAGGATCTGCATGTAGCGGGCCAGCACCACCACCTCGGCATCATGCTGCTTGACCAGCCGCGAGACTTCGGCGAACGCCGGCTGCTTGTCCTGAGGGTTGACCGGCACATGGTAGTAAGGGATGCCGTGCCATTCCACCATGCTGCGCAAGTCGTCATGGTTGGAAATCACACAGGCGATGTCGCAATCGAGCTCATCGCTGTGCCAGCGGTGCAGCAGGTCAGCCAGGCAATGAGACTCGCGGCTGGCCATCAGCACCACGCGTTTTTTCTGCGCGGTGTCGGTGATACGCCAGTCCATCGAGAACTCTTCGGCAATGGGAGCGAATGCTTCACGAAAGGCTTCGATACCAAAGGGCAGCGAGTCGGCACGAATCTCGTGACGCATGAAAAACCAACCGCTTTGATTGTCCGAGTGATGGCTCGCTTCGGTGATCCAGCCGTTATGGGACGCCAGAAAGTTACTGACTTTAGCAACGATGCCGACGCGGTCCGGACAAGCAATCACCAGACGAAAAGTGCGCATTAGGGAAACTCCAGAACTTCGCAAAGGCGGCCATTCTAGCCATTGCGCGGCAAAACTGCAGTATCGATGACGCGCCGAATCATGGGCGACAGCCCAGGTCACAGCCTGCGAGGGTCGGGAAGGCGGATTATATGTGTGAACAGATGTGAAGACTCTGCCGCAGTATTTAACTGCAACAGGCGTTTTTGTGGCACAGCACTAATTAATTAAATAAAACACCGGTTAAATGTTTACTTGATGAAACTGTCTGATTACTATTGCCACACTGTCTCCTTGTCACCCGCGTCCTACATAAGGTAGTCCACATGTCCTTGATCAATGAATACCGTGCCACAGAAGAAGCCATCAAAGAACTGCAAGCTCGCCTGAAAAACCTGTCCCAAGACGACAAACTGCAAACCGAGCTTGAATTCGAAGGCAAACTGCGCACACTGATGGGCGAATACTCCAAGTCGCTGCGCGACATCATTGCCCTGCTGGATCCAGAAGCCAAGTCGAGCAAAGCCCCACGTGGCGCCGTCAAAACTACCGGCACCAAACGCGCTCGCAAAGTTAAGCAATACAAGAACCCGCACAACGGCGAAGTCATCGAAACCAAAGGTGGCAACCACAAGACTCTGAAAGAGTGGAAAGCCAAGTGGGGCGGTGACGTGGTTGAAGGCTGGGCAACCCTGCTGGGTTAAGCCTCACCGGTTCGCACCGTTCTTAGCGAACAAAAAACGCCAGCGATTGCTGGCGTTTTTTTGCCTGTCATCTTTTCACTTCATCACGGCTCAAGGCTTAAACGTTTGCGCAATTGCTGACTGTAACCCTGCCACTCCCTGAGTACTTCTTGCTGTACTGGTGTAGACAGGGCCATCCACTCCCTCATCGCCGCATCAAAACTTTCCAAGGTATTAGGCGCTCCCCATTCCGGGGATGACAGCCGTTGTTGACAGAAAAGTCTCCAACGCCCGTGCTCTTCGGGATTCAACGTGTCTGGAAAGTTGCGCGCGCGATATCGGAACAATAGTTCCGGCAAACGCTCATCATCAAAAGGCCAGCGTTCTTGGGTCAATTGCAGCGGATCCGCCATACGGACTTGTTCACATAAACGTCGATCGCGATCCCCCAGGAAGCCCGCGTATAACTGTTGCTCGGGATCCTCGCTGGCGGTGAAATCCTCCCGACCATAAATAGCCTGAAGTTTATCCTGCCAAACTTTCTGTGCGTCAGTTAGCCGCAATGCCCGTTGCTGATAGCCCTCCATGTCCAGTTCCAGTCGCTGCTGGTCCTCGGCACGCAGCACCGACAACGGCGCGATCACCGGGCATTTGTTGATATGGATAAGCTTGAGCGGCACCGGCAACTCACCTTCGAGCAGTTCTTCACGGCGGGTATACAAACGCTGGCGCAGGCTTTCGGCATCGTGGTCCAGCAGGCCCTGGGGGTCCAAGTGCAGGTCGCAGACGATCAGGGCGTTGCGGTTTTTCGGGTGCCAGGCCAGCGGCAAGACCACGCCGATGTAGTTGCGCGCCGCCGAGAAGCGACCGGAAATATGCACCATCGGCTGCAACAGGCGGATCTGGTCCATTACCTTCTGTTTGCTGCGCAACTGGAACAGCCAGTCGTAGAGCCGGGGTTGCTGCTGACGGATCAGCCGAGCCAGGGCAATGGTCGCGCGCACGTCCGACAACGCATCGTGGGCCTGGCCATGGTCGATGCCATTGGCGGCGGTCAGGCGCTCGAGCTTGAGGGTCACGCGACCGTCCTCTTGCGGCCAGACAATGCCTTGCGGGCGCAACGCATAGGCCGCGCGCACCAGGTCGATCAAATCCCAGCGACTATTGCCGCCCTGCCATTCCCGCGCGTACGGGTCGAAGAAATTTCGATAGAGGCTGTAGCGGGTCATTTCATCGTCGAAGCGCAGGGTGTTGTAGCCGGCGCCACAGGTACCGGGCGCGGCCAGTTGCCCGTGGACACGGGTCATGAAATCGGCTTCGCTCAAGCCTTTTTCGGCCAGGCATGTCGGGGTGATACCGGTAATCGCACAGGCCGCCGGATGAGGCAGGATGTCATCGCTGGGCCGGCAATACAGGTTCACCGGTTCGTCGATTTCATTGAGCTCGAAATCGGTACGGATACCCGCCACCTGCAAGGGTCGGTCGCAACGCGGGTTGATGCCGGTGGTTTCGTAGTCGTACCAGAAAATGGAAGTCACGGGCTGTTCCTGAACTGAAGACTGGCGAAGTCTAGGCGCTCGAACCCGCCTGCGACCAGCAGTCCTGTAACTTTTGAAGACTAATGCGCCGCTCCACCACCCACCCCATGTGGGAGCGAGCTCGCTCGCGATAGCGGTGGTTCAGCTTGCATCAATGTTGAATAGACTGATGTCATCGCGAGCAAGCTCGCTCCCACAGTTGATCTGCGGTACCCACGAATCTTGTTGCAAACCATGAAATGACACACACAGTTCTATCGTTTGCCCGCACGAAGACTGCTAGCATCTGGGCCGAGATTGAACATTCGGTCTGGCCCATCACAGGTTGCCCATGCTCGAGACACCAGCACTGCAAAGGAACGCGACGCTGCCCGCGCCCCTGGACACGCGCTATCAGGTTGAAACGCCCGAAGGCATCGACCTGCCGCTGCGCCCGGCGGGATTGATGCCGCGAGCCATCGCTTTCGCCATCGACCTGGGCATACGCGGGCTGGTCCTGGGGCTTTTCTTCCTGGTCCTGGCGTTTTTCGGCGAACTGGGGATCGGCCTGGGCTCCATCCTGCTGTTTGTCGTCAGTTGGTGGTACATGGTGCTGTTCGAGGTGCTCAACCAGGGGCGCTCTCCCGGCAAGCAGATCATGGGGCTGCGCGTGGTGCAGGACGATGGCCGGCCCATCGGCTGGTCGGCGTCGTTGATCCGCAACCTGCTGCGTTTCGTCGACATGCTGCCCTTCGGCTACACCTTCGGGGCCATCAGTTGCCTGCAACATCCGGCGTTCAAGCGCCTGGGCGATCTCGCGGCCGGCACGCTGGTGGTATATCGCGAACAACCGGTCAAACGCCCCGCCTTGCCGATGGCAGCACCGATACGAACACCTTTCACCCTCAGCCTGCATGAGCAACGCGCCGTGCTGGGCTTCGCCGAACGCCAGGCAGAACTGTCCCCAGCGCGGGTCAACGAACTGGCTGCCATCCTGGCCGCGCCACTGAACGTCCAAGTGCCGAATGCCGCGGCCGAACTCAATGGCGTCGCCCGCGGCCTGCTGGGGCCGACATGAAGCAAAGCCTGTTCGAAAGCCGTCACCAAGGGGAATGGGAGCACCTGACCCGGCAACTGGACCAACTGGAGCGCAGCCGCAGCGTGCCCCAGAGCAGCGACTTCCCCGCTACCTACCGACGGCTTTGCCATCACTTGGCACTGGCCCAGGCCCGGGGCTACAGCAGCTTGCTGGTCGACACGCTGCAACAACTGGCGCTGCGCGGTCACCAGCAACTCTACCGGGACCGCAGCCGACCCTCGGCCAGTCTCTCGGCGTTTATCCTCGCCGGTTTTCCCCGACTGGTGCGTGAACAATGGCGATTCGTGCTGGCCGCCAGCCTGATGTTCCTGGGCAGCCTGGTGGGCATCGGGCTGCTGGTCTATCTGTTCCCGGAGCTGGTCTACAGCGTGCTCGGCGCCGACGAAATCAGCCAGATCCGTAGCATGTATGACCCGGCGTCCGGGCACCTGGGGCGCTCGGTCGAACGGGCCGCCAGCGAGGACTGGGTCATGTTCGGTTACTACATCATGCACAACATCGGCATTGCCTTTCAGACCTTTGCCAGTGGCTTGATGTTTGGCCTGGGGAGCGCGTTTTTCCTGTTTTTCAATGGCCTGACCATTGGCGCGGTGGCCGGGCACCTGACCCAGATCGGCTCTGGCGGGACGTTCTGGTCGTTCGTGATCGGCCACGGCGCCTTCGAACTCACCGCCATCGCCCTGGCCGGGGCCGCAGGCCTGCAACTGGGCTGGGCGTTGATCGCGCCGGGGCGCCTGACCCGGGGCGAGGCCTTGCGGCTCGCGGCGGGCAAAAGCGTGCTGATGATCGGCGGTGTGATGCTGTTTTTGCTCATGGCCGCGTTCATCGAGGCCTACTGGTCTTCCAGCGCCGTGACACCGGCCACCAAATACACGGTGGGCGCCTTGTTGTGGTTGTTGGTGATCAGCTATCTGTCGCTTGCCGGACGGGTCCGCCATGCGCCTGAGTGACGCCACCGTCGTCATCCGCCCACGCACCACCTGGGAAGCCATGGACCTTGGGGTGTTGATGAGCCAGCAGCATCGACGCCTGCTGATGACCAGTTGGGCGATCATCACGCTGCCGGTGTACCTGTTGCTGACCCTGCTGCTGTGGGACTCACCATCACTGGTGGTGATGCTGTTCTGGTGGTTGAAGCCGGCCTTCGACCGGCTGCCGCTGTACATTCTGTCCAAGGCACTGTTTGGCGAAACCCCCACCTTGCGGCAGGCGTTGCGTCAGTGGCCTGCGCTGCTCAAGCCGCAGTTGCTGGCCAGCCTGACCTGGCGCCGGCTGAGCCTGAGCCGCAGCTTCGTGATGCCGGTTGTGCAACTCGAGGGCCTCGCCGGTGAGGCGCGAGCGCAGCGCTTGCGGATATTGCAACAACGCAACCGCGGCGCGGCGCAATGGTTGACCATCATCGGCATGCACCTGGAAACCGCCTTGTGGTTCGGCCTGACGGCCCTGTTCTATCTGTTCGTGCCGCAACAAGTCGAACTGCAATGGGATTGGGAAACGCTGGTGTCAGCGGCCGAGCACGACTGGTTGTGGTTCGAACACCTGGTCAACTTCCTCTATCCACTGCTGCTGATCCTGTGGGAGCCGGTGTATGTCGCCTGCGGCTTCAGCCTCTACCTGAACCGGCGCACGATCCTCGAGGCGTGGGACATCGAACTGGTATTCCGGCGCCTGCGCCAGCGCCTGAGCGGCGTGGCCCCAGTGCTGATGCTGCTGGTGTTCATGCTGCTGCCGCTGGCGCCCCCGACGTTTGCCGCCGAAGACAGCGACGCCCCCGACAGCCCGCGGCTGCTCAACCAGCCCCTCACCAGCGAGGCCTCCCGGGACGGTATCAAGGCAATCCTCGACGCCCCGCCGTTCAAGAACCCCGAGACCGTCATCCGTTATCGTTTCGGCGAAGAAACGGCCGAATCCCCCAAGACCGAGACCGAGGCGAAATCGAACTGGCTCAAGACCCTGTTCAAATGGCTCGGCAGCCAACGTTTCGACATCGCCGCCGCACTGATCCAGGTGGTGCTGTGGGCCTGCCTGGTGGCGGCGATCGTCTGGCTGGCCTGGCGCTACCGTGAACGACTCAAGGCCCTGGTCAATCGCCGACCGACGCAGCGCCTGCCGGTGGAGCGTGCCGCACCTGCGCGCATGTTTGGCCTGGATATTCGCGAAGAGAGCCTGCCCGCCGACGTGGCCGCCAGCGTCGAACAACTGTGGGCCACGCAACCCCGTGAAGCCCTGGGCCTGCTGTACCGGGCGTTGCTCAGCCGATTGCATCATGACTTCAAGATCCCCTTGAAACCGGCCGACACCGAAGGCCAGGTGCTGGAACGTGTCGAACAGCTCAAGCAGGGCAACCTGCTGGGCTTCAGCAAAAACCTGACCCTGCATTGGCAGAACATTGCCTATGGGCATCGTCCACCGCCGCCACACCTGCAACAGGAACTGTGTGACGGCTGGCGCGAGCTGTTCGGTCCGGGAGCGTCTCGATGAGCCGGCACGCAGGGTGGCTGATCGGCGCCGTGCTGGCCGCGCTGGTGTGCGCATTCGGCCTCTACCTCTACACCAAGGCCGAGCCCTATGAAGAGGTCGTCGAGCACGGCCCCTCCCCTGAAGCCCAGGCCAATCCTTACCTGGCCGCCGAACTTTTCCTGCGCCAGCGGGGTATCAACGTCGAGCACGCCAACAGCCTGGACGTGCTGCCCACCCTGGAACCTCGCCAGCACAGCCTGCTGTTGCTGGGCGAGCGTACCCACATGACGCCACGGGAAGTCGAACAACTGATGAACTGGACCCGGGCCGGCGGGCGCTTGCTCTTCGTTGCCGAAGCCTTGTGGGACGACAGCACCGGCAGCAGCGGCGATCTGCTGCTCGACCGCGTGCGCCTGCGGCAACTTTTGAGCAAGGACCTCAAGGAGCCAGCCCCTGAATTGATCAAGGACCGTTACCCGGAACTGACCAAGCTCTATCTGGAAGATGAAGAGGCGCCGGCGTATATCGGCTTCGACACCGACTTCCACCTCGAAGACCCGCATAACCTGGCCCAGGCCTGGGCCAACAGCGCGCTGTCGACCCACATGATGCAGTTGAACCTCGGTCTGGGCTCGATCACCGTGATCACCGACGCCGAGCTGTGGAAGAACGACTCCATCGAGCAGTACGACAATGCCTGGCTGCTCTGGTACTTGAGCGCCGACACGGACGTCACGCTGCTGTTCAACAGCGACCACGACAACTTGCTGACCCTGCTGCTGCGTTATTTCCCTCAGGCACTGGTGGCGCTGCTGGCCTTGATTGCCCTGTGGTTCTGGCGTTCAGCGGCGCGCCATGGCCCACTGCAACAACCGGCCTCCAAGGCGCGGCGTCAGTTGGAAGAGCATGTGCAGGCCAGCGCCGGTTTCCACCTGCGGCACAACGGCCAGGAGTACCTGTTGCATGCCTTGCAACAAGACGTGCTGCGCCGGGCCCGTCATCTTCACCCAGGCTTCGAACAACTGGCCGTCGCCGAACAATGGCAGGTACTCGCCCGCCTGACCCGACAACCGACGCGAGCCATCAGCCAGGCCTTGAGCCCCCGGCCGAAACAGCGCCTCTCCCGCGCTGACTTCTGCCGCCAGGTCGCCCATTTGCAAACCCTCAGGAATGCCTTATGACTGAACAGAACGAACCTGTCGACGGCCAGGCCCACGCCGCCCAACAGCGCCAGCGCGCCAGTCAGTTGGCCCAAGCCATCCGCACGGAACTGCGTAAAGCGGTGGTCGGCCAGAGCGCGGTGATCGACGATGTGCTCACGGCACTGATCGCCGGCGGGCACGTGCTGCTCGAGGGTGTTCCCGGGCTGGGCAAGACTTTGCTGGTGCGAGCCCTGGCTCGCTGTTTCAACGGCGAGTTCGCGCGTATCCAGTTCACCCCCGACCTGATGCCCAGCGACGTCACCGGGCACGCGGTGTACGACTTGCAGACCGAGCAGTTCAAGCTGCGCAAGGGCCCGGTGTTCACCAACCTGCTGCTGGCCGACGAGATCAACCGCGCACCGGCCAAGACCCAGGCCGCGCTGCTCGAAGCCATGCAGGAACGCCAGGTCACCCTCGAAGGCCGTGCCCTGCCCATCAGCCAGCCGTTCATGGTCCTCGCCACCCAGAACCCCATCGAACAGGAAGGCACCTACCCGCTGCCGGAAGCCGAGCTCGACCGCTTCATGCTCAAGGTGCGCATGGACTACCCGGACGCCGACCAGGAGCTGGACATGGTGCGCCAGGTCAGCCGCTCGACCCGCGCCGACATGCTCGACGTGCAGCCGCTGCGCATAGTGTTGCAGGCCAAGGACGTGCAAGCGCTGCAACGCATTGCCAGTGACCTGCCGATGGACGACCAGGTACTCGACTACGCCGTGCGCCTGGCCCGTACTACCCGCAGTTGGCCGGGCTTGACCCTAGGCGCCGGCCCGCGCGCCTCGATTGCGCTGGTACGTTGCGCCCGGGCCCGGGCGTTGTTGCGCGGGGGCGAGTTCGTGGTGCCGGATGACATCAAGGGCTGCGCCCTGGCCGTGCTGCGCCATCGCGTACGCCTGGCGCCGGAACTGGACATCGAAGGGCTGTCGGTAGACCAGGTGCTGGGGCAACTGCTCGATCAAGTGCCGGCGCCGCGGTTGTGAGTAACACCAACATGGCGAGGGGATTTATGTGGGAGCAAGGCTTGCTGTGGGAGCAAAGCTTGCTCGCGAAACAGGCACCTCTATTTCTGAGAGACCGCATTGCTTCAATCGCGGGCAAGCCTTGCTCCCACAAAAGTCCCCTTGCCACAAAAGCCCACTCTGCATTTCTCCCAAAGGGAATGTGTCGATGAAACCCTCGCGCCTGCTGCTGACCTGGCTCGCCGTGCTGCTGGCCGTGAGTATCGTGCTCGGCGCCTTGCAGGCGCTGGGCATCGCGCTGCCATCGACACTGCTGTCGATCAACTGGGGGCTGCTGTTGGCCTTGCTGGCCCTGGCGCTGCTCGACGCGGTGCGCGTCAGGCGCCTGCCTTCGCCCCGGGTGCAACGGCAAATGCCTGGAAGCCTGGCCCTCGGTCGCTGGGGTGAAGTCCGCCTGGAGATCAGCCATGACTTTGCCCAAGCGCTGCACGTGCAGGTCTTCGATCACGTACCCGACGGCCTGGACTTCGAAAACCTGCCACTGTCCGTCGAGCTGCAACCCGACCAACGCAGCCAGGTCGGCTACCGCCTGCGCCCGCTCAAGCGCGGGCACTTCGCCTTCGAACATTGCGAGATCAACCTGCCGAGCCCATTGGGCTTGTGGACAGACAAGCGTCTGCTGGATGCGCTCGATGAGACTCGGGTCTACCCGGATTTCGCCAGGCTCTACGACGGTCAACTGCTGGCGGTGGACAACTGGCTGAGCCAGCTCGGCATCCGCCAGCGGCAACGACGCGGCCAGGGCCAGGAATTCCATCAACTGCGCGAATTCCGCGAGGGCGACAGCCTGCGCCAGATCGACTGGAAGGCCACGGCCCGCCATCGCACGCCGATTGCCCGGGAATACGAAGACGAACGCGACCAACAGATCATCTTCATGCTCGACTGCGGCCGGCGCATGCGTAGCCAGGACGGCGAGCTGTCGCACTTCGACCACGCCCTCAACGCCTGCCTGCTGCTCAGTTACACCGCGCTGCGCCAGGGCGATGCCGTGGGCCTGAGTACCTTCGCCAGCGAACAGTCGCGCTACCTCGCGCCGGTCAAAGGCACGGGACAGCTCAATGTGTTGCTCAACACCGTCTACGACCTCGACAGCAGCCAGCACCCCGCCGACTACCAGGCCGCTGTCACCCAACTGCTGGCCCGGCAGAAACGCCGGGCCTTGGTGGTGTTGGTGACCAACCTGCGGGACGAAGACGATGAAGAACTGCTGACCGCCGTCAAACGGCTGGGTCAACGGCATCGGGTATTGGTGGCGAGCCTGCGGGAAGAGGCGCTGGACCGGCTGCGCCAGGCGCCGGTGCAAACCTTGCCCGAGGCGCTGGCGTATTGCGGGACGGTGGAGTATTTGAATGCCCGGGCGACGCTGCATGAACGGCTGAGCGCCCATGGGATGGCGGTGCTGCAAGCCCGGCCCGGGGAATTGGGGGCCGAGCTGGTGACGTTGTATTTGGGGTGGAAGAAAGCGGGGGATTTGTAGGCGATGTTGTCAGGTCCCATGAACATTCACCTCGGCGTCGATTGACCGCGAGGGCAGGTCCGGACTTCTTAACTCCAACGTGAAAGAACCCCAATGTGATGCTTTGGTCAGGATCGACCAACTCAAGGGGACTGTGGTCACGGGCTGTGGTTGAAACAACGGCGGATCGAAAACCAACTGAAGCGCGTCTCCTCCCGACATCCACAAAGCGACACTCGTGGCGTTTATCAGGGCGCTATCTTCCTTGGCTCGCAGCTCCCAGGTGTTATTGGTTCCATCTTTCAGGCTGAGCCTTCTATGAGCCAGATCGAATTCCTGACTGTTCAGGTAGAAGGTGAACTCCTCCAGCCAGCTATCTTCATCGCGAGTAATCCCTGACAAAGGAGGCGACGGTGGCATTTCGGTTATCAAGGGAATATCGAATTCCAGAACAAAAGGCCTGTTTTGCGCCTGGTCGGTAAAAATAGTCCAACTCAAAGAAGTACCGCCCTGCTCCATCGCAACCAATTGCCCCAAAGGCGGATCGAACACCAGACCCTGCACCTCTTCTCCCGGCTTGAATTGCAGACAAATCTGGGCATCCGGCTCGCCAATCAGCCAACTGCCCCCATAATCCAGCTTCAGCGTGCAAACCTGTCCTGCGAATACATTCAACTTGACTTCAGACCACTCTACGGGCCTGCCATCAACGTAAGGTCTGAAGTCCTGCAACCATGTCATGTCATTGGGCAGCAGCTCAAAGCTGAGAGCTGCCATCTCCCATCCCGCATACCCCCCCGTGACAATGGCGTATAGAACCCCCTTCCTGACTCCGGGCAGCCTGAATTGCACCTCGGCTTGCCCATCGACATTTGTTCTGGTCGCTGCAATCGTGATCTGGGGATACTCCCATCGCACCTCGACGTCCTCCAGAGGTTCGCCAGTCATGGCCGACACCACAGTCACGACCGCTGAAACCAGCTCCCCTAGGTGACCGTTGGGTTTGTCGCTGATGAGCGACTGGATTTCCCGGGGCTCGTGCAAAAAGTACGACAGCGCCACCGATGACGCGTACTGCCCTTGCCCCACCGTCGCAGTCAACTGCGCGGCGCCGGGCGTGGTGGGAACATAGCGCACGCGCGCCACCCCGTAATAATCGGTCACGGTGGTCACTTCCCCCAGGTCATCACCACGCCAGATCACGGTCACCCCGGCAATCGGCTTGCCGCTGATGGAAGAGACCACGGCGACCTGTTCGACCAGTTCCTGCTCCCAGTCCAGTGTCTGGTGAACACCGCTGTCCCAGCGGATCTCCAGCACTTGCTCGCCCTCGCCCAACGACATCGCGTTCGCCGGGGAGAGGCTGGCCAGGCGCTGGGACGCCAGGCGCAAAGCAAAGCCCCCGTCCTTCAGATCGCCGGCCTTGAGCGTGAACCGCAGGCCATCGCTGGGAAACTCGCGAGGCATTCCCAGGGGGTCAGGCAAAAAGCTGATGCCCAGTTCGCTCGGCCCGGTTCCGGTCATGCCAAGCGTCAGCTCGCGCTCAAACAGAGGACTGTTCTCGGGAGCCATCAGCTCAAAAACATGTTCACCCTTGCGGCGTGGGAAGTAGGTTTTTTCGCCCCAGGGCTGCGCCGCGGCGCCATCAAAGCTGACCGTCAGCCCGGCCCAGGGATCAGTTGCCAGCGCCGTGACTTCAAAGGGGCGCTCCTCTTCGTAGCCGTCGTAACGACTGCTCACGGAGGCCTTCACCGCCTGGGTTCCGGCGGCGGCCGGCGCCACGGGAAAACCGGACCAGCCTTCGGCGTCGGTGGGTTGCGCGCTTGACCTGCCCGCTGTCCAGGTCACCGGAACCTGACTCACGGCAAGCCCTGTGAAATGAGAAACCACTTGGACCCACAGCCACGCAGGATCCTGCCCGACCACCGGGTCGACCGGCGATTCGCGCCAGCCCTGGATCCTGACTTTGTTATGCGCCAACGTCATCGGCTTGGCGGTGGCGACGAAGTCCAGCGCAGGCACTGCCCACGCCAGGGCAAACTCGCCCGGTTGCTCACTGGCGGTAAAATCCAGCATCCAGATCGCGCCGCCGTCGTTGATCGGTTGCGCAAGATTCAACACCGGACGAACCGTTGCCCCCAACTCCTCGGCGGGTGTCCCGGACCATGCCAGCGTTGATTCCAACCCCACCAGCGGGCTCAGCGCATTGGGCAAAACGCTAAACCGATGAAGCGCCCCCAGGCACGGATAAAGCGCCTGGGCGTCCAGTGCTGCGGCAATCTGGTCGAGTCTCAGGCTGACTTCTTCCGCCAGGTCCTCGGACACCAATCGCCCCGTCAGCTCGCGAACGACTGAAACGCTCTCAAGACGCAACTCCAGCTCAAACAGGCTGCTGGTACTGCTATTGACCTGTGAGGCGAGCGTCCATTGGGCGCCAGCCGCCTCCAACCGCTTGGGCGTTCCAAGGTCACTGGGCAACAGCCCAATATCCGGCGCGGCCCCTCGCCAATGCAAACTGATGTTTTTATCGATCCACAGGCTGCCGGCGTTGGGCACGACTTTCAGTGTGTGGGTCTGCCCGCGTCGACAGAGCACACCGAGCGTATTGCGCTGGACCACCTCGCCATCGAGCAGAATACTGACTTCGCTTTTCCAGGGGCTGGTCGCAATCGCCGTCACATCGAAAGGCTGCTCCACCGCAACGGCTTGCTCGTGGGCCTTGATGCTGGCGATGACCACCTTGTCCCCAGCGCTCTGCGGCGTGTACAACACACTGGCCCAACCACCGGCGCCCGTGGTGACGGTGGAAATCGACTCGGCGCCAGCCTTCCATTCGACCTGGGCATTGATGACCGGATCGCCGTCGCCGCTGGCCACGAAGTGCACCACCTGCACCCGCAACAGCACGCTTTCGTTTTCGTCCACCACGGGAAATTTGTTGGCCTCTCGGACGTTTCCCACCCGGACCAGATTGCGCGCCAGCGACATGGTTTTTTTCGGTGAAGGCAGCAACAGTTTCGAGCAGGCCAGTTGCAGCTCGAAGCGACCGTCATAACGATCTTCGCTGGTCAGGGTCCAGACCAGCTCGGCACCGGTGACCGGCACCGCCGCTTCAAGGGCCGGATTGACGACAACCCCCAGTTGCTCGTGGGAATCACCGCTCCAGTGCAACGACAGCTGCGTCCCCTGCAAGGGACTGGCGGCGGGCAGTTTCACGTCGAGGGGATAATCCGAGCCGCGGTTGGGGTAACCGGTTTTTTCCTCCCAAGGCGACTCAACCCCCTCGACCACCGTTCGCACATCCTTCCACGGATCCGTCGCCAGCACCCGCACCATCAAGGTTTGAGTCAACACGCCAGAGGCGTAGTAAAGGCTCTCGACCGACGCCTGGATCTCGACATCACCGGCCTGCGCCGGCTGAAAATCAAAGTAGGCCCAGCCGTCAGTTCGGGTGATGGCAACGCTGGCGACCTGCCCGGTCGTGGAAGTCCAGTTCACGGTGCGGTCGCTCAAGGGTTGCCCGGTGTAATAAGAAGTGACCTGCACCCCCAAGCGCACACTTTGGTCGTATTCCAGCACCGGGTAATACGCCGCCTCGAGCACTTCACGAAAAGCCAATCGATGATGACCCAGGGACACCTGCACCGGATAGACCTCAGCGGCGTACTGGTTGACCAGGTCCATGGAGAACGAATACGGCCCGTCTTCACCGATTGCCGGGCAGTCCAGGGTCCAGGCCGAATCCAATGGGTGATCCACGCCCCAGGCCGGGGTCGCCATCAGCGCCTCCTGGGGATTGTCGTCGCTGGTCAACGCCGCTTGGGTGCCGACCCAGGCATTGCCCGGATCGGGAACGAACTCTAGCTGGTGAGCCAAGTCACCCGAGGCCCCCAGGCACACGTACAAGCGCCCGGTTGCCGGCCGTGTTTGCTCATCAAGTTTGAGTGCTTGCATCAGCGCTGGCTCAAGGTGCAACTGGAGGTTGATACGCGTGATGCGGACATCCGAGAAAACGTCACCGGGAACGTTTCGCGGGCTATGAATACTCACCGTGAGGATGTCTTGAGCGTTGAACGGCAGGTCCAACGGGACGTTGTAGGGAATGGGTCTGTACTCCCGCGGCTGACCGTCCCTGCGTCGCGCCTGATCCTCCTGCGCATCCCGGGCCGGACCCGGCGGCAACAGGATTTCCTGCTCCTGCGGCTGTTTATCGCTGCTAATGAGCAGCCTGCCCGGTTCGGTGTGCCTCGTCTCGCACAGGAACGTGAGGACGTAGCGAGCTTGAGCGCCCGGATCCTTGGGCGCCGTCAGCGCCTGATTGACCGAAGCCCCATTGCCGGCGGTCAGAAAACGAACGTGCTGGCCCTCCTCTTCATACCAATCGCTCGCAGTCCCCAAGTAACCCGAAGCCGGTTCCTGTATCCAGTGATCGATCCATTGTTCGAAGTCGCCATTGAGCACCAGATTTTCATTGGCCAGGATAATCGGTTTATTCATGGCGACCTGCTCCTTCGACGGTTGAGAAGGGGGACAGTTTGCTTTCGGTCTTGGTGATCTGATCTTCGACGGCTCGCACGAAAGGCGGCTCTCCGGCCCTGGCCATGTAACGGATACGCACGATGATGTCCGTCAAGGACAGCAGCATGCTCTTCTGCGGTTCCTTTTCCGGCCTTGGGAAGCTCAACAGCCAGCGTGAAACCACCCCGGTGTTTTCGAAGGGATTGAGCAGGCTGTCATCGAATTTCATCGCCACCATGCCGTGGTCGCCAAGCCCCATCGACAAGGCTATCTGCTGACCGCTGCGCAGGTTGATCTGCACATCGGAAGGCGCCACGCGACCCGCGGGATCATGCAAGTACTCCACCGCCGGAATGGTGGCCTTGGTAGCCGTCATGCTGCTGATCTGCAGCAAGGTGGCACGTACATGTTCATAAGGCCCGATCAGCACAGGCAGGTCGACCTCGACCGAGCTGATTTGCCGACAGTAATGCCCCGGATGGTCGCGGTCGAACAGCAATTGCGAGAGTTTGAACTCCAGCGTTCCTTTGGTACGCAACTGATCCAGTGCGTTGGCCCAACTGCTGTTGGTGCCCGCCTGCGGGTCGCTCGCGTCATCGAACAACTGGCGCAAGGAAAGGGTCTTGACCAGCTCCAGCCGCCGTTCATAGCGTTGCAGGTACTCGCGCTCCATGCGCAGCAAATGCCCGCGCAGGTGTTCGCCTGCCGTCAGGCCGTGGCGATTGTCCAGCCAGACCTGGGGCAAGGGGATCTGCGAATCATAATCACCGGTTTCGGCACTCAGCGAGGCCTGGGCGCTGAGGCACAGACTGACGACGGCATCGTAGGCCTGGTAGTGCAACGCCTTGAACTGGCCCAGCAGCCAGCCGTACAGCTCGGCGTTGGTTGCGCGCTTTTTGATGAAGTTGTACACCGTCAAGGCCTGGTTGTTGGCCAGGAGGGTTTGATCCAGTGTGGTTTGAGCGGCGCTCACCGCATGGGTCTGGGCGGTGATTTGTGCATCGAGCGCACGCACCTCCGCCAGTGCCTGATTACGCTGCAGTAGCCACTCTTCGCGGCGGCGACGGTAACTTTCGGTGGTGGCCTGTTTGTCCGCGTCTATCTGCATCGTCGACGACGCTATATCCAGGCCGAAACAAACCGCGTCGACCATTTTGTCGATACGATGCCCACCGTTGGCCAAACCAAAAATAGTGGGCAGCGAGGCAATCACGGCGCCCGCAGGTTTGATGCTTGCCGAGGTCAGCGCCAGGATTTTGGAGATCTGCAAGTTCTCCATGACCTCGTACTCAACCTTCGACACATTCTCGTCATAGAGAAGCGCATAAGCGATTGCCCGCTCCTCTGCCACGGCCCGGCTTTGCTCCAGCGCGCTCTTGCTCGCCTGTAGCTGAGTGATGTTCTGTTCCTGCACAGTCCGGGCGTAGATACCCAGTTCCACCAAATGGTTCTGCTGCAGTTCCTGCTGTTCGATCAGGTCCCGTTGTTCGAGTAATCGCAGCACCTGGGTGCCGTGTTCCTGGAGCGCCTGCACGGCGCGCAATGCCACCTCGAACGTCGTGCGCCAGCGGAAAGCCCCCACCACCAACCGCCCGCCCATGGGTCTTGGCGCACCGGAACCACCGGCCGCCAGGTCGCGCAGCAACGCGTTGGGATCGGTGGGCGGGCTGAACAGCGCGAGTTCCAGTGGCTTGCCGTCCAGGGTGAGGTTGTTGCGCAGGTTATGCAGGCGCTGGCCAGGCAAATCGTACAGCGCGAGCAACTGTTCATTGATCGGTGCCTTGAAGGGCTCGTTGGCCAACAGCCCCAGCAGCGGCGGCGCCTCGGCGGCAGCAGGAAAGTCCGCCAGGCTGAACGCGAGGTTTTGTTCAAATTGTTCAAGGGCCGGTCGCGACATGCTTTTGTTCATCAAGCTGTCCACCGTGTCGGTTTCCCAACGGTTGACCGTTCGCACCGCTGGCGCCTTGCCCATCAGGAATTCGGCCTGCACGTAACACAGCTTGGCCGCTACCAGGCTGTCACGGGTGAGTTGGCGGTAATACCAGTCGCCCCAGGCCATCAGGTTCTTGACGTACTCCGAGAACACCAGAATCTGGAAGTGCCGGGGCGCCGAATAGCCGATGGCGTCGGGGTCAGTGGGCGCCCGGGTTTCACAGCCCAGGTTGCCGGCGCTACTCAAGGGGCGGCAGCGCCAATACGCCGGTTTTGGATTGGGGTACTGGCCGTTGTCGGGGTCGGCCGGCGCTTGCGGGTCGAACAGGTAATGCGACCAGTTCTGCGCTTCCAGGAAGCGGTCCTCGGTGCGCAAGCGTGTGGCCACCAGGTGCGGCAGGTGGAAAAACAGTTCCCAGAAGAACAGACCGTTAGCACCGTCGAAGGCCCCGTTGGGCTCACTGATCGTTTTCGATTCCGGGGGCGGCTCCGGCAGAAACTGCGTGTCCCAATCCAGCACCGCATCGACGGAGATATTGGAACGCTGTACCAACTCTGGGCCGAACAGCGAATTCAGCCGGGCGTATTCAAGGGTGAGCTCGGCCTGGTTGAGGGAGAGGAACTGCGCCGCATCGAAGCTGTTCTTGAGCAGTGAGACGGGGGGGAAATCCGTCACATTGATAATGGTCAGTTGAAACTGATTTTGGGCACCCAGACCCAAGGAGCCACCCAACGTAAACGTGGTCGGCTGCGGCCATGAACCGCTCGCCCGTCTATAAACCCGCCATGGGGTACTCCAGCCACCGGCAATGGGAAAAGCCTCCGAGACGTCCTCTGGATCATCGGTGGTGCGACCGACCAACTTCAAGTCCATGAGGACAGGGAGTCCGGTCAAACCCGTTGGCCGGCAGTAGCCGCAGACCACCAGTTCATCGAAGCCATCGACGCGAAACACCGCAGCCTGCAGACCCAGGTAGGGTGTCATCGTGCCCGGCCTGTCCACGACAGTGACCATGGCCGGCTGATTCATCAGCGGGTGTTGAACCGTCTCAGCCGTGACAAAACGCTTGAGCGCCGCCTGCTCCAACCAGCCACCATCGTCCCAGGCCAGAGGGCGGAACAGCACATCGCGCACCGCAAACACCTTGAGGGAAGCCTCGTCGTTGGTTAAAAAAACGCCCAGCTTGCCCTTGGGGTTGTAAGGGTCGGCCCACACGGTCGCAATCAACCGGGCGCCTTGGGAAAGGTCGCTGTCATGCACGCTGCTGTGCAGGCTCAGCGGCGCCGACCACCGGCCGTTCTGGGCCTTGAACGCCACTTTGATGTCCAGCCGGTGCGGCAGGCTTACGTTGGCCTCCTCGTCCTCGTCCTCGTCCTCTTCCTCGTCTTCGCTTCCGACCTTGTACTGCCACTCGGCCCACACCAGGCACAGTCGCCCACTCCAGAACACCGGCCGGATGTCCATCACCGTCACGCCCGTGGGCGTATCCACCGGCAGCCATTCACTCCAGGCCGCCGGGTTAATGGCGGTGCTACTGGGGGAAAGCTCGACCTCGGCCTTGCGCCAGAAATACTGGTAAGGCGGCACCCGCTGGCGTCCGACAAAGTAGTAGTCGGCCCGGGCCGGCGAGACGCTGTCCATGTAGCTGCTGAGCACGTCCAGGTTGCAGGTTTGCTCGAACGTTTGCAGGTACTCCTGCAAGGCAACCTGAACCGAATCGCTGTTCAAGTGTGCCTGGTTGAGGTTGTTTTCAAGGGTCTTGAACAGGCTGGTCTTGCGCTGCCGCACGAAGGGGTTGATGAAGTTTTCCGGGTAAAGGGCGATCATTTGCAGCGCCGACCAATCCGGGTAGTTGTTGTAGAGTTCCCAGGTGGCCAGGTCCCGCTTGTCGAACTCGGTGTCGGCATAGCCGGGTTCCAGTTTGCGGTAGGCGGCGTGGATGAACTGCTGGGCGCAGCTGGTCGCTTCAGCGACCCAGGAGCTCTGCACCGGGTAACTGTCCAGAGGATCCAGACGCAGCAGTTCAAACAGGTCCGCTGGGGTACGCAGGAATTTGTAGGGTGGATTCTCGCCACTTTTACCAACGTGCCCGAGACTGTATTCGATCAGGGCGGTCCGGCGTTTTTCGAGCAAGTCACCCATCGTGTTCCCTGTCATGATGCGTGCTCCTCGCTTTCAAAGCTGATGGGCGGGAAATCAGCGAACGCGTCACCGTCGGGAGTGATGGTGATCTTGAGCCTTCCGCCGGTAGGGCTGGAAGCAAATGTCCGGGCCAGACCCTCCTGGTTGGTGTAGGACTGGTCCGGTCGATAAACCACCCGGCCTTCCCCCCCGCCCATATCGGTGGTTAGCCAGCGTGTCGGATGGTTTGTCGCAAGGTTTCCATGACGGTCCATAATGGTGGCGTAGAGTTCGACTTCCTGACCGAAGGGCACCGTTCCCAGAGGTACTGGCGATATGTACGCTCTTGGGACGTCCAGGTTGAGCTTATCGAAAATGACCTCGACGGTAGGGGCATACTCGCGCTCAAACAGATCGAGCCAGAATTGCGGCGTGTCCCGCCCCAACACCTTGCCCGGTATGTACTCGGCCTCAACTACCCCGTCTGTATTCGTCGCCTGGGTTTCAATGGTTCCCAGCTCGGCGCTCCAGTAAACGTTGACTCCGCTCAACGGTTCCCCATTGCTGTCCATAAGGGTGACGGTGAAGGTGATTTTTTTCCCAGGCGCCGCCACCACCACGGTATTGTCCGGGACGCATGTCACGGTAACGAGCTGTTTCAGATCCCCGGTGAAGGTCGCCGGCGGCCTATCGGATTCGGACAGGCTCAGCAAGGCATGCTCGGCGGCTTCCTTGTAGGCGGCTTTGTCGATCTCTTCCGGCAACCCGCCCAGCAGGAAAATCGTCAAGGCATCCATGCCGGTGCGCGCCGCCAGCACCCGAACCCGCATCAACAGATCCAGTTGGGGCAGGTTTTTCAGGATCTTGTGCTCGGATTCGATGCGGCTGACGCACTCGCGCACCTCTTGCACGCTCCAGTCAAAAAAGTTGGCCAGCCGGATGGACGCCGCTTGTTCGGCCAAATGCATTGCGTGCCCCCCTATCGGAGAAGGCAGCGCATTGACCTCGCGCAGGTAGTCGAGCAACGTCTGCGCCGGCTGGTCGCTCAGCTCAAACGCACGGGCGAGGGTGCTCAGGTAGTAAAGCGTGCGCACCGTGAACGCGTGCTTGTCGTCCTGGTCCAGCCAGGCTTTATGGCCGTAATCCAGATAGTCGCGCAACACCTCGGCGCCAAGCTCCAGTTTCGCCACCACCGCACTGCGACGGCGCACATCGGCCAACAGCGCAAGCAATGGGTCAGTCAATGCGTTGCGACCCTTCACCAGGCCTTCAAGACTCGAAAGGTCGCGTTCGAGCACCTGGCGCAGCAGCCGACTCACCGTTGAATTGGCCCACACCAGCACCTCGAGCGCTTGCTCGGTACCGATACCCGTGTAAACCGCCAGGCATTCCTTGACCACCGACACCTGAGCATCCCTGGCTTCCAACACCACGGTGAGCATTCTCTCGACAATGGCGGGGCGCTCCAGCTCATATTGTTCCCCGAGGCCGATTTCCACGGCGTGCTCAAGCTGTTCTCGCGCAAAGGCCAGGTATTGAGCCTCGGTTCCCGTGCGCGACATCACCAGCCCATCGAACTCGACCAATGTCGTTTGCATCCCCAGCAACTCCAGCCAACTGGCACCCGCCATCGCCGGCACACCCGCCATCAGGATCGCCGAGTGGGTGAGCAGTGCGCCGGGCAACAGGTTGAGCACCTGTTCAAAAAACCGCCCTTCGGCGTCCAGGGAGGTGTCCAACACCGAGGGCTGGGAGACCTGCTGCACCATCCAGAGCACCGGCAGGTCGCGATCGGCACACCAGTCCACACACAATTGCATGGCCTGGATGAGGTTCAGCACATCCGGGCTATCGCTTGCGGTGGAATTGATCAGGGGCACACCCGCCAGGCCGTCGAGCCAAATCTCCCCCCCCAGCATCGTCAGCATCAACACGCCTTCGACCGGGGTGATGCCCAACAGCCGGGGCAGCTTCACCATGCGGTAGAAACTGGACATGATCGCCAGGTTACGCGACAGACTCTCTCCGTCGACGCCATGGGCATTGGCAATCGCCAAGGCCAGGTAGTTGTAGGTCTGCAGGTCGATGCCCAACGCGCTGCACAGTTGGCTGACGGTCAGATCGGGCACCTCAGGTGCCGGCACGATCGGAAACGGTCCGTTGTCGAGCTTCAAGGGCTCACGATAATCGCCCTGGTTATTGAAGACCTGATCGAATTGGGAGAGTGCTTCACCGCGACCGTAAATCGACAACTCGTCGATAAACACGGCAAAGTCGTTCACGGGACATTCATAGCGCTCGCGCAGCGACTGAAACAGCCCCAGTGCATGCACGACCTGTTCGGTGATCCACCAGGCACTGGTGGCTGCATCACCGTGTACTTCAGCCTTGATGGCTGCCACCAGCAGCGCATCCACCTGTTCACTCGGCAGTGCCAGCCATTGATCCAGGCGCAACTTGCGATTCATTCGGTCGTAACGCGCAAGTCCTGCGGCGTCGCCAGGGCTTACTGACAGCCTGTGGAGGAACGCAGGGCCATCTGCGCTACCCACAATACTGACACCCGGGTGGTCGTTGGCGTTGAGATAAACCGACCCCGAGCGCCCGCTTTCCGGCACGTCGGACTCCGTTTGCGACGAGTAGGTCACATTGGCCGAACGCACTGGCGCAAAGCCGCGTACCGACAGCAAGGCCTCGAGCCCCCGGGTGTCGAGTTTGGTCCGTTCGCCGAAGAATGGCATCTCTTCGAGGTCCTGCCATGTCAAGTCATCGGTGCCAAAGTTGTGCGCATAAAATACGTCGCGGTCGGCGAGCTTGGCAGCCTCCTCCGTGAGCAACCGCCGCTGATAAGGTCCCAATCTCGACGCATGGGCCAGGGCCGGTCCCGCATCGTTGTACCAGGCCTGAGCCTGAAAAAAATACGGAAAGGACGGGCTCACGCTTTGGACAAAACTGCCCACCGACAGGCCATGGTGACGGGCGACCGTATCCACCGTGACCCAATGCTGGAAGTAAGGAAGCCCATTGGGATAGCGCGCCTCGATCATGGCTTGCTCAAGGGCCTCTGGCGCCATATCGATAAACCTTTCCAGCACCGGGACGATGATGTCCACCGATGACACGGATCGATGCACCGCGTTGAAATCGACGCTCAGCGGCTTCAGGTCTTTGCGCCGATCATGCAATGGCAGCTTGAACATATCGTTGGAAGCCGCTTCGATGCGTTGCTCGATCCACCTCATCAACTCAATCAAATACGCCACGGGTGACGCAACAGATTCCAGGGCCTGGGGTGGACACAAACTGTCGAACCGCGGATTGAACAGCAGCTCAAAACTGGGGCCTCGAACCATCGACAGCAAGCCACTGCTTGCTCGCCGCTGCTCTTTTGCAGAATCGTACAGGCTGTGCTCGATGAACTGACGCCGCAGGTAAATGGCCATGCTGTTGAGGCGCCGTGACAGCTGACGGGCGTCATCGGGGCTCACGCCAAAGTCTCTCACCAATCCCTGTACGCCCTTTTCCACCAGCGTAAAGATCGAACCGCCCTCTTCAAGGTACGCTTGCAGCGTCGCGTAGGCTGTGAGTTGCTGGTCACTGAACACCTGAGTCAGCAGCTGTAAAGCAGGGCGGGAGTCAGCCATGGACGAGACCTCGAGTTCGATAATGGCCCGCAGCGGTCCGACGAAGCCGTCAGGCCGAGCGTCTGGTCAACGTGATTTGGCGCTTAAGGGCCCAAGCCGTCTACTGTCAGAACCGACAGGTTTTATGACCGTCTATCGGGAGTTGGGCACCTGGGTCGGGC